>DASTVQ010000110.1:0-24052 GCA_035759015.1 Kribbella sp.
AGTCGCGCCCTGCGTTGTGTCGGATCCGACTTTGAGCACCCGTCAGTCACGTACGGCGCTGCGGGGTGGATGACGGGTGCACCAAGTGGCAAAGGGCGTCGGCAACGGTGCCTGCAGGGGCAGGCCTGCAATGGGGTGGCAAAGGCGTCGGCAACGGTGCCTGCAGGGCAGGCCTGCAATGGGGTGGCAAAGGCGCCGGCAACGGTGCCGGCAAAGCCGGCAACGGTGGTGGCAACGGTGGTGGCAACGGTGGTGGCAACGGTGGTGGCAGAAGGTGGTGGCAGAAGGTGGCGGTAGACGGTGCGGGCAGGCGGTGCCGGCGTGGGTTAGAGGGCTCGGAGGAGGACTAGGCAGCGGGGGGGTAGGTCGACCATGGCGCCGGCTTCCACTTCGGTGGCGCGGCTGTTGCTGGTGTCGACCACGACCTCGTACGCCGGGGCCCAGGAGGCGTCGGGGACGACGACCTGGCGAGGCTCGGCGGTCGCGTTGAGGGCCAGCAGGAACGAGTTGTCCGTCTGGACGTTGCCCTCGGCATCGGTACCGCGGAGGGCGTCACCGGCCAGGAACATACCGATCGTGCGCAGGCCTCCGTCGTGCCAGTCGGCCTCGGTCATCTCGCCACCGTGCGGCGCGATCCAGGACAGGTCCTTGCGACCGCCCTCGACCACCGGGCGACCTTCGAAGTAGTGCCACTGCCGCAGAGCGGGATGTCTGGCGCGCAGCGCCAGCAGGTACCTGGTCAGGTCCAGGTGGTCCGACCAGCTCGCCGGCAGGGACCAGTCGAACCAGGAGGTCTCGTTGTCCTGGCAGTACGCGTTGTTGTTGCCGTGCTGGGTCCGGCCGCACTCGTCCCCGGCGGTCAGCATCGGCACGCCGGTGGACAGCACCAGCGTGGCCATCAGGTTGGCCATCTGCCGCTTCCGCAGCGCGAGCACGCGCCGATCGGTGGTCTCGCCCTCGACGCCGCAGTTCCAGGACCGGTTGTCGTCCGTGCCGTCGCGGCTGTCCTCGTGGTTCGCCTCGTTGTGCTTGTGCTCGTACGAGACGAGGTCTCGCAGGGTGAAGCCGTCGTGCGCGGTGACGAAGTTGATCGACGCGTACGGGTACCGCCCGTCGTCGCCGTAGAGGTCGCTGGAGCCGGAAAGCCGGTAGGCCAGGTCCTGGACGCCGTGCGAGGAGGTGCGCCAGACGTCGCGCACGCTGTCGCGGAACTTGCCGTTCCACTCCGACCAGGGCGTGCCGAAGTTGCCCACCTGGTAGCCGAAGCTGCCGACGTCCCACGGCTCGGCGATCAGCTTGACCCGCTCCAGCACCCGGTCCTTGGCGATGTCGGCGAGGAACGGGTGCTGGTGGTCGACCTCGTGCCTTTCGTTGCGGATCAGCGTGACCGCCAGGTCGAAGCGGAACCCGTCGACACCCATCTCCTGCACCCAGTACCGCAGCGAGTCCATCACCAGCCGGCGTACCTGCGGGTGGGAGGTGTCGACGGAGTTGCCCGTGCCGGTGACGTCGTACATGGTGCCGCCGGGGCCGAGCCGGTAGTAGGCCCGGTTGTCGATGCCTCGGAAGCTCAGGGTCGGGCCGTCGAAGCCACCCTCGGCCGTGTGGTTGTACACAACGTCCAGGATCACCTCGATGCCGGCCGCGTGGAACGCGGCCACCATCGCCTTGAACTCGGCCACCTGCTCGCCCAGCGACCCCGAGGACGAGTACGCCGCGTGCGGCGCGAAGTAGTTCAGCGAGTTGTAGCCCCAGTAGTTCACCAGCCCGCGAGCGGCGATCGACGGCTCGGTGAGGAAGTGGTGGATCGGCAGCAACTCGACCGAGGTGACGCCGAGGTCCACCAGGTACTGGATCACCGACGGGTGGGCGAGCCCGGCGTACGTACCGCGCTGATGCTCCGGTACCTCGGGATGCAGCTTGGTGAAGCCCTTGGCGTGCAGCTCGTAGATCACGGTCTCGGCCCACGGCACCGGCCGGCTGATCGGTGGCGGCGGCTCGGAACCGGCCACCACCACGCCGACCGGGACATGTCCGGCCGAGTCGCCGGTGGACGAGTCGTAGATCCGCGGGCTGGCGAAGTCCAGCTCACCGTCGACAGCCCGCGCGTACGGGTCGAGCAGGAGCTTGGCGGGGTTGAACCGCAACCCACGGGCGGGATCGAAGGGTCCGTGCACGCGGTAGCCGTAGCGCTGGCCATGGCCGACACCGGGGACGAAGCCGGCCCAGTGCTCACCGACGCGGGTCAGATCGGTGTTGCGCTGGCTGCCGTCCGCCGCGATCAGGGCCAGCTCGACCCGCTCGGCCGCCGGCGCCCACAGCGTGAAGGTGGTGCCGTCCGCCCCCACCACGGCACCCGGACGGGGCGCGAGGTCGGCGGAGGCCTCGGGCGAGAGGCCGAGCGCGTTCGGGGCGGCGGTGGCTTCGGTCACCGGCACATTGTGCCCATGACCCGGCCGAATCGCCGCCGTGGGCGGCCCGGCTGACGTTGTCAACGTCAGTTCTGCTCACTAATGGGTGCTTGCGAGCATCCACGCGCAATGATAGAAACGCAGGACCGTCAGTCGGTTACCCCGCGCCACCACCCGTGCGTAACAACTTGTCGATCCCCGAGGCCCTTCCGGCCCTGAGCAAGGAGACACAGATGCGTATCTCGTCCGTCGTCGCGGGGGTGGTCCTCGCGGCGACCGCCCTGACAGCCTGCGGTGGCAACTCCGACGGCGCCTCCAAGGCGGAGGTGCCGTCCGACCCGTCCCAGGTGAAGGGTGATCTCACCTACGCGATCTGGGACGTGAACCAGCAGCCCGCCATGCAGTCGGTGGTGAAGGCGTTCAACGCCAAGTACCCGGATGTCAAGGTGTCGATCTCGCTGGCCACCTTCGACCAGTACTTCACCAAGCTGAAGACGCAAGGCTCGTCCGACAACCTGCCGGACGTGTTCTGGATGAACGGCCCCAACTTCCAGCTGTTCGCCTCGAACAAGCAGCTGGCTCCGATCGACTCGCTGATCAGCGCCAAGCAGCTCGACCCCGCCAACTACCCGAAGGCCCTCGACGACCTCTACTCGCTGGACGGCAAGCAGTACGGCGTACCGAAGGACTACGACACGATCGCCCTCTGGTACAACAAGAAGCTGTTCCTCGACGCCAAGGTCGAGCCCCCGACCGCTGACTGGACCTGGGAGGACTACAAGGCTGCCGCGGTGAAGCTCAAGGCCGCGCTCGGGCCGAAGGGTATCTTCGCCACCGGTGACACGCTGGGGAACCAGACCGACTACTACCCGGCGATGCTCAGCAACGGCGGGTTCGTGGTCAAGGACGGCAAGTCCGGCTTCAGCGACCCCAAGTCGATCGAGGCGTTGCAGTTCTGGTCCGACATGGTCAAGGGCGGCTACACCCCGACCGCGGCGCAGAACGCGGAGACACCGAGCCAGGACCGGTTCTTCAACGGCAAGGCCGCGATGATGTGGAACGGGAACTGGGTCGTCTCGGCGGCGCTGAAGTCCCCGTACAAGGACGACTTCGCCGTGGTGCCGCTGCCGAAGGCACCCAGCGGAGACCGCAAGACCGTGATCCACGGCCTCGCCAACGTGATGAGCGCCAAGTCGAAGAACCCGCAGGCCGCCGCCGCGTTCCTGGCCTTCCTCGGCAGCAAGGACGCCGCTTTGATCCAGGCCAAGGCCGGCGCGGCCAACCCGGCGTACGCGGGCACCCAGCAGGACTTCGTGAACTCGGCGCCGGCGTACAACCTGCAGACCTATATCGACGCCGCCGAGCAGTACTCCGAGCCCTACCCGGTCTCCAAGGACACCGCGGCCTGGAACAAGTTCGAGACCGACCTGCTGGCCCCGGCCTTCGGTGGTGACACGCCGATGTCCGAGGTGGCACCGCAGGTCGCGGCCAAGATGGACGAGGCGCTGGGCAAGGAGAAGTGACCAAGCCCCGGTACGCCGACGGCCGCTGGCCGTGGGTGTTCGTGCTGCCGACGTTCCTGGGCGTCCTGCTGTTCTACCTCTGGCCGCTCGGCAAGACGCTCTACGACAGCTTCACCGAGACGGGCCCGTTCGGCGGCAGCACCTGGGTCGGTGCGGCGAACTACAGCACTCTGTTCAGCGACTCCGAGGTCTATCGGGCGATCGTCAACACCGTTGTCTACACGGCGATCGTGCTGCTCGGCATCCCGCTGGCGGTCCTGTTCGCCAGCCTGCTGAACCGGCCCGGCCTGCGCTTCGCGATGGTCTACCGGACCCTGTTCTTCCTGCCGTACGTCGCGATGCCGACGGCCATCTCGCTGGTCTGGCGGATCATCTACAACGGCGACTACGGCGTGGCGAACCAGGCCCTCGGGGTGTTCGGGATCGACGGGCCGTCCTGGATCACGACCGAGTGGTTCGCGCTGGTCGCGGTCGCCCTGCTCGGACTGTGGATGTCGATCGGCTTCAACATGATCGTGTTGTCGGCCGGGCTGAAGGGCATCCCGTCGGAACTGTACGAGGCGGCCTCGCTGGACGGGGCCGGCTCGGCCCAGCAGTTCCGGTCGATCACCGTGCCGCTGCTGACGCCGTCGATCTTCTTCCTGTCCGTGATCACGACCATCGCCGGGTTCCAGCTGTTCGACATGCTGTTCGCGCTGCTCGGTCCGACCAACCCGGTGATGCCGAAGACCCAGTCCCTGGTCTTCTTGTTCTACGACGCCGCCTTCGTCAGCAACGAACGCGGCTACGGTGCGGCGGTGGCGATCCTGATCCTCGCCGTGGTCGGGCTGCTGACCGTCTTCCAGTTCCGCTTCCAGCGCAGATGGGTGACCTATGACTAGCCGTCTGGAGGAGACCACTGAGCGCGCAGTCGGCCGGCAGCGCTCGGTCCGGGCTGTCGGCGTGGCCCGGGCGGATCGGGCCAGGCTGGGCAGCAACCGGCTCGCGCACGTGGTCTTGGTGCTGGGCAGCCTGGTGATGATGTTCCCGTTCCTGTGGCAGCTGAAGATGGCGGTCTCCACCCAGGCCGAGATCACGGCGATCCCGCCGGACCTGTTGCCCAAGGGCATGCAGTGGAGCAACTTCAGCGAGGTCTTCCAGCGGCTTCCGTTCCTGGAGCAGTTCTGGACCTCGGTCGCCGTCACGCTCGGCCGGACCATCGGTCAGCTGGTGCTGTGCTCGATGGCCGGCTATGCCTTCGCCCGCATGTCGTTCCGGTTCAAGGGCATCCTGCTGGCCCTGATCCTGTCGATCCTGATGGTGCCGAGCCAGGTGTACCTGATCCCGCAGTACCAGCTGATCCAGCGGCTGGGCTGGCTCGACAGCATCCAGGGCATCGTTGCCCCGGGCATCTTCAGCGCGTTCGGCACCTTCTTGATGATGCAGTTCTTCAAGTCCATCCCGGTGGAGCTCGAGGAGGCGGCCAGGCTGGACGGCTGCAACCCCTGGCAGACCTTCTGGAAGGTCGTCCTGCCGGTGGCCAGGCCCGGGCTCACGTCGCTGGCGATCATCACCGTGCTGGCGTCCTGGGGCGACCTGCTGTGGCCGCTGGTGGTCACGTCGTCGCCGGAGAAGATGCCGCTGGCCGTCGGGCTGGCCACGTTGTCGGGCTACCAGGGCAGCATCTCGCCCGGCGTGATGATGGCCGCCGCCGCGATGGCGATGGCACCGATCCTGGTCCTCTTCGTGATCCTGCAGCGCCGGGTGGTCGAGGGCATCGCGTTCTCCGGGCTCAAATAGGTTGGCACCCTCGCCGGTCCATGGCGGCACAGTCGGCTAGAAAGGCACTCATGTCGGATCCAGACCTGTCCGGTCTCACCGTCGGACTGATCGGCGCGGGCAACATCGCGCACGTGCACGTCGCGGCCTGGAAGGCGCTGGGTGCCCGCATCCTGGTGCACTCCACCGCCGGGGCGCCCGAGTTCGCCGAGGCGTACGGAGTGGAGGTGGCCGACACCCTCGACGCCCTGCTCGAGCGGGTGGAGTTCGTGGACATCGTGACGCCCTCGGCTACGCACCGCGAGATCGCGCTCCGGGCGGTCGCGGCCAGGCGTGACGTCATCTGCGAGAAGCCGCTGACACTGACCGCGGCCGAGTCGCACGAGCTGTCCGCCGCGGCGGCCGAAGCCGGCGTGCGTCTCTACCCGGCGCACGTGGTGCGATTCTTCCCCGCGTACGCCGCGGCGCATGACGCGGTGCGGGCGGATCGGATCGGCCGGGTCGCGGTGGCGCGGTTCTTCCGTCAGGCCAGCTCGCCCGCCGGGGCCGGCTGGTACCGCGATGTCGCCCACTCGGGCGGCGTGATCATGGACCTGATGGTGCACGACCTGGACCAGGCCCGCTGGTTCTGCGGCGAGGTCACCAGCGTGTACGCCGTCCAGAGCCCGCCGACGGTGGACGGGATCAGCCCGGTCAACGTGGCGGCGCACGTCACGCTCACGCACGTCACGGGCGCGATCAGTCAATTGCGTGCGACCTGGGGTGCGACGGGGACGCGGTTCAAGTCCGGCTTCTCGATCTCGGGCGAGCGGGGCGTGCTGGAGTACTCGTCCGACGCCGGCACCGGCTACGACGACGAACTGCAGGGAGGCGGCGAAGGTGACCTGCTGATTCCCAGCTCGACGCTCTACGAGAGCCCCTACCTGACCCAGTTGCGCGAGCTGGCGAAGGCGCTGCGTGGTGGGCCCGAGCCGCGCGTGGTGGCGAAGGACGGCGCGGCCGCCGTGTACCTGGCCGAGGCTGCCCGCGAGTCCATGGCGACGGGCCGCGTGATCGACATGTCCACCTTCGACCCCGATACCTCGTCGCAGGCAGGAGCCGTCGCATGACCGCCCCCCTGAAGGTCGCGCTGGCCTCCTTCGCCCACACCCATGCGGATTCCTACGCGCGCCTGCTGTCCCGGATGCCCGGCGTCGAGGTGCTGGCCGCGGACCCGGACGGTGCAGGCGCCCCCGACGCCGGGCCCCGCGGCGCCGACCTCGCCGCGCGGCTCGAGGTTCCCTACACCGACTCGTACGACGAGCTGTTCGCCTGGCAACCGGATGCCGTGGTGGTGACGAGCGAGAACGCCTTGCACAGGCCTCTGGTGGAACGGGCCGCGGCGGTCGGCGCGCACGTGCTGTGTGAGAAGCCGCTGGCCACAGAGGTATCCGACGCAGAGGCCATGCTCGCTGCCTGCGCAGCAGCCGGGGCGATCCTGATGACCGCGTACCCGGTCCGCTTCGCGCCGTCGTACGGGAGGTTGAAGGCCTCGGTGGAAGCCGGGCGGCTGGGTGAGGTGTTCGCCGTGCTCGGCACCAACAACGGCAAGATCCCGTACGCCCAGCGGCAGTGGTTCACCGACGCGAAGCTGGCCGGCGGGGGAGCCCTGGTGGACCACACGGTGCACTGCGCCGACCTGATCGACGGGCTGACCGGCGGGGTGGAGGCGGCCCGCGTGCACGCGGTCGCGAACTACGTGCTGCACCAGGACAAGGGGGTGACGGTCGAGACCGGTGGGCTGGTCACCATCAGCTATGCGAACGGGCTGCTGGCGACCATCGACTGCTCGTGGAGCGTGCCCGACAACGGTCCGACCTGGGGCGGCGTGACCCTGCAGGTCACGGGCACGAACGGGTCCGTGGAGATCGCGCCCTTCCTGCCGCACGTGGGCGGCACGGACAGCGATGGCGAGGTGTTCCTGCCGGTGGGCGGCGACCTGGACGAGCTGATGCTGGCCGAGTTCCTCGGCGCCGTCCGCGCGAGCGGTCCTGCCGTTCCCGGAACGGAGCCGGCCGTGGTGCCGCAGCCGGACGGCAAGGTCGGCCTCCGCACCCTCCGCATCGTCGATGCCGCTCGCCGCTCCGCCCTGAGTGGCCAGCCGGTCGACCTGTAGGCCGATGGTCCGGCCGACCTCTGCGGGCACTGGTCCGGTACCGTGCCCGCAGATGTGACTGGCGGGTAGTCGTAGGCTCTGCGGCGTACCCGGTGACCGGGTCCCGACGACGAGGAGGAGCTGGAGCATGGGCGAGTTCGTCAACCTGAGCGTGTCCGACGGAGTGGGCACGATCCGGCTCGACCGGCCGAAGATGAACGCGTTGAACATCCAGGTCCAGGAGGAGATCCGCGCCGCCGCCGAGGAGGCCGCCGCCGACGACGCGGTGCGCGCGGTGGTGATCTGGGGCGGCGAGAAGGTATTCGCCGCGGGCGCGGACATCAAGGAGATGGCCGACATGTCCTACCCGGACATGATCAAGCGGTCCGGTCCGCTGCAGTCCGCGCTCTCCGCGGTGGCCGCGATCCCGAAGCCGACGGTCGCGGCGGTCACCGGGTACGCCCTCGGCGGCGGCTGCGAGCTCGCGCTCTGCGCCGACTACCGGATCGCGGCCGAGGACGCCAAGCTCGGCCAGCCGGAGATCCTGCTCGGCGTCATCCCCGGTGCCGGCGGCACCCAGCGGCTGTCGCGGCTGATCGGCCCCTCCAAGGCCAAGGACATCATCTACACCGGCCGCTTCGTCGATGCGGCCGAGTCGCTGCAGATCGGCCTGGTCGACAAGGTTGTCCCGGCCGCCGAGGTGTACGACGCGGCCGTGGCCTGGGCGTCGCAGTTCTCCCGTGGTGCGGCGCTGGCGCTGCGTGCGGCGAAGGAGGCCATCGACACCGGGCTGCGCGTCGACCTCGCCACCGGGCTGGAGATCGAGCGGCAGCAGTTCGCCGCCCTGTTCGCGACCGAGGACCGCACGATCGGGATGAAGTCGTTCGTGGAGAACGGGCCGGGCAAGGCCGAGTTCAAGGGAATCTGATGAGCACAGCACAACCGAAGCGCGCCGCGACCGCCGAAGAGGTCGAGGCGGCCTGGACCGACAACAAGCTGGCTCAGGTCCTTTACCACGACTGGGAGGCGTCGACCTACGACGAGAAGTGGTCGATCTCGTACGACGAGCGCTGCGTCGCCTACGCCCGGGACAGGTTCACCGCCATCGCCGGGTCCGACGGTTGGCCCTACGGCAAGTCCCTGGAGATAGGCGCGGGCACCGGCTTCTTCACACTCAATCTCAAGCTCGCCGGCGTCCTGGATGAGGCCCACGTCACCGATCTGTCCCCGGGCATGGTCGAGGCCGCTCAGCGCAACGCCGAGGCGCTCGGCTTCGCGGTCGAGGGCAAGGTCGCCGACGCCGAGAAGCTCCCGTACGACGACAACGAGTTCGACCTGGTCGTCGGTCACGCCGTCATCCACCACATCCCGGACGTCGAGCTGGCCTTCGGCGAGATGTTGCGCGTGCTCAAGCCCGGCGGCCGCTTCGTGATCTGCGGCGAACCCACCCGGTACGGCGACTTCGTCGCGCGCCGGCTGTCCCGGTTCACCTGGTGGGCCGCTACGAACGTGACGAAGCTGCCGGCACTGAGCCAGTGGCGGCGCCCGCAGGAGGAGCTGGACGAGTCGTCCCGGGCCGCGGCGCTGGAGGCCGTGGTCGACCTGCACACGTTCGACCCGGACACGCTGGCCAGGACCGCGCTGCGGGCCGGAGCCGTGGACGTTCGCACGGTGACCGAGGAACTGCTGGCCGCCTGGGTCGGCTGGCCGATCCGCACCTTCGAGGCCGCCGTACCGCAGGACAAGCTGGGGTTCGGCTGGCGGATGTTCGCCTACCGCTCGTGGCAGTGGCTGTCGAAGGTCGACAAGGTGCTCGCCAAGGTCGTTCCCGACGAGGTCTACTACAACGTCTCCATCACCGGCACCCGCCCCTGAGCGGGGCCCCTCGCGGCACCCTCGCATAATGGACGGATGCGCTTGCTGACGGCGGAGAACCTGCGCTGGGTGCTGAGGCACCGGGCGTGGACTCCCTACTATCTCAAGCGGTACTGGCGGTTCGCCGTGTTCAAGCTCCGGCACCCGCGGGTGATCACCGAGGGCTTCGTCTTCCTCGGCAAGAAGCTGGAGATCTCGGTACGGCCCGGTCATGGCCGCCTCATCCTGGGCAAGTGGGTGCACCTGGGCGACGAGACCCGGCTTCGCGCGCACGAGGGCACGCTGCGGATCGGTGACAAGGTGGTGTTCGCTCGGGACGTCACGGTGAACTGCTACCTGGACATCGAGATCGGTGCGTCGACGCTGATCGCGGACTGGACCTACATCTGCGACTTCGACCACAAGACCGAGGACATCGGCCTGCCGATCAAGGACCAGGGCCTGGTCAAGTCACCGGTCCGGATCGGCCCCGACTGCTGGCTGGCCACGAAGGTCACCGTCCTGCGTGGCGCCGACATCGGCCGCGGCACCGTGATCGGCGCCAATAGTGTTGCCCGAGGCAACATCCCGGAGTACAGCATCGCCGTCGGCGTGCCCGCCGTCGTGGTGAAGGACCGCCTCAGCCGGTACGCCGCGGATGCCGAGCGCCGGGCATACCTGGAGAGCCTGGCCCGGGGTCATGCCGAGCGGTTCGAGCGGCTGCATGCGGGCATGCCCGCCGTACCGGCCGATCCCGCGCCACCCGTCGAGGTGGCGGCCGATCCCGCGCCACCCGTCGAGGTGGCGCCGCGGGTCGAGACCGCGCCGCCTGCCGAGGCGGCCGCGGAGGCGACCTCCCCGCGATGAGCCGGGAATGCCGAGCGAGAAACCGAGGCGCTCTCAAGTAACGACATACCTACGCTGCGTGATAGAGCAGATGTAGGGTGTGCGGGTGCTCAAGTTACTGACCAGTCCTGCACTATGTCTCGGAAGTCGTCTGAGAGGAGACGAGGTGTGGCGGATCAGCCGGCTGAGGAGATGAAGGACGTGGGCGCGCACGACGACAAGGCGGTGGCGGCTGCCGGAGCCCGGAAGGCGGTGACACCGGTGGACGCAGATGCTCCCGCAGCCACGGGCGGAAGCAACGCCACAGCGACGGCGACCAAGCCGAAGACGGCAGCGACGACCGTGGCGACCCAACGGTCCGTCGGGCCGAAGGCGGCCCAGGGGAAGGCCGGCCCCGGCACGGGCAAGGGCATGGGCACGATGTCGGCGGTCGGCTCCGGGGTGACTCGCCTGCGGAGTCTCATCGCGTCGCTGATCTGGCTGGGGGCCGTCCTCGCCGCCGCCGTGCTGGCGCTCGGAGCGTTGTTCACCGCCCTCGACCAGGCGAACCAGAGCAACGAGATCGTCTCCTGGGTGCTGGACCGGGGGCACCAGCTGGTCGGACCGTTCAAGGACCTGTTCCGGCTGGAGACGGCGAAGAACACGCTGCTGGTCAACTGGGGGATCGCGGCGCTGGTCTACCTGGTCGCAGGCAAGATCGTGGAGCGTTTCGTCCGGCCCTGAGCGCGCTCCGATTGCCAACGGCTCCTGACCGCGGCATCACGCCACGGTCAGGAGCCGTTGGTCTGTCGCGATGGTGCTCAGCTCAGCGCCAGGGCCCAGACCGGTCCGTCGAAGGTCGGCCGGACGCTGGTCATCGCTCCGGTCGTGACGTTGAAGGACAGGAAGTTGCTGCGGTTGTACGGGGTCTTGTACGTCGCCGACTTCACCTGGGTGAAGCTGCCTCCGACGTACATCAGCCCGTTGACCTGAAGGATCAGCCAACCTCCGGCTCGTCCGTGGGCCGGCAGACGACCAGGAGGTCCAGCGAGTCGGCCGCCTCGTCGGCGCTCGCCGCGGCGATCGTGAAGTCCGCCACTGCGACCGAACGGATCAGCGCAGCCAGGGAACCGGCCCAGTCGGCGGGGTCCGTCGCCAGCTGGGCCTCGACGCAGGAACCGTGCTGCGCCTCCCACGCCGTCAAACGCGGCCCGTGCCGAAGGGAGGCGAGGAGGCACACCTCGAGCTCGGCCGCGGCCAAATCGACCAGCTCGGGGGCGCTCAGCTCCCTGGTGTGGTACCAGTTGCCGGCCGGGAAGGTCAGCCGGTTCGGAGTCGACAGGACGACCGTGCCGCCCGGTCGCACCACCCGGGCGCACTCGGCGACGAAGCGAGGCTGGTCCCACAGGTGCTCGATCGTCTGCAGCGATACCACCAGGTCGAAGGACCTGTCGGCGAGGCCCTGCTGGACCAGATTCCCCTGCAGCACCTTGAGCTGTGGATAGGCCTTCGCGACATGGCGCAACGTCGTACTGTCGTAGTCGAGACCGACGACGGCCTCCGCGCCGGAGGTGCGGAGCAGCTCGGCGCCGTAGCCCTCGCCGCAGCCGGCGTCGAGCACGCGGCCCCTGGCGACCGGCTGTCCGTCCGCTCGCAGGCCGATGAGCCACCGGTACGCCGCCTCGTGCCGGGCGAACCAGTAGTTCTCGTGCCAGATCCCGGGCGCCGTCCTCTCCCCGGTGAGCGGTAACGTCTCGGTCACCCGGCGACTGTAACTGTGATGGGACTCGCACACGACATAAGTTTCTCGTGAGTAACATTCGTGGCAGGCTGGGAGAGACCGCAAACCAGAAGGGGTCCCACACGCTATGAAGATCGTCGTCTGCGCGAAGTTCGTGCCGGATGCCACCGCGGACCGCCACTTCCGCTCCGAGGACAACACGGTCGACCGGGCGGGGGTCGACGGGTTGTTGTCCGAGCTGGACGAGTACGCCGTCGAGACCGCGCTCACGGTGAAAGACCAGGACAGCGACGCCCCTGACACCACAGTCACCATCCTGACCGTCGGGCCGGAGCAGGCCGCCGACGCGGTCAAGAAGGGCCTCCAGATGGGCGCCGACGCGGGCGTCCACGTCGTCGACGACGCGATCCACGGCTCCGACGCCCCCGCCACGTCGCTGATCATCGCGAAGGCGCTGGCCAGGCTCGAGGCCGACCTGATCGTCTTCGGGATGTCCTCGACCGACGGCAGCATGGGCGTCGTCCCGGCGATGGTGTCGGAGCGGCTCGGGCTGCCGGCGGTGACGCTGGGCTCGGAGGTCACCGTCGACGGCGACACCGTGCGGATCCGCCGCGACGGCGACGTCTCCAGCGACACCATCGAGGGCACGCTGCCGCTGGTGCTGAGCGTCAGCGACCAGGCCAACGAGCCGCGCTACCCGTCGTTCAAGGGCATCATGGCCGCGAAGAAGAAGCCGGTGCAGACCTGGTCGCTCGCCGACCTGGAGATCTCCGCGGACGAGGTGGGCGCAGCGGCCGCCTGGACCGAGGTCACCGAGGTGACCGCTCGGCCGCCGCGCACCGCCGGCACCATCGTCACCGACTCCGACGGCAGCGGCGCCGACCAGCTCGTCGAGTTCCTGTCCACCAACAAGTTCCTCTGAGGGGCGACCAGAGCATGTCGAACATTCTCGTTCTCGTTGACCACACCGGTGGCACGGTCCGCAAGACGACCGCGGAGCTCCTCACCATCGCGCGCCGCCTCGGCGAGCCCGTCGCGGTCTACATCGGCGACGGCGTGCAGGACGCGCTCCCGGCCCTGCGCCTGTACGGCGCCACGAAGGTGATCGCGCTCACCGATCCGGAGCTGACGCAGTACCTCGTCGCCCCCATGGCCGAGGCTCTCCAGCAGGTCGCGGCCAAGGTCGAGCCGGCCGCGATCCTGATCTCGTCCAGCGCCGAAGGCAAGGAGATCGCGGCCCGGCTCGCGGTCCGGCTGGAGTCCGGCCTGATCACCGACGCCGTCGACGTACAAGCCGGTGACGGCGGTCCGGTCACCACCCAGTCGGTGTTCGCGGGCAACTACTCGATCCAGGCGAAGGTCACCCACGGCACGCCGATCATCACGGTGAAGCCGAACGCGGCGACCCCGGAGGCGGCGGACACCTCGCCGGAGGTGGAGGAGTTCGACGTGTCGATCTCCGACCTCGCCAAGACCGCGAGGGTGACCGGGTCCAAGCCGCGGGCGGCGACCGGTCGGCCGGAGCTGACCGAGGCGGCGATCATCGTCTCCGGCGGCCGCGGCACCGGTGGTGACTTCGGCCCGGTGGAGGCGTTCGCGGACTCCCTGGGCGCTGCCGTCGGCGCCTCGCGCGCCGCGGTGGACTCGGGCTGGTACCCGCACGCCTACCAGGTCGGCCAGACCGGCAAGACCGTGTCGCCGCAGCTGTACGTCGCGGCCGGCATCTCCGGCGCGATCCAGCACCGGGCCGGCATGCAGACCTCGAAGACCATCGTCGCGGTGAACAAGGACGAGGAGGCCCCCATCTTCGAGCTGGTCGACTTCGGCGTCGTCGGCGACCTGCACAAGGTGCTCCCGGCCGCGACTGAGGAGATCACGAAGCGCAAGAGCTGACGCACCACCCGTACCACCGCACCGGCCCGGCCTGCGCCCGCAGCGCCGGGCCGTCGTGCGTCCGCCTGGCGGGGACCTGGCCCAGACCGGCGGCGAAAGCGGTGGGCCTGCCGTGGCAGTAGGTGTGAAGATCGGGGGATGGATGGGGAGCAGCGGTTCTGGTACGCCGAGGGGCTGGACCCGGAGGAGCTGGGGTTCCAGCGGCTGTACGGGCCGGTGCAACCGGTCAGCCGGACGGAGGCAAGGGAGTTCCTCGACTCCTTCGGCGGTCCGTGGTGGATCGCGGGTGGCTGGTCGATCGAGGCGTACACCGGCGTCCCACGCCATCACGAGGATCTAGACGTCTCCATCTGGCGCAAGGACCTGCCTGAGCTCGTCTCCCTGGCGGAGGGGCGGTACCACGTGTGGTCCGCCGGCAGCGGCCTCCTCGGGCCGGTGTCGATCGAGCGGCCCGAGCTGCCCGACCACGCTGACCAGGTCTGGTTGCGTGAGCACGCCCTGGCGCCTTGGCGGTACGACGTGGTGCTCAACCCGGACCGGGACGGTCGTTGGGTGTTCCGGCGGGACCCGAGCATGGACTTCGACCTGGACGAGGTCACCTGGGTCGCGGATGACGGCATCCGCTACATCACGCCGGAGATGTCCCTGGCCTACAAGGCGAAGCTTGACCGACCCAAGGACCGGGTTGATCTTGCCGTCACGCTGCCGCTGCTCCCAGCGGCCAAGCGCACGTGGTTGGCGGACATGGTCGATCACCTGCATCCCGGCCACCCGTGGCTGGAGCGCATCCGTCAGGCCTGACGCTCAGTGCAGATGGGCGGCGTCGAGGGCGGACTGCAGCGAGCGCCGATAGCCGTCGGAGGTGTAGGTCGCGCCGGACACCGTATCGATCCGGGCGTTCTGCGTCGCCACTGTCTCCCGCTCCAGCTCCGGGATCGCGTAGCTGTTGATCTCCTGGTCCCGGCCGCTCGATTGCGGGTAGTCGATGGCCTTCGCCGTCACGATGCGCCCGGACCGAACGGTCAGTCGAACCTGCACGGGTCCGTACCGGGTGCCGACGGAGGCGCCGTTCACGACAGTCGTGGTCGCGCCCTTGCGGCCCCCGGGCGCAGGCGCCGTGCTCACGACGCCGGCCGGCGCGGCGGGCGTGGCCGACCCGGTGCTGGTCCCGGTGCTGGTGGGGTAGAGGAACAACAGACCGACGACCGTCGCCGTGGATCCCAGCACGATGGCATTGCGCCGCGTCCGGGCTACTGCGGGGTCTGTCATCGCGCACCTGCCCGGTGAGCAGCGTCGAGCGCCGCCTGCAGCGACTGCCGGTAGCCGTCGGACGTGAAGGTGGCTCCGGACACGGTGTCGATCCGGCCGCTCTGGGCCTGGACGGCCTCCTGGTCGAGCACAGGGATCGCCTGGCTGTTGATCTCCTGGGTCCGCCCGTCACCGTGGGGGTAGGCGATGGCCTCGGCGCTGGTGATCCGCTTCTTTCGCAGGACGAGCTGTACCTGGACCGCGCCGTACTCGGTATCGACGGCCGGGCCGTTGACGGTGACGCTCACCGGGTCCGTCGTTCGTGGCGCCGAGGGATCGCTCTTGGGCTGCTGGGAGTGCCGTGACGGCTTCGGCGCGCTGGTCGGTCGCTGCGAGGACCTCCGGGACGGCCTGGGGCCGGGCGGCGTGCCGGAGGTTGCGACGATGCCGGTCGCCGCGGGCTTGTCGGCCGGTTGGACGCCCGCGCGCAGGCTGAAGCCGATCGCGCCGAGGCTGATGACGGACATCGTGACCGCGACGGGCCGCCTCATCGCAGGCCCCCGCTGGGGTTGCTCACCATGAGAACCGTTCCTGATGCAGTTGAGCGGGCGGTAGTCCCGCGTCGAGCGCCGCCTCGCAGGCAGCGTCCATCCAGCGGTCCGGCCCGCAGACGAACACGTCGTAGTCCTCCAGCCCCGGTACGAGGTGCGCGAGCGCGGCGCTGTCGCTCCACCCGGCAGCGCTCTGCGGCAACCATGAGTCGCGTCCTTCCAGCCGTGGGCCGAGCAGGTAGTGCAGGGTGATCCCGCGCCGCCGGGCCAGTTCCTCCAGCTCCGTACGGAAGACCAGATCGGCCTCGTCCCGGGCCCGGTAGACCAGCACCGCATCGCCCGGGGCGTAGGGGAGGTCCTCCAGCAGCGCGCGCAGCGGTGTGATTCCGATGCCGCTGGCAAGCATGGCCACCTTGTCGCCGACCCGGCGCTCACCCGTCAGGCGACCGTAGGGACCTTCGATGAGGACCTTCGTGCCGGGACGCAGCCCGGCCAGCCGGCGGCTGCCGTCGCCCGCGTCCTTGGCGGTCAGCCGGAGCCGGTTGTGCCGCGGTGGTGCGGACAACGAGTACGGGTTCCCCCGGCTCCAGCCGGGGCCGTCGAGGAAGCGGAAGACGAAGAACTGGCCGGCCCGGACGGGTAGGCGGTGCAGCCCACGGCCGGCGAGGTGGACGGTGACGACGTCCGGGCTCTCCCGGACGACGGAGCTCACGATGATCCCGTGTCGCACCGTGCGCCACAGCGGCAGCCAGAGCCGGTAGCAGACCACCGCACCGGCAGCCAGCGCGTATGCCGACCACCAGTAGGCGCGCGCGAGCGAGGAGGTGGAGAAGTCCTGACCCGTCCAGATCTCGTGCGGTACCGACAGCCCCACCCCGAGGTATG
This sequence comes from Kribbella sp., assembly GCA_035759015.1. Taxonomy (GTDB): domain Bacteria; phylum Actinomycetota; class Actinomycetes; order Propionibacteriales; family Kribbellaceae; genus Kribbella. Next base: position 16,824 of record DASTVQ010000110.1, read on the forward strand.
CGTACAGATGCAACAGGTGCCACGACTCGTACCGCAGTGCCCGTCGGGCCATTCGCACGGATGTCGCGGCCACCGCCGTCAGGGCCAGGGTCGCCGCGACGGCCAGCAGCATCCCGCCGTACGAGGTGACGATGGTCCAGGTCTCGCGCACCAGGTCGCTGTGGTCCCGCAGGGTGTAGCCGACGGTGATGAGCACGATGTGGAGCAGGAGGAGATCGAACGAGGCGAAACCGACGAGCCGGTGCCGTCGCGCCAGCTCATCCTGGCCGTAGCTGCGCTCGATCATCGGGACCCTGGCCATCAGGAAGACCTGCACCAGCAGCAGGTCGGCCGCGACCAGCCCGGTGAGACGTCCCAGCGAAGTCAGCAGGTCGGCCGGGCCGGAGGTGAGGAGTTGCGCGCCCCGGCCGGCCAGCCACAGCGAGACCACGATCAGGGCACTGGCCCAGCACGCGATCGCGACGACGTCTCGCCACCAGGCCGGTGCGCGACGGGTCCGCGGCCGGGCATGGACCCGGCGGGACTGCCGTTGCGGTCCGCGGGTGGACGCCGCCGTCATCGATTCGCTCCGTCGAGGTCGGGTGGTGGTGACTCAGACGATGCCCGCGGATTCTTAGGCCTTCCTTGGAGCAGGTGCCGGTGGCTCCTCCAGCGACGGCAGGACCAGCTCGAAGGTCGCCCCGATCTCACTTTCCGCGAGCCGCAACTGGCCGCCGTGGCGGTTCGCGACGTCGTGGGTGAGGGCGAGCCCCAGCCCGTAGTGAGCCCGGCCGGCACGGTGCCCGCCGGAGTCGAACCTCCGCAACACGTCCTGTGCCGCCTCCGGGGCGATCCCCGGACCGGTGTCGCCGACCGACAAGATGACATTGCGCCGGTCCGGTCGGAGCGCGACCCGCACCTCGCCACCGCGTGGCGTGTGGTCGATCGCGTTGTCGATCAGGGACAGCACAGCCCGGCGAAGGGCAGGCGCCGAACCGGAGACCATGGACGGCCGGTCCCCAGGCTCCGAGATCAGTCGCACGGCCGCGTCGGCGGCATGCGCTCGGGCGCTGTCGACCACCGCTTCGACGAGCAGGGCGAGATCGACGGGCTCGTGGGTCTCCTCACCACGAGGATCGGCGGCGACCAGGAGGTCCTCGACCACCTCGCCGAGTCGCTGGGCGTCCTGGACGACACCCCGCGAGTCCTGGCGCACCTGCTCATCCAGGTCGCTTCGCTGCACGGCCCGGTCGAGCACCTGAGCACGCGTGCTCAGCAGGGTCAGCGGTGTCCGCAGCTCGTGTCCGGCATCGGCGATGAAGGTGCGCTGCAGCGCGAGGGCCTGGGCCAGCGGGCGGACGGCCCGGCGTCCGATCAGGACCCCGAGCAGCACGCTGAAGACCAACCCCACAGCGGAGGCGAGACCCATCGCCTGCAGTAGTCGGGCCCGCTGCTCGTGGGCCGAGCCGAGGTCCAGCACCACCTGGATGATCTGCTCGTCGCGCCGCTCGGTCGCGATCCGGTACTCCGCACCGTCCTCCGGGCCGACCACGTTCGTCAGGGTTGGTTCGGGACCCGCGTCCCGCCGCAACGACGCGAGCTCGGCGGCGAGGTCGTCCGGGAGCCCCGGTGAGGCCGAGACGACCCCGGCACGGTCCATGACGAGCCAGGCTCCCGGCGGCGGATCCCCGACGTCGTCGGCGGTCCGTGCCGTCGATCGGAGGAGGTCGTCGGCCGCTCCGGACTGCCCGCGCACCACCACGATCGTCACGAGCAGGATGAGCAGCAGCATTGCGAGCGCGACCAGTCCGGCCGCCTGCAGCGCCACCCCGCGGGCGGCCCGCTGGACCAGCGCCTCGTCGCCGACCGGCCTGCGGCCCGGGGTCACAGGGGCCCCAGCCGGTAACCGAGGCCGCGGACGGTGCTGATGACCGTACGACCCAGCTTGCGCCGGCAGTAGTGCACGTAGGTGTCCACGACCGTCTCGGACTCCGCCGCGTCGAAGACCCGGTCGAGCAGGTCGGGGCGGCTGAACACGACGCCCGGCCGGGCCGCGAGGAGGGCCAGCAGCCTGGCCTCGCGCTCGGACAACTCGACCTGCCCACCATCGGCGCGGCGTACGGTCCGGGTCGAGAGATCCAGCGAACCGCCGGGGACGGGGAGCGAGTGGGCGCGATCGGGATGGCGGCGCAGCAGCGCCCGCAGCCGGGCGAGCAGTTCCGTGAGCTCGAACGGCTTGGCCAGGTAGTCCTCGGCGCCTGCGTCCAGGCCGTCGACCCGGTCCTGAGTGGTACCGCGAGCCGACAGCACGAGCATCGGCGTGGCCACCCCGCGACCGCGCAGGCGGGCGATGAGGTCGAGGCCCTCGATGGCCGGCAGTCCCCGGTCGACGACCATCACGTCGAACTCGCGGGTGAGTGCGAGGTGGAGCCCGCGCTGGCCGTCCGCGGCCGCGGTGACCCGGTAGCCCTCGTCAGTCAGCACCCGGTCGAGCAAACCCGCCAGCTCCTGGTCATCCTCGACGAGGAGAAGCGTCACCCCCGTCACTGGCCCGTTCCTTCACTGGCGGACCAACCGGCTGTCGCGTGCAGCGCGCCTGCCGCCGTGATGCCAAGGCCCTCGTAGCCTGGCGCTGCCGCAAGTACGTCGGGCCAGCGATCGCCGGCCACGAAGGCCGCCGTCGCCAGTACGTCTGCGGTCTCCAGCGACGGGCCTCGCACCGAGACCGACAGCCAGCGGCCCGTCACCGGACGACCGGTGCCCGGGTCGTACAAGTGGGCTCCCCGCGCTGCGGTCCCGCTGGTGGCGACCGCCCCGGACACGCAGGGAACGGCGGTGGCGACCCGGCGGTCGTCCCGGGGATCTTGGATGCCGACGGTGAACGGCTTGCCGCTCGGGCACAGGACGGTCACGTCGCCGCCGGCGTTCAGGCACCAGTCCAGCGCGCCGACCCGGCCGAGGTGCCGGCTCGCCCGTTCCACCGCCCAGCCCTTCACGAGTCCCGAGGGGTCCCACCATCCATCCGGGCGGGTGGCGTCGAACAAGCCGTGGGTGAGGCTCTTCGCCTGCCGACAGCGGTCCGCGACGTCGAGGACGATCGGGTCGAGGTGATCCCAGTCCAGCTCGCCTCGGCCCAGCCTGCTCACGACGCTGTCCGGCCGGTACGGCGAGAAGACGCGGTCAGCCTCGCGCAAGTCGGCGTAGACGGCTTGCACGGCGTCGTCAGCGTCAGCCGACCGCGCCCGCGAGCCCCGTGCGAGCACACTGACGGGCAGACCCATCACCTGCTCGACCCAGCTACGCCTAGGGGGCGCCTCGGACGCTGTCTCAGCGGCCCTGGCAACCTCGGGATGTTCAGACGACGGGTCGGGGAAAGGCACACCTGCACGGTACGCGGACGGAGCCCGTCGCCCGGGTTCTCGGCCGCCGATCCGGCCTCGCGCGCGGGAACATTCGGGGTCGGACATACCCTTGAAGGTGTTATGACCTCCCCCTCCGCCCGTCGCACTGTCTACCTCGACCACGCCGCGACGACCCCGATGCTGCCCGCGGCGATCGAGGCGATGACCGCACACCTCGGCCGTACCGGCAACGCATCGTCCCTGCACGGCTCCGGCCGCACCGCTCGCCGCACGGTCGAGGAGGCTCGCGAGACGATCGCCGCGGCCCTGAGCGCCCAGCCGAGCGAAGTGGTGTTCACCTCCGGTGGGACCGAGGCGGACAACCTGGCTCTCAAGGGATTGTGGTGGGCCCGGCTGGCGGCGAACCCGCGCCGGCGGCGGATCCTGCTCAGCGGGGTCGAGCACCACGCCGTACTGGATCCGGTCGGCTGGCTGGCGCAGCACGAGGGTGCCGACATCGAGTGGCTGCCAGTGGATGAGCTGGGGCGGGTACAGGTCGCGGACGTCCGGGCCGCGATCGAGCAGGACCCCGAGACGGTGTCGTTCGTGTCGCTGATGATGGCCAACAACGAGGTCGGCACGTTGCAGCCGGTGCGTGAGGTCGCTGCGCTGGCGCACGAGCACGACATCCCTGTGCACACCGACGCGGTGCAGGCGGTCGGCCAGGTGCCGGTGGACTTCGCGGACCTCGGCGCGGACGCGATGACGGTGTCCGCCCACAAGGTCGGCGGACCGTACGGGATCGGTGCGCTGGTGGTCCGCAAGGAGACGACGCTGGTGCCGATCGTGCACGGCGGCGGGCAGGAGCGCGACGTACGGTCGGGCACGCTCGACACGCCCGCGACAGCCGGGTTCGCCGTGGCCGTGGAGCACGCGGTGGCCTGGCAGGCAGCGGAGAACGCGCGGCTCAGCGGCCTGCGGGACGATCTGGTCGGCGGGATCCTGGCGATGGTTCCGCAGGCCCGGCTGTCGGGTGATCCGGTGGACCGGCTGCCCGGCAACGCCCACCTGTCCTTCGCGGGCTGCGAGGGCGACTCTCTCCTGCTGCTGCTCGACGCGCGGGGGATCGAGGTGTCGACCGGCTCCGCCTGCAACGCGGGGGTCGCCGAGCCCAGCCACGTGCTCCTCGCGATGGGGTACGACGACCAGCGGGCGCGTGGGTCGCTCCGCTTCACCCTGGGGCACACTTCTACCCGGGCCGACGTGGACGCCGTCCTGGAGCACATCGGCCCGGTGGTCGAGCGGGCGATGTCCGCCGGCCTGCAGAACGTGGGAAGGAAGAACTGATGCGGGTACTCGCCGCCATGTCCGGCGGGGTCGACTCCGCCGTCGCGGCCGCGCGGATGGCGGAGGCGGGTCACGACGTCGTCGGGGTGCACCTTGCGCTCAGCCGGAACCCGCAGTCGTACCGCAGCGGCGCCCGCGGCTGCTGCACGATCGAGGACTCCAGGGACGCGCGCCGGGCGGCCGACGTGATCGGCATCCCGTTCTACGTGTGGGACCTGGCGGAGCGGTTCCACGCCGACGTGGTTGAGGACTTCGTCGCCGAGTACGCCGCCGGCCGCACGCCGAACCCCTGCCTGCGCTGCAACGAGAAGGTGAAGTTCAGCGCGGTGCTGGAGCGGGCGCTGGCGCTGGAGTTCGACGCCGTCGCCACCGGCCACTACGCGCAGATCGTCGAGACGCCGTCCGGACGCGAGCTCCACCGCGCGGTGGACCCGGCCAAGGATCAGTCCTACGTGCTCGGCGTGCTGACCCAGCGGCAGCTCGAGCGTGCTTTCTTCCCGCTCGGCGACACCGCCAAGAGCGAGGTCCGGGCCGAGGCCGCGCGCCGGGGGCTGTCGGTGGCGGCCAAGCCGGACAGTCACGACATCTGCTTCATCGCCGACGGTGACACGCCGGGCTTCCTCAGCAAGCACCTGGGGGAGGCACCGGGGGACATCGTCGACTCCGCCGGTGCCAAGCTCGGTGAGCACAAGGGAACGCACGCCTTCACCGTCGGTCAGCGCAAGGGCCTGAGGATCGGCACCCCCGCGGCGGACGGCAAGCCGCGCTTCGTGCTCGACATCTCGCCGGTGGACCGCACGGTCACGGTCGGGTCCCGCGACGAGCTCGCGGTCCGGCGACTGTCCGCCTCGAAGCCCCGCTGGTGCGGGCCGCCGCCCGAGGGCCCCATGACCTGCAAGGCGCAGCTGCGCGCCCACGGCGAGGAGATCGCCGTGACGGCGAGGCTGGAGGGCGACCGGGTGCTGGTCGAGTTCGACGAGCCGGCCGACGCGGTCGCGCCGGGCCAGGCTGTCGTCCTCTACGACGGCACACGGGTGATCGGCTCGGCCACGATCGACATCGTCGAGCGCGCCGAGCAGAGAGTGTGATCATGCTCCGGATGAAGGACACGTGCGAGCGCTGCGGGAACAGCCTGGCGCCGGTGGACGAGGCGATGATCTGCAGCTACGAGTGCACGTTCTGCCCCGGTTGCTCCGAGGCGATGGCCGCGGTCTGCCCCAACTGCGGTGGCGAGCTGGTCCGACGCCCGCGCAGGACCACCGGCGCCGTGGCGATCACGACCCGCGCACCGGGCAGGCTGAACAGATACCTGCGGCGGAACCGCGGATGACCACTGCCTTCGGTCCGGGGACAACCACCGGTCTCGGCTCGTTGCCTGGCGAGGACGTCCGCCACTGGACCCGGCTGGTCCTGGACACGGTCACGATGCCGTTCCTCCCCGAGCTGCCGGCCCGCCCGTACGGCGACATGGTGAGCCGCGCTGTCGCGGTGCTGACCGAGCTCGCGTGTGACCTCCAACCGGCCGGCTGGCGGCTCACGGGCGGCACGGACGCCCGCGCGAGCCTTGACCAGCGGCGGGCCCGATCCTTGCTGCAGCAGGACCTGGACGTGTTTGAGGAGCTTGCCGATGGCTACAGCGGTCCGCTGAAGCTTCAGCTGACCGGCCCATGGACCCTCGCCGCGATGGTCGAACGACCGCGCGGGGACAAGGTGCTGGGTGACCACGGGGCTCGCCGTGATCTGGCGGAGGCGCTCGCCTACGGCGTCCAGGAGCACGTCGCAGAGGTACGACGACGTGTGCCCGGGGCCGACCTGGTGGTCCAGCTCGACGAGCCCGGGCTGCCCGCCGTGCTGGCTGGGGCGGTCCCGACGGCCAGTGGCTGGAGCAAGCACCGCTCGGTGGACGGACCAGCTGCGGTTGAGCTACTCAGCCACGCCATCGAGGCCGCGAGTCCTGCGGCGACGCTGGTGCACTGCTGCGCGGCCAGGCCACCGATCGAGGTGTTCCGCAAGGCCGGAGCCGACGGAGTGGCAGTGGACCTGGCGCTGCTGAACGACCAAGCGTGGGAGCAGGTCGCCATGGCCGTAGAGGCCGGCACAGTCCTCTATGCGGGAGTGATCCCGACCACCGGGGCTGTTCCGCATCCCGAGCAGGCCGCGGAGACGCTGACCAAGCGATGGCGCGAGCTAGGCCTGTCGCTGCCGTCCTTGGCCGATGTCGTGATCACGCCCGCGTGCGGACTGGCCGGGGCCTCGCCTGATGACGCTCGGGCCCGGCTGGAGTCCCTCCGCCGTACCGCGGAGGTCGTCGCCGAGGCGTCGCAGGCCTGATCCCTGCGAGAAGTCCGGACGGAGTGTCGATCCGGCGATCGACTGTTCGACGCGTTGACATGAGCAGCAGCTTCGATCCGGACCAGAGGGGCACCAGCATGCAGACCGTGACATCGGCCGACGGAACCACGATCGCCTACGACAAGGCGGGCACCGGACCCGCCGTGATCCTCGTGTCGGGTGCATTCGGCTACCGGAAGTACCCGATGCTCCCCAAGCTCGTCGACGAGC
>DASTVQ010000111.1:0-18161 GCA_035759015.1 Kribbella sp.
TGTTCGGCGTGCTCACGATCCTCTTCGCGATCGGGCTGCACCGGGGCATGGACCACGCGAGGGCAGTCGCCGCCGGACCCGTGCTGCTCGGTGTCAGCGGGATCGGGCTTCTCCTCGCCGCGGTCTTCCCGCTGCGAGGAGAAGCCCGGTGGCACCACCTACGATCCCGGCGGGCACTTTATCGCGGTGTCCCGGCAGGCAGCCCGCGATCCACGCTGGCGGAATCTCGCGGTGTACACGCTCTCAGCGGGTTTGGTGGCTCTGGCCGGGTCAAGCGTTACGTGAGCAGCTGCGGCACGGAATCCGCCCGGTGCTCCCAGCGCAGGCGGTCCGCGCCGAATCCCGCGGCATGCGCGCCGTCGTGGCCGACCGGCCGCCTGCAGCAGTACTGCGGCGAGTAGAGATCTCGGCAGGAGTCGCGATAGCTCGTGTACGCGAACTCGAGGTCCAGCAGGCTGTCCTTGCTCATGAAGTCGCTCTCGGAGAGGCATCGCATTCGATGCCCAGCATCACCGGCGCGTGTTACGTGCGTGTTGCGCTGTGATGACGTGATGCTCCACGGCGGGCGGGAGCGGGCCAGGTGCCCGGCTCCCGTCACGCGGTGCGGTTACTTGATCATTCCGTGTGGGTCCAGCACGTACTTCCGGGCCGCGCCCTTGTCGAAGTCGGCGTACCCCTCGGGGGCCTGGTCGAGCGGGATGACCGTGGCGTTCACGTTCTTGGCGATCTGCGTACGGTCGTGCAGGATCGCCATCATCAGCTGGCGGTTGTAGCGCATGACGGGGCATTGCCCGGTCGTGAACGCCAGCGATTTGGCCCAGCCGAGGCCGAGCCGGATGGACAACGAGCCGACCTTGGCGGCGTCGTCGCTCGCGCCGGGGTCACCGGTGACGTACAGCCCGGGGATGCCGACCGCACCACCGGCCCGGGTGACCTCCATGGCCGCGTTGAGCACAGTCGCCGGCCGCTCGGCCTGAGCGTCGGTGCCGTGGCCGTGCGCCTCGAAGCCGACGGCGTCGACGGCGCAGTCGACCTCCGGCTCACCGAGGATCCGTTCGATCTGGTCCTTCGGATCGCCCTCGGACACGTCGACCGTCTCGCAGCCGAAGCTGCGGGCCTGCGCCAGCCGTTCCTTCTGCAGATCGGCCACGATGACGACGGCCGCGCCCAGCAGGAACGACGCGGTGGCCGCGGCCAGGCCGACCGGTCCTGCTCCGGCGATGTAGACGGTCGAGCCCGTACCGACACCGGCGGTGACAGCACCGTGGTATCCGGTGGGGAAGATGTCGGACAGCATCGTGAGGTCGCGGATCTTCTCCAGCGCCTGGTCCTTGTCCGGGAACTTCAGCAGGTTCCAGTCGGCGTAGGGCACCATCGCGTACTCCGCCTGGCCACCGACCCAGCCGCCCATGTCGACGTAGCCGTACGCCGAGCCGGGCCGGTCCGGATTGACGTTGAGGCAGATGCCGGTCTTGCCCTCCTTGCAGTTCCTGCACCTGCCGCAGGCGATGTTGAAGGGCACCGAGACCAGGTCGCCAACCTTGATGAACTCGACGTCCCTGCCGGCCTCCACCACCTCGCCGGTGATCTCGTGGCCGAGAGCGAGCCCCGACGGCGCCGTGGTCCGGCCGCGGACCATGTGCTGGTCGCTGCCGCAGATGTTGCTGGCGACAACCTTGAGGATCACTCCGTGGGGGACCTGGCGTCCCACGTTGGCGGGGTTGACCCCGGGGCCGTCCTTGAGCTCCAGGCTCGGGTAGTCGATGGTCTCGACCGCCACGTCGCCCGGGCCTTTGTAGATGACTGCCTTGTTGCCTGGCACGAGTTCTGCTCCTCTCAGGGGTTGTCCGTCGCTGATCGACGGTGAGCTCTGCGTTGAGGCGTGCGTGGAAAGGGCCGATCCAGTGGCATCACCACCTCGGGAGTCCGGCAGCACAACGCAGGCAGAACGGCGTAGTCGTTCACGGTCCAGGCCGGCCCTGGACCGCCCCGGGCCGGCCATTGATCGGCGCGAGGATCTCTTTCGACGCTAAACCCGTCCTCAGGACAGGTCAAACGGGACCGGAAGTGGGCACCAGGCCGGGCGTCATCAAGTGGCTCGACGCTCGCTGCGACCGGGTTGACAGGGGAGGAATGGTCGCCCATCCTTAACATATTGGTTCTAAAACAGGATGGTTATAGATGCCGGTCGACCAGCTCGATGCCGTGTTCGGCGCGCTCGCTGATCCCACCCGCCGCGAGATCCTCCGGCGCCTGAGGATCGGCGATGCGACCGTCGCGGAGCTCGCTGCCCCGTTCAGCGTGTCCCAGCCCGCCATCTCTCGGCATCTCAAGGTGCTCGAGCAGGCCGGGCTCATCTCGCGCAGTCGGCGGGCCACGGCGCGGCTCAGCCACCTCGAAGCGAGCCCGTTGATCGCGGCGGTCGGCTGGTTGGCCGGCTATCAGGAGTACTGGGACGAGAGCTACGACAGGCTGGACGACCTGCTCGCCGCGCTGCAGGACGAGCAGGCGGGTTGACCGTCCGGGAGCGAGGGCAGATGGGCAAGACTCAGATCATCGCCGAACCGGGCGTACCGCAGATCATCGCGACCAGGGCGTTCAAGGCGCCGCGCGAGCTCCTGTTTCGCGCCTACACCGATCCAGCGCTGCTCGCTCAGTGGCTGGGCCCGCGCCGGCTGACCCTCACCGTCGACGAGCTGGACGCGCGCCACGGCGGCCGGTGGCGATACACCCACTACGACCCGGAGGGCCGAGCCTTCGCCTTCCACGGTCTGTACCACGGGACGCCAGGCCCTGATCGCATCGTGCAGACGTACGAGTTCGAGGCGCGACCGGGCCACGTGTACCTGAACACCATCACTTTCCAAGGCCAGGGAAACCAGACCCTGCTGCGCCAGAACACGGTCTTCCAGTCCGTCGAGGATCGCGACAGCTACGTCGACGCGGGCATGGAGGAAGGCCTGACCGAGTCGATGGACAACCTCGACGCCCTGGTCACCCGACTGGCCGCTCTGTCGAACTGATCCAGGAGGTACGACATGTTGCTGGAACACCAGAACGCCATCATCTACGGAGCAGGAGGACCGATCGGCGGCGCAGTCGCGCGTGCCTTCGCCCGTGAGGGAGCGACGATCCACCTCGCCGGTCGCACGCTGAAGTCCCTGGACGACGTGGCCGAGCGGATCCGGACGGCGGGCGGAACGGCGGAGACCGCGGAGGTCGATGCCCTCGACGAGAAGGCGGTCGACGAGCACGCGGACGCCGTGGCAGCGGCCGCCGGAAGCATCGACATCTCGTTCAACCTCATCGCGCGCGGCGAGGTGATGGGACAGCCGCTCGTCGAGATGCGGCTCGAAGACTTCGAGCGCCCGATCCGCACTGCCGTGCGGACGATCTTCCTCACCTCACGAGCCGCCGCACGGCACATGATCAAGCAAGGCTCCGGGGTGATCCTCGCCTTCGGCGGTTACGGGGATCCGTTGCCCAACCTGGGCGGGTTCCAGGTCGCCTTCGGCGCGGTCGAGTCACTCCGCCGTAGCCTGGCCTGCGAGCTGGGCCCCCACGGCATCCGCGTCGTGACCCTGCAGACAGCCGGCGTACCGGAGGCGATACCTGCGGACTTCCCCGCGAAGGCCCGGGAGGCCATCACCAACGACACGGTGCAGCGGACGATGCTGAACCGTGCCGCGACCCTCGAAGATGTGGGCAACGTCGCCGCCTTCGCCGCTTCGGACCTGGCCCGCACCATCACCGGCACGGCCATCAACATCACTGCCGGCGCAGTAGTCGACTGAGCTACTTCGGTTTCTCCAGGTCCGCCCCCTACCTGACGCAGGTGGTCCGTCAGCCGCGGTGTGGGTTGAGGAGCGTGGCGAGGTATGCCTCGTGCTGGGCGACGACCCTGCGCCACAGACGGTCTCGATCATCCGCGGTCAGGTCGGCGAGGTGGAGCCCGAAGACGTCGCGTAAGGACGCGTACCACTCGGCCTTGGATTCGAGCGTGCAGACGTCGGTCCTGTCGGGGTGCACACTGCTTTGAGTCAGCCCGCGGAGGATGTGTACGGCCGTCGAGGTACGCCGGAAGGCTGAGCAAAGGCGTACGAAGGGCGAGTCCGGTGAGGTTGACAGGTAGTCGTGCGACTCGCGGAAGGCCGCCAACTCCGTACGTGCGCGGGCGAAGTCCATCCCCTCGATGCCGCCGCGCGGGTCGTGGTCCAGGCGCCAGCCATCCGCCGTCACCTCCGACGGCCGAAGGGCGAAGGTGAAGGGCTCCTGCTCGTACGACCCGATCTGCAAAGGGAGTGGTACGTGTAGTCCGTCACCGAGCCCGGCATCGACGAGCCAGGTCACACCGGGCGTCTCAGGAAGGTCGGTCACAGTGAGTACGAGATGGCCGCCGTTCACCCCGGCCGAGCGACCTCGTTTGTGCACGCCGCCCCGATGCAGCGTCACCTGGTAGCCGAGCTCCGTCAGTAGCGCCGAGAAGGCGCCGTTGAGCTGGTAGCAGTACCCGCCGGACTGGCGGTTGATGATTCGCTCGGCGACGTCGGCCGGGTCAAGCGGTGTCTTGCGGCCGAGTTGGAACTGCACAGACTCGTACGGCACCGTCTCGACGTAGGCCGCGTGCAGTCGGAACAGTGTCTCCGCGCTGGGCCGGTCAGGTTGGCGAATGCCGAGATGCCGCAGGAAGCCTCTAACGTCTATGGGCACGCGCCGAGCCTAGATGGTGCCGGCGAACCGCCAGGCGCGCACGAACGTGTCCTGCGCGACCTCTTCGGCCAGCGCTCGTACCCCGACGACAGCCAGGCACAAGCCGAAGACGCGTGCCTGGTGGCGGCGGACCAGGACCGTGGCGGCCTGCGCGTCGCCGCCCGCCATGGCGTCCAGGAGTGCCTCGTCAGACGGCTCCATGAGGGCAAGTACAGCCGATGACCGTTGGGCGGTGTGTCTTACCTGGGCCAAGACACAGCCCGTCTGCTTGTGGACCGTCGAGGCCTGCGGTCACGTTCGTCCATTACCGAGGGGCTCAAAGCTGGACGAGCTCGAACGATGCAGTGATGGTCTGCTGGGCCGTGTTGGTCACGCACATTTCCAGAAGCGTCAGATCAGGACTCGGCACGAAGGTTTGATCGACCGACTGTCCACTGACCGAGAAGACTGTTCCGACGAATGCGCAGTCCTCGTCGGTGCCGTTGATGGACCACATCACCGGAGCACTCGCGTTGCCGATGAGCCGAACGGGCCCCATGCCGTTGTCTCCACAGGCGCGCGCGCCGGGCGACAACACCGCAGTGTGCGGGCCGAGGTCCCAGGCCGCGTGCACCCGACGGCAGAATCGCCATGTTCGTCCACGTATTCGACGTCGCCGCCGTTATCGTCACGCAGCCTCGGAAATAGGTCCCGGCGGCCGATGCCGGCACCGTCTTGCCGATGTTGAGATTGCTGCCGGTCAGGCTCCACACCACGGTCTCCGCGCCGCCGACGCTACTGGCCACCCGGATGGTCGCGGTGGCCGAACCATCGGTCACATGGCCGTAGAACCGTGCTCCGATGTCCGACCGCGACTGATCGGTGCACACCACGTCCCCGACCTTGAGATTTGCCCCGCCGTCCCAGGCAGCGGCTGGAGTCGCCAGCACACCCGAGATCACGAGACCACCTGCCGCAGCCGCGGCAATGACGTACCAGCGCTTGCCCATACGTGCCTCCCCTGCGTGATCGAGGGTGGACCGAGCGGCCCAGATACCTCACCTTGAGGTACCGGCCGAACACTGCCTTTGGATTCATCGGGGCAAGATTTCGACTTTGCCGAGGAATCTGCGCCAAGTGGGCGTGCTCGCGTCGCGGTGACGACGTGCGGTGGCATGAGGCAGGCCACGTTGTGGTGAACGGTCGCCACTCGCCCGCTGGAACAACAGAGTCGGCAAGCGACCACCGTCGCCTTCTGCCGCAAGGAGACCAGCCATGCCAGCTGCCCACGCCTGCTACCGTGCCCGCTTGGCCCGAGCTGCCCGCCACCACCGAACGAAGGTCCGCACGGATGGGTGGTCGTGGCCGCCTACGTGCCTCTGCTGTTCTGGGGCCCTTTGCTCGCCGTGGTGACGTACGCCTACTACAGGCGCCGGCGACGTCAGGCCGCGTCTATGGCGTGATCTGACTGGGCGGGAGCAGGCCCAGCTGGCCCGCGCGCAGGCCCGCCTGGAACCGGGTCCGGGCACCGATGCTGTCGAGCAGTTCGCTGGTACGTCGATGCAGCGTGCGCAGGCTGATATTCAGCTGGCGGGCGATCGCCTCGTCTTTGACGCCGGCGGCGAGGAGCGCGAGCAGGTTCTCGTCGTGGCCGCCGACCGGCTCTTCAGGCAGCAGCGGCCAGGCTGTGCGCCACAGCAGCTCGAAGAGGCGGACCAGCGCGTCCAGCAGGGTGGACGCGTAGACGATGAGGGCGCTGTCGACCATCGCGGACCGCTCGCCGGTGAAAGGCAGGATGGCCATCACGCGGTCGGCGATGGCGAGCTTGACCGGGACCTCGTCGCAGGTGCGCGCCTCCTCGCCGGCGGCGACCGCCTGGCGGAGGAGATCCAGCGCGCCGGGCACCTCCAACGCCTCCCGGGCGTAGATACCGCGGATGCGCACCCCGCGCGCGAGCAGGTCGTCCTCACCCGGGTTCGCCGTCTGCGGGTCCTGCGCGTACGGCGGCCGGTCCAGGACCAGCAGCTCGTGCTGGGCTACCTTCTGCAGCTGGAGGAACCGCGCGACCACCGCCTGCCGGCCGAACACGATCTCCAGCTCTTCTTCCGGCCGGTGCCAGCGATGGGCCGGAAGTTCCGCTGCGAGGGCCTGCGCGGCCGTGCGGGCCGAGGCGAGCTCCTGCTGCCGCCGGGCTATCAGCACCTCGACGGCCGCATCCGGTCTCGCGGCGACGAATCTGATCGGGCGTCCCGCCAGCTGGCTTACCATCCCAAGGTCGGCGAGACGCTGCACCGATTGACGTAACGAACGCGTACCGCGCCGGGAACGTGCGGCCAGCTCGGCCAGCGTCAGTCCGGGCTGATGCAGCAGGGTGCGGTAGACAGCCTCGTCGGGGACGGAGATCCCCAATGCTGTCAGTAACGGTCCGTTCACACTCATCGTGGCCTCTTCTGGTCATGGCAAATCTCCGCCAGGGCGCATTGTGGACCAGCCGTCCCTGGCCCGGCTATCAATTAACGGCCCCGACCGCCGATCCTGTGAGGTGCGTTGTGAGACGTGTCGCCACCCTGTCCACTGTCGCCCTGTCCCTCATCCTTGGCGTTCAGCCCGCACTGGCCTATGGCGCCAACGATGACTGGATGCCGCCGCGGTGCGATCAGGTCACGGGCGACGGGTCCGTCACCTTCACGTGGAACGACGGCAACAGCCTTGCCCGCACGAGCCAACCCGTGACGCCTGCGACGACCGTCTCCGACGTGGACGTGCTGTCGTCGGCGAACCGGCTGCTCTCGGTGGGCGCCGGCGGTCGGCTGTCGGCCAGCGACGACGCCGGCTGTACGTGGGCCGAGATCGGCCGGCTCGACGGCCAGGCTCCCTTCATGATCACCCCGGCCCCCGACGGCTCGGCGTACGTGTGGACCAAGTATGACGAGGTCCGGCTGTATCGAGTGGTCGGTGCGGCCGTGACCGAGCTGAAGCCCGCGGGGCTGGAGAACAGAGCGCTGATGGCGCTGGTCGCCGCTCCGAGCGACCCGCGGCACGTGCGCGTCGTCGACACGGGCGGCGTGGTACTCGACTCGACCGACGGCGGGCTGAGCTTCAAGGCCATGGGCGGTGCGCCGACGTTGCCAGGTGGCGGCATGGTCGGCCTCTATGACGCGGCTGTGGCGCCGACGGACCTCGACCGGGTCGTCGTCGGAACCGTCGGCGACGGGGCGTTCACCAGCGCCGACGGGGGCCGGACCTGGACC
Source organism: Kribbella sp. (assembly GCA_035759015.1). Classification (GTDB taxonomy): domain Bacteria; phylum Actinomycetota; class Actinomycetes; order Propionibacteriales; family Kribbellaceae; genus Kribbella. Next base: position 7,941 of record DASTVQ010000111.1, read on the forward strand.
CAGTCGGCGATGGGGGCCAAGGGCAACCGGATGAACGTCTTCACCGCCTCGGTCTCCGCGGTCGACCCTTCGGTCGTCTGGGTGATGGGCCTGGACATCGCCGAGCACGACAGCGGCGCGTCCAGCGAGGGCCGGCACATCTACCGCTCCACCGATGGCGGGCAGACCTTCCGGCCTGTCGTCGATCACGAGTTCGGCGAGGTCACGCTGACCAACGGACTGCTGCTCGTCCCGCATCCCACCGACCCCAGCCGCGTGTACTTCGAGTTCGGCAGCTGGTTCTTGGGCTACGGGACGGACCTGTTCTCCTACGACGCGATGCACGACCGGCTGACCAAGACGCACAACCCGTACGACGACGTCACCGCAATCGCCTTCAGCCCGCGGTTCCCGACGCTGGCATACCTCGGCCTGTCCGAGCAGCGATGACCGACTGAGGCATTCGCCGAGCCGGCTCCACTGTGATCGAAGGGAAAGTCCATGAGGCGCATTGCCGTCGCGTTGGTGTCGCTGGCTTGTCTGGCTCTGTCGATCGTCACGCCCACCACCCCCAGTCAGGCCTCGAGCGCGGCGGTCGCGGCGCCCACCGCTGTGACGACCTACACGCTGGTCACCGGTGAGCGGGTCGCGGTCGGCTCGACACCCGACGGCAGGCCGAACGTCACGCTGCTGTCGGGTGCGTCCGGTGCCGGTTCGTTCGAGGTGCTGGCCAGCGCGCCGCACCTGTATGTGCTGCCGCACTACGCGGCCGGATTCATCGGGCAGCCGCTGGCCCTGGACCTCTTCGACGTCAACACCTTGACACCGGAGGGCTCGTCCACGACCACGGCTCAGCCGGAGCTCGCCGTGGAATACTCGCCTGGCAGCGCCCGCCAACTGCCGCCCGGCCTCACCGCGTCCGGCTCGGGCCGGGTGAAGGTCGACGACCCGACGGCGTTCGGCAAGGCATTGGCGAAGCAGTGGACCGCCGACAAGCGCGGAGCCGCATCGGAGCTCTTCGCCGGGATCGCGCGGATCGCCCCGGCCGCCTCGACGGTGGCCGGCCCGCCGCCCGGCGAGCTCTTCACCGTCACCGTCAAGGGTTTCGACCGGCATGGGCGTCGCGCCGGAGGTGATCTGGGCACGGTCATGAACGCGGACGACCTCACCCTGTTCCTCGCCGGGCAGTCGTTCTTCCGGGGCGAGTTCGCCGTCAGCGTTCCCGCCGGTCACTACAGCATCTCGTCGTACATCTCCACGGCGTACCCCGACGGGCATATCGACCTCACCCTGACCGCAGCCCCCGAAGTAGTCGTGAACCGGGACACGACGGTGATCCTGGACGCCCGCAGAGGTCGGCCGGTGTCCGTCTCCACGCCGCTGCCGTCCACGCCCGTTCATGCCGAGCTGAACTACCAGCGCAACCCGCAGACCGGACCGACCTTCACCGCATCCTTCATCACTTTCGGTGGTTTGCCGCTGTACGCGACGCCCACCTCGCCGGTGCAAGCCGGCCAGCTGTACTTCTATCCGTTCTTCCGGCTCACGGGCACCGACGACAAGCTGCGCGGCTACCTGTACGACCTGACGTCGTCGCATGCCGGGTCCATCCCGGACGACCCTGCCTGGGCGGTTGGCCAGGACGAGCTGGCGACCGTTGATGCCGCCTACCACAGTCCCGTTCCCGGCCGGGCTGAGCTGGGCCTGCGGCTGGGCCTCAGGTCGTGGCAGGCGGTCGCCATCGGTGCTGCCGACACGATCGTGGCGCCGGTCGAGCGGACGGAGTACGTCACCGCGCAGCCCGACCTGCTGTGGTTGGAGTTCGTCGCGGCCGACCTGCAGAGCAACCGTGGGGCCCCGCAGGGTCTGCTGAGTTACAGCCCGGGTGAGCACACCCGAGCCACCTGGATGGCGCAACCGATGGCCTCGGGCATCCAGCAGTTGACGGCCGTGGGTCAGCAATGCCCGATGTGCCGGACCGGGGACACGCTGAACACCATTCTGCTGCCCTTCACCGACAATGACGGGCACTACATGATCGCCGACTCCGCGACCAGCGAGGACCTCACTCTGTACCAGGGCGGCACGCAGGTGGGGCACTCGTCGTCCGGCATCGCGAGCTTCCCCCTCAGCCCGGAGCCGCAGACGTACAAGCTGGTCTACGACGCCGGCCAGAACGCCCCGTGGTGGCCGACCTCCACCCGGGTGCACACCGAATGGACGTTCCCCTCGCAGCAGCGCGCAGCCGACCCGCTGCCGTCCGGCTGGACCTGTACTGGCAAGGGCGGCGGGGGCGGCGGACGGCTCGACGCGGCCGACGGCAAGGGCGGCGGCGAGGAGGGCTGCAGCTTCGAGCCGCTGCTGTTCACGCGGTACAGCACGTCGGCCGGTCTCGACGACGTGGTCCCCGCGGGCGGCCCGGCCACCGTCGACGTGACCGTGAGCCATCAGCTTGGCGCGACCGGCGCGGCCATCACCGCGTTCGCCGCTCAGGTGTCCTACGACGACGGGCAGACCTGGCAGGACGTGCCTGCTACCGCTCAGGGCGACGGTGTGTTCCGGCTGGCGTACGACCAGCCGGCCCTGGACCGCACGACCGGGTATGCCTCGCTGCGTGTGCGTGCAACCGACGCCGGGGGCAGCTCGATCGACCAGACCATCAACCGCGCCTACCCGTTGGCGGTGCCGTCACCGTCTGCGGTCCCGACGACGCCCGGCTCGGGTGACCAGCCGGTATGCGCGACACCAGCCGCGCCGCCGTACGTGCGCTGCCTCGCCGAGGTCAACACCGCGGTGGGCGTGTCACTCAGCGAACCTGTCGGCCTTGCGCCCTCCGACATCCAGTCGGCGTACGCCCTGCCGGTCGGTGCGGGTCAGGGCAAGACCGTGGCCATCGTCGACGCGTACCACAACCCGAATGCTGAGGCCGATCTGGCGGTGTACCGAGAGCACTGGGGACTGCCGCCGTGCACCAGCGCGAACGGGTGCCTCACCACGGTGAGCCAGCGGGGCCTGACGACGGACCTGCCGGCGCCAAGCACGAGCTGGGGCCTGGAGATCGCCCTGGACCTCGACGCGGTGTCCGCGGCGTGCCCCTCCTGCAAGATCCTGCTGGTCGAGGCGGACAGCGCGTCCCTTGCCGACCTGATTCCTGCTGTGCTGACGGCGCAGCGACTGGGTGCCGACGCCATCTCCAACAGCTATGGCAGTCGTGGCGAGTTCTCCGGGGAGCAGTACCTCGAGCGCTACTACCGCCAGCTTCAGGTGCCCTTCGTCGTCGCCAGCGGCGACTACGGCTACGGCAACGGCGCGATCCTCGTCGGCGGCGTCAGCTACCCGTCGGCATCGCAGTTCGCGGTGGCAGTCGGCGGTACGGCGCTCAACCGGTCGGACAGTCAGCGCGGCTGGTCCGAATCGGCCTGGGACGGCGCGACGAGCGGCTGCTCGGCGTACATCCGAAAGCCGGGCTGGCAGAAGGACGCCTTGTGCGGCATGCGGACCGTCGCCGACGTCGCGGCGGTCGCCGACCCGCACACCGGACTGGCCGTGTACGACACGTTCGGGTACGACGGGTGGCTACAGGTCGGCGGGACCAGTCTGGCCACGCCTGTCATCGCGAGCGTCTACGCGATGGCCGGCGACGGTCCGACCTCGCGCTACGCCTCCGGCTTGTACCGTGACCCGAGTCTGCTGAACGACGTGACCGACGGCGCCAACGGTGACAACTGCGCCGGTAGCTACCTATGTACGGCGGTTCCGGGCTACGACGGGCCAACCGGGCTCGGTACGCCGGCCGGCCTCAGTGCCTTCGGTCCGGGGTTGGCGCCGGCGGGTTAGAACTCAGCCTGGTTGTCGACCACCCGAGGGCAGCGGAACCTGCGGCCTCGTGCACGATAGGGCGTCGGTCAGACCAGGGTGGAGTGAGGGTGCACATGAGGATCGCGACTGTCGACGAGTTGTTGCAGCTCCTGGACAACTTGCACGCGCAGCGGGCGGACGCCACCAGTCGGGCTGCATCGGACCATTGGGATGAGGTCCTGCAGCGCGAAGGGCACCCGCTCAACACGGACCTGCCCGACATCAGCCTCCTGACCTGGCGCGAGGCAGGACTGCTCCCGCTGCAAGAGATGAAGACAGTCCTGGACGTCGGGTGTGGTCTCGGTCGCAACAGTCGGTGGTTCGCCGGCCTTGGTGCTTCCGTCACCGGGGTGGATATCGCTACCTCGGCCCTGGCGGCCGCCCGCCGTCGGTCCGAGGGTTCGGCTGTCGACTTCCTCGAGCTCGACTTCCTGCGCGAGGTCGTCCCGGGCGCACCTTTTGACTTCGTGTACGACTCCGGGTGCTTCCACCACCTGGCGCCCCACCGCCGCATCTCGTACATGCGGTCCTTGCAGGAAGCTCTCGCGCCGGGTGGGTACTTCGGGATCAGCACCTTCACCGCGGGCAAGATGGGCTCGGACGCGCCGGATGACGTACTGATGCGGTCAGGGCGCCTTGGTGAAGGTGTGGGGTACACCGAAGCCGAGCTGGCACAGATGTTCTCCTGGCTCGACCTGGTTGGCGCCGGGCCGATGCCTGGGCCTCAGGCCGTGCGTGAACCTGCCTTCACGCACGACTTCCTGACGGTCGCCCTCTTCCGCAGCCGTCCGACCTCGCACGACTGATCAAAATGCGCCGGGCGCGTCGCTGAGGCTCGCCCGGTCGGGGCCGTCCCGGCGATCCGGCCGAACGCCCAGCGGCGCCTCGCGACCGCTGGAACCGGTAATCTGCAGGGAACTGTCCGGTCGGCAACCGAGCTACGGCAGCGTCGTTGCCTGCGCGCTGGCGCACCGCGCGAACCGACGCGGCGGGTCCGCCCCTGGGTACGCCGGACTATTCGGTGAGGCTAGGGGCGGTTGTTGGTCCAGGCGGCTATTGAGCGCATTGAGCCGCTGGTTACTCGGATTCGGCGGTTGCTGAAGAGGCGTAGGCGTTCGAAGGGTGGGACTAGGCGGGAGAGGGGGTGGAGGAGTTCGCGGAGGCGGGTGGTTACGAAGGGGAGGGCGTAGTACTGGTAGGCGGGGTCGATCGCGCGGACTGTGTAGCCGGTGCGGTTGAGGAGCTTGGTAATGGTGTGCGGGTCGTAGTAGCTGACGTGTTCGGGGATCTTGAAGGAGACCCAGCGCCGGCCGGAGACTCTGGCCAGAAGGCTCTTGATGTTGGGAGTTACGAGGACCACCAGGCCGCCGGGGCGCAACAACCGGCTGGCGGTCTCGAGGAAGGCGGCCGGCTCCGTCAGGTGCTCGATCAGGTGGGAGCCGAAGATCACGTCGTACTGCTGGTCCTGGATCTCCGGTACCTCCTCGAGCAGGCCGCAGAAGACGCGGCCGGGGTGGCGCTCTGCGGCCCATTTGACCGCGGCCGGTGAGAGGTCGATGCCGTAAGCGTCGTAGCCGGCGTCCAGCGCGGCCTGCAAGAAGTACCCGTACCCGCAGCCCACCTCCAGGACCCGGCCCTCGGGCACGAACTCGGCAATCCGCCGAACGTCCTCGCGGAAGGTGGCCAGATACTCGGTCTCCTGGCTCTCGTACTGCGAGTAGCCGGAGCCTTCCCCACCGAAGTACGACTCCTCTTGATACAGGGCATGCAGAGTCTCTGGCGTTGGCGTGGGCACGAGCTGCACGAGCCCACACCTCGGGCACTCTTCGATCCCGTAGCCGTCCTTCGCGCCGCGCGGGCGGAACGGACCGCTCTCCGCACACAAGATGCACGGACCACTGCCCATGACCAAGTCCCCCTTGTCACACCCGAACCGGCGAGTTCGCGACTGTAATGCTTGCCAGTTGTCGGTGGCAAGATTCGCGTCAGGCGCTGGTGGGCTGGTCCCGCGGGGCGACCAGGCCGGTTTCGTAAGCCAGTACGACGGCCAGCTCACCGAGGCCGCAGCGGGCCCGTTCGGTATGGCCACCCTTGACCTGAAGATCGGCGGACCTCCGCTGTGACTTGTGTGGTGGGTCGCGCGGACGCGTCTGCGGTACCCGGTTCCGGCCCAGGCCGGGTGATCTTCCAGGCGGCATTCGCCAACTTCAATCCACGCGCTGTCACCAAGGTCGACTTCCACAAGGACGACCGCCCGCCGCTCCTCGTGGTCGGAAAGATCCAGACCACACCGTCCCGGCCTCGGTGAGCAAGGAGGCCGCGAAGCGCCTCGGCAAGTCGAGGGCCGTGGTGGAGTACAACGAGTTCGCGGGACGCCCCATTTCACGGCCGGCGCTCCCGGCTGGGAATCGGTGGCCGACTACGCGCTCGAATGTGCGGAGATCTGATCATCGCGGAATCTGTAACAGAACACGGCGCTGCCTGGTCTAACCGTATGCACTGGCGACACCGCTGCATCGGCACCGCTCGTCATCGGCGACGGACTCGTGCGGGCCATGCCGGACCCGCCTCGTGCATCTCCAGCCACCGCGGCGGGCACACACGCTGCCCGAGGAAGAGGACCAGGTATGACACCCGCGACCGCATCGCTGTCCCGATCACGCATGCGGCGACTCGCCGCAGGCGCGGTCGTCGCCACCGTGCTCACTGTTCTCGCTGTCGTCGGCGCGCCGGGAACGTTCGCTCACGACTCTCGGCTCGACCGAGCGAAGCCCACCGTGGTGCTCGTGCACGGCGCCTGGGCCGACGCCTCGGGTTGGAGCGGGGTTGTCGAGCGGCTGCAGGACGACGGCTACGCCGTCGCTGCCATTCCCAACCAACTGCGGTCGTTGTCCGGCGACGCGGCGTATGTGGCCGCCTACCTCGACACGATCCCAGGTCCGATCGTGCTCGTCGGCCACTCCTATGGCGGCGCGGTCGTCACCAACGCTGCGACCGGTCACCCGAACGTCCGTGCCCTGGTCTACGTCGACGCTTTCGCGCCTGACGAAGGCCAGGCCGTAACGCCTCTGGCCGGTCCCGACTCCGCGCTCTCGGTCGCCGATCCCACGACGATCTTCGACTTCGTTCCGGCGACACTGCCACCCACGCCGACCACCGACGTCTACCTGAAGCGCTCCTTCTTCCTGACGGCCTTCGCCAACGGGCTGCGAACGAGCCAGGCGCGGATCCTGGCCGCCTCCCAACGGCCGATCACCATTCAAGCCGGCAACGAGCCGTCCGGCGTCCCCGCGTGGCGGACGATCCCGTCCTGGTACCTGATCGGTACCCAGGACCACATCATCCCGCCGGCCGCAGAACGAGCCATGGCCGAGCATGCGGGCGCGAACATCACCTACTTCAACGCTGGCCACCTCGGCTTGATGACCGACCCCAAGTCGGTGACGCGGGTCATCGAGCGGGCCGCGAAGGCGACCGAGTAGCCGCAGCAGATCCGATCGATCAGGTCGGTCGATCGAGAAACCCGAAAGGACGGAATCCCTCATGAGCAAGCACTTCCTCGAGACAGCGGCCCGGGAATTCGCGGACGCGACGTCGAAGCCGCCGTTCCTCTACGAGCTCGGCCCCGACGGCGCGCGCAAGATCCTCGACGACGTCCAGGCTGCGCCGATCGCCAAGCTCGACGTGGCCGAGAAGTGGATCACCGTTCCGGCGGAGGTCGGTGACGTGCGGGTCCGCATCGTGACGCCCGTCGACGCGACTGGCACCCTCCCGACCGTCTTGTACATGCACGGCGGCGGATGGGTTCTCGGCAACTCCGGAACTCATGACCGACTCGTTCGCGAACTGGCGGTCGGGGTGAACGCGGCGGTTGCGTTCGTGGAATACGACCGCTCGCCCGAGGCCCACTACCCGGTCGGAATCGAGCAGGGATACGCGACAGCACGGTGGATCACCCAGCACGGTTCGGCCGAGGGCCTCGACGCAGCGCGGCTAGCGGTGGCCGGCGATTCGGTCGGCGGCAACATGACGGCTGCGTTGGCGCTTCTCGCCAAGCAGCGTGGGGACGTCGCGTTCGCCCACCAGTCGATGTACTACCCGGTGACCGATGCCGCGCAGGACACCGACAGCTACCGCGAGTTCGCCGACGGCCCGTTCCTCACCGCGAAGGGGATGGCCTGGTTCTGGGACTGCTACCTGCCCGACCGGGCCAAGCGCTCCGAGATCACCGCCTCCCCATTGCAGGCGAGCATCGATCAACTCGCCGGGTTGCCGGAAGCCTTCGTGATCGTCGACGAGAACGACGTCCTCCGCGATGAGGGCGAAGCGTACGGGCGCAAGCTCACCGAGGCCGGCGTGCGCACCACCTGCGTCCGCTATAACGGCATCCTCCACGACTTCATGATGCTCAACCCGCTTCGTCAGACAGCCGCCAGTACCGGCGCGATCGAGCAGGCAATCCACGTCCTCCGCAAGGCACTCGGCACCGACTAAGCCGACCGCCCGGTGTCGGGCAGCTCCTGGCGGACTACCGATTCTGCATAAGCAGCCTATATAGGTTGCTGATAGAATCGGCGCATGTCCCCGAGTTCGTCGACGACCGGCCTGGACGTCGGAGCGTTGGGTCTCGCCATGGAGCAGTTCACGGCGATGTTCATCCGGCTGGCGTCGGTGGAGCAGAAGAGCTTCACCACCTTGGGTGTCCTGCACACGCTGGCGACCCGCGGGCCGATGCGGCTGTCCGAGCTGACGGCGAGCGAGCGGGTCACCCAGCCGGCGATGACGCAGCTCGTTACCCGGCTCGAGCGGGACGGGCTGGCCGTGCGGTCGCCGGACCCATCGGACGGCCGGGCGGTGCTGGTGCAGATCACGCCCGCCGGCGCCGAGGCGGTCGAGTCGCGGCGACGGGAGCGCATCGGCCGCCTGGCCGCCCTGGTCGACCAGCTCGACCCGCACCACCGGCAAGCACTCGCCGCATCGCTGCCCGCCCTCCTCGAAATGGCCCGGCTCGGCGCCCGACCAAGCAACCAGCCGAACCCCACCCAGCAAGGAACCACGTCATGACCACCCGGCACGCCTTCCCCCTCGAGCCCACGCCGATCCAGGTTCCCGACGAAGTCCTCGACGACCTGCGCACCCGTCTCACCCTGACCCGTCCGCCGTTGGACGAGGAGAACGAGGACTGGTCCTACGGCGTCCCGGCCAGCTATCTCCGTGGGCTGGTCGCCTACTGGCGGGACAGCTACGACTGGCGCAAGGCCGAGGCCGCGATCAACGCCTACGAGCACTACCAGGTGAGTGTCGCCGGTGTCCCGGTGCACTTCGTGCGCAAGCCCGGTCGCGGCCCTCGCTCGATCCCGTTGATTCTCACCCACGGCTGGCCGTGGACGTTCTGGCACTGGTCGAAGGTGATCGACCCGCTCGCCGACCCGGCCGCGTTCGGCGGTGACCCCGCCGACGCGTTCGACGTCATCGTGCCGTCGCTGCCCGGCTTCGGTTTCCCCGGCCCGCTCACCGGCTTCCCGGACGTCAACTTCTGGAAGGTCGCCGACCTCTGGCACACCCTGATGACCGAGACGCTGGGATACCCGAAGTACGCCGCCGGTGGCTGCGACATCGGCGGGATCGTCTCCAGCCAGCTCGGCCACAAGTACGCCGACGAGCTGTACGGCGTCCACATCGGCTCCGGCCTGCCCCTCGACTTCTTCACCGGCCCGCGCGCCTGGGACTTCGCCCGGAACCGTCCCCTCACCGGCGACGAGCCCGCCGACGTCCGCGCCCGCATCATCGAGCTGGACCACCGCTCGGCGGTTCATCTCGCCGTGCACATGCTCGACGGCGCCACCCTGGCCCACGGGCTGAGCGACTCACCCGCCGGACTGCTCGCCTGGCTGCTGGAACGCTGGAACGCCTGGAGCGACAACGGCGGCGACCTCGAGTCCGTCTTCACCAAGGACGACCTGCTCACCCACGCCACGATCTACTGGGTGAACAACTCCATCGCCACGTCGATGCGGTACTACGCCAACGCCAACCGCTACCCCTGGACCCCCGCCCACGCTCGTACGCCGGTCGTGCAGGCCCCGGTCGGCCTGACCTTCGTCACGTACGAGAACCCACCCGGCATCACCACCGCTGACGAGCGCGTCCAGGCGTTCAAGTCCGGGCCGCAGGCCGCCTGGTTCAACCACGTCAACGTCAACGCTCACGACCACGGCGGCCACTACATCCCCTGGGAGAACCCCGACGCCTGGGTCAGCGACCTGCGCCGCACCTTCCACGGCCGCAGGTCCTGAACGTCTGCGGCTACCCGCCGGACTTCGGTACCGCCACAGCCACCGGCCTGTCGAGCCGGCGGACGCTGCCCGGTCGATTCGAGCTCGT
>DASTVQ010000112.1:0-18163 GCA_035759015.1 Kribbella sp.
AGCCAGCGAGCGCCGGGAGTGCCGGTCACTGACCAGGCGACGCCGGCCAAGGGGCGGGCGGTGTCGGTCAGGGGCCGGGAGCTTCGTCGCGGTATCGCCGACCGGTCGGACTGGTCCAGGTATGGCTGCCGTCGTCGTCGCGCTGAACCTTCCACTCGCCTTCGTGCTTGAGGCGATGATGATGCCGGCACAGGCAGTGGAGGTTGGCAGCTGTCGTGCGACCACCTTCGGCGAAGGGTCGACGATGGTCGACGTCGGTGTACTCCGCTGGGCGACTGCACCCAGGAAACCGGCACCTGAGATCTCGCTGCCGGACGAACCGGTCCAGCGCGGGGGACGGGGTGTATCGATCGGGGTCACTGGGCGGCGGCCAGTCGGTCACCTGAACCTCGATCGGGCGGGTTCGGCTGGACCTGTAGACGGCGTGGGTCAGAGCCCTCGCCAGTGCCTTGCGAAGCGTCGACTGAGGAATCGGACCGCGTCCTTCTAGTTGGCCGCCCGTGCCGGATGACTGATTGATCAAGTCCTCGAGCTCCGCGGCGGTGGCATGAATCACGACGCGCGTGTCCGCGCCAGGACCGCCATCCACATCCGCGTCAGCGTCAGCACCCGCATCCGCATCCACCTCCGCGTCAGCATCCGCGCCCGCATCCGCGTTCGCGTTCGACCCCAAGTCAGCGGCCGCGCCCAAGTCCGCGCCCGAGCCCGGGTCTCCGGTGAGGTCCGCGTCTGCGGCGGTGTCGTGGCCGGTGTCGGCGGTGGTGGCGGCACGCTTCGTGCGGGGGAGCAGGCGAGCCAGCGCGATATCAGCGCGGAGTTGGTCCAGCGTGCGCGGGTCACCCTTGCGGCGGCGGTAGAGCGCGGCCCGGGTCAGGCTCGTCATCACGCCTGCCGCGTCGACCGCGTCCTGGGTGGTGATGAGGTCGGCAGTACCGTCGTCGGCGACGCTCATCCGCACGCTTCGATCGTCGAGCGCACGCTGGTGACTGCGGTCGTTGGCGCGGGCGTCCAGCCGTGCCGCCTCGCGGCGAGCGATCTGCTTGATTCGCTGGAGCGGGTGCCGGCGGGCCCAGTCGAGCACCGCCTCCTCGGCGGCTTGGATGTGCTCGACCCTCTCCAGACCGGCCAACTCGGTGACGATGGTGAAGGCTGCGCGTTCGGTCAAGGTGCCGTCGGCAAGCGCCGCGTAGGTCGCGGGATAGTTTCGCACCAGTTCCCACGAGTTGTGGATGCGGGTCGTCGCCGCCCCACGGTGCAGGTTGAGGACCAGGCCGATCTCGTCCGAGACGGATCGAAGCTGCCCGGAGTGCCACCGGCGCTCGCCTGCGGTGGCGGACCGGTCGCCGGGCTCGGGACGGGCGTGCCCGAGGTCGGCGGAGACGCCGTGCAGCGCGTCGTCGAACGCGGTGATCGCCTCAGCCTTCAGCGCAGCCAGCCGAGCCTCCAACCGTGTGATCGCCTCGATGCGGTCGAGCCAGCCACTGTCTGTCAGAGCCGTGGTGTCCTGGCCGACGAGCGCTTCATAGAGGTCGGCGCCGCGCGAATGGTCGTCGTACGGGTCGAAGCGGTCCAGGATCCCGTAGCGGTTGAGGGACGCCGACATCCGCCGACGCTCGATGAGGAACGCCTCCCATGCGGCATCGTCCGGCGGTCGCCAGCCGTCAGCGGCGATCGAGCCCTCGCGCGCTACGGCGCTTAGTGGCGAGTGCCCGGCCGGTTGCGGCAGCGGACGCAGCACCTCGTCCGTCGGCAGGTAGGCCGGGCACTCGCTCATGAATCGAATATACGTTCGAATACTGACCGAGTCAAGTCGGCTGCTCTTGGTGATCCACGAACGTCGCAAGGCTTCGCAGACCAAGACGACCGGCCTGATCCAACCAGCCCCTCCCGACAGTCGACCGTTGTCCACCAGCAGTCGGGAGCTTCACCAGCAGTCGGGAGCTTCACCAGCAGCCGGAACGCCGGCGGCAGCCGGAACGACACCGGCAACCCGACACCGGCAACCCGGCCCCGGCGACCCGGCCCCGGCGACCCGGGCCTGGCGACCCGGGCCTGGCGACCCGGGCCTGGCAACCCGGCACTCCTCCGGCGACCCGGCGCTCGATCCGTGACCCGGCACTCCACCTGCGACCTGGCGCTCGATCCGTGACCCGGCAATCCGGCCGCGGCAACCCTGAACTCCACCGGCGACTCGGCGCGCCGCCGGCAACTCGGAACTCCCCGCCGTCTGTAACCCCAGGGCTCCACCATCGGACGACAGAACCCATCAGCAACCCAGAGAGTGAGGAGAAAGGCAGGCAAGAACCGGCCCCGATGGAACGATCTGCTACCGGTTGTTCGCGGCGCGATCGAACGGCTCGCCGGCGGCAAGGCACCATCGCCGCGAACTGCGCAGGAGGGTTCTCACCCGGCTTCGCCTCGCGCTTGGCGACAGTCGGCGGCCGCCGGGTGTTCGCCAAAGTCGTGAACGGTGCGAAGTGGAGTAGCCAGCTCGACTACTACCGCGTCGAGGCTCGCACTGCGGCCGTCCCTGTCGCCCGCCGTGCCGGACCCAACCCTGATCGGCACCTCGGAGGTCGGTGCCTGGCTCGTCCTGGTCATCGAGGAGATCGCTGGGCGGGAACCGATTCAGCCGTGGCGACCACGCGACCTAAGCCGGAAGCTGGAGGCGATCAGCGCCCGCCACGCGCGCCCAAGCAGTTCCCAGCCGACCATCCACGACTTCGCGGTTGGAAGTACGTCACGAGCAAGCAGGCACAGGCTGTCAGGGCATGGGCCCACGTCCACCTCGACCGCCTCATAGAGCTGGAGCAGTAAGGGCGGCAGGCTGCGGTGGGCGACAGCCTTGGCTCACATCGACCTGTACCCGTACGACATCTTGATGGCGTCCACTTCGTCGAGTGGCCCCATGCCCGTCGAGGCGCGCCGTGCGTGGATGTGTTGACTGTGCTGTCCACAAGCAGCGTGGCACGGCATCGCCCCGGAGCCGTTCGTCGCTAGCCACCCCCTCACGCGCAGGATCGACGTACGGGCTGACGACGCACTGCTCGTTGCGCAGGCCGGGTTCTGCATCGCAGGAGCGGTCGTACCGGTGGAGCCGGGACTGGAGCCGATCCGGGATTACAAGCTCGCGATCGGCCCGGCCACGCTGGGCTGGCTCCAGCGCCGCATCCTCACGCGGTGACCCGTCGGCAGGAGTATGCGATGGCGTCGCGGCCGATGCGGGTCACGATGAGTGTGGCGGCAGCAGTGCCCTTGGGGGCCAGGCGCTTCCGCAGTTGAGCCGGATCGACGTCGATGCCGCGCTTCTTGATCTCCAGAGTGCCGACACCCGCTCTGCGGACCCAAGAGCGCAAGGCCTTCTCCTTGTAGGGCAAGGCCTCGACCACCTCGTAAGCCGAGGCCAATGGCGTCGGGATTAGCTCGCAGGCGGTGACGTAGGCAATCCGAGGATCCAGCAGCCATCCGTCGACCACGGCGGCCACGGCTGTCACCAGGCCGGCGCGGACCACTGCACCGTCTGGCTCATAGATGTAGTGCCCCACCGGGCCAGGCTTGGCCGAAGGGGCATCGGCATCGGTAACAGTGGCGCCACCCGGCAGGAGAGTCGCCCGCCGCAGAGCGCCGGAGAAAAGTCTGCCTGACCACAGGGCGGCCTCCTTGACCTCACCTCCGTCGCTCACCCACTCCGCCTCGACCTCGGCGGGCACTGCCTCGTGCGGGATGCCGGGGGCGACCTTCACGCACGCCGTACCGGCCAGCAGACCGGTGACGAATGACCAGGGCGGTGAGTAGGCGTTGCGATCGAACAGGCGCTTGCCGTCTGCCCGTCGAGCCGGATCGGCGAACACCACGTCGTACGACGTGAGGTCCTGGGACTCGGCGTCGCCGACGAGCACAGTCCCGGGTAGGTCGAGAGCGGCGAGGTTCGCACGAGCCGCCACGGCGGTGGCGGGGTCTCGCTCGACACCGGTGACGCGCAAGCCGGCCCGGGCGGCTGCGACCAGGTCGCCACCGATCCCACAGCCGAGGTCGATCACTGCGGCGCCCGGCACAGTCATGGCGATCCGCAGCGCCCGGTGCTCGGCAACAGTGCTGCGAGTGGCCTGCTCCAAGCCGTCAGGGGTGAAGTACATCCGGGCCGCATCGGCGGCACTGAACTTCGCCACAGCCCGGTGCCGCAAGGATGCCTGGGTGACAGCCGCCGTCACCACAGCCGCGTCGTACCGGCGCCGCAGCTGCTCGACCAGAGCCAGCTCGGTGCCCGGCGCGTAAGCCGAACAGGCCTCGGCGAGCGCGGTGGCGCCGGGCGGCGTCACCACGGACATGATCGAGTCGGGCGTCACCGGACAAGTCTGCCCGACAGCGTCCCGGCGCCGACCGCCTGCCGACGCGCGTTCGCCCAGGGCGCAGTTCTGGCACTCGAGTTGACCGAGTGCTAATCGCGGCCTAGATTCGGTGTTGGCACTCTCCACCCGAGGGTGCCAGCGGTCGACGTCTCTGATCCCCGCGACGGCAGAGACCCAGCGGCCGCCGCTGCACCCGAGAACAGACATTCAAGCCACACAAGAACTCGACCGTGGAGGTCAGCAAGTGTCGGTCACGATCAAGCCGCTGGAGGACCGCGTCCTCGTTGCGCCGCTCGAAGCCGAGCAGACCACGAAGTCCGGCCTGGTGATCCCGGACACCGCCAAGGAGAAGCCGCAGGAGGGCGAGATCCTCGCCGTCGGTCCCGGCCGCATCGACGACAACGGCAACCGCGTCCCGCTGGACGTCAGCGTCGGCGACAAGGTCATCTACTCCAAGTACGGCGGCACCGAGGTCAAGTACGACGGCCAGGACTACCTGATCCTGGGCGCCCGCGACATCCTCGCCGTCGTCAGCAAGTGACGATCGCTCGTTGTTCCTGACTGACACCGCTCCGGTGACCGGGTTGCCGGCGCCGGGGCGGAGTCGGTTCGGGACTGCGGAGCACCATGATCAGTAACCCAGAGAGGGACTAGTTTTCCATGCCGAAGATCCTCGAGTTCGACGAGAACGCGCGGCGCGCCCTGGAGCGCGGCGTCGACAAGCTCGCGAACACGGTGAAGGTGACGCTGGGGCCCAAGGGCCGCTACGTCGTGCTGGACAAGAAATGGGGCGCCCCGACCATCACCAACGACGGTGTCACCGTCGCCCGTGAGGTCGAGCTGGACGACCCGTTCGAGAACCTCGGTGCGCAGCTGGCCAAGGAAGTTGCCACCAAGACCAACGACATCGCCGGCGACGGCACGACGACCGCGACCGTACTGGCGCAGGCGCTCGTGCACGAAGGCCTGCGGGCCGTCGCCGCCGGCATCAACCCGATGGGCCTGAAGAAGGGCATCGAGGCGGCCGTCGAGGCGGTGTCCGCCAAGCTGATCGAGACCGCCCGGCCGGTGGACGACAGGGCCGACATGGCCCACGTCGCCACCATCTCGGCCCGCGACGAGGAGATCGGCAACCTGATCGCCGACGCGTTCGACAAGGTCGGCAAGGACGGCGTCATCACCGTCGAGGAGTCGAACACCTTCGGCACCGAGCTGGACTTCACCGAGGGCATGCAGTTCGACAAGGGCTACATCTCGCCCTACTTCATCACCGACGCCGAGGCCGGCGAAGCGGTGCTGGAGGACCCGTACATCCTGATCCACCAGGGCAAGATCTCCGCGGTAGCGGACCTGCTGCCGCTGCTGGAGAAGGTCGTGCAGTCCGGCAAGACGCTGCTCATCGTGGCCGAGGACGTCGAGGGTGAGGCCCTGTCGACCCTGGTCGTGAACAAGATCCGCGGCAACTTCACCTCCGTCGCCGTCAAGGCGCCGGGCTTCGGCGACCGCCGCAAGGCGATGCTCGAGGACCTCGCCGTGCTGACCGGCGCCCAGGTGATCGCGCCCGAGGTCGGTCTGAAGCTGGACCAGGTGGACCTGGACGTGCTCGGCACTGCCCGTCGCATCGTGGTGACCAAGGACAACACCACCGTGGTCGAGGGTGCCGGCAAGGTCGACGACATCAACGGCCGGGTCAACCAGATCAAGGCCGAGATCGAGCGGACCGACTCCGACTGGGACCGCGAGAAGCTGCAGGAGCGGCTGGCCAAGCTGGCCGGTGGCGTCTGCGTGATCAAGGTCGGCGCGGCCACCGAGGTCGAGCTGAAGGAGAAGAAGCACCGCATCGAGGACGCCGTCTCGGCGACCCGCGCGGCGATCGAGGAGGGCATCGTCGCCGGCGGCGGCTCCGCTCTCGTGCACGCGGCCGCGGTGCTGGACGACGGTCTCGGCCTGGAGGGTGACGAGCTCGCCGGTGTCCGGATCGTCCGCAAGGCCGTCGTCGAGCCGCTGCGCTGGATCGCGGAGAACGGTGGGTACGAGGGCTACGTCGTGGTCGCCAAGGTGGCCGAGCTCGAGTCCGGCAGCGGCTTCAACGCCGCCAGCGGCGAGTACGGCGACCTGCTCGCCAGTGGCGTGCTGGACCCGGTCAAGGTGACCCGGTCCGCGCTCGCCAACGCCGGTTCGATCGCGGCGCTGCTGCTCACCACCGAGACGCTCGTCGTCGACAAGCCCGAGGACGAGGAGCCTGCCGCGGCGGGCCACGGCCACGGGCACGGTCACTGACCGTAGCCAGTCACCACCGGTAATTTTCCCGGCGGCCGATCACCGATTGCCACTGGTCAATCGGGATCGGCCGCCGTAGCATCTTTCGAGCCGACCGGTCGAGACGAGGGGGCGAGGTGACCGAGGTTCACATGACGCCGCACACCCACGACCGGGTCGAGCTTCGTGATCTGGCCACGCTCGCCGCCACTGATCCGACGGCTCTGAACGACCTGCTGACCCGGGTGCGGGCGGTCGCCCACCGCTACGTGCGGTCGAGGCTGTGGACCTACCCCGGCGGTGCCGACATGGTCGACGACGTCGCGCAGGAGGTCTGTGTCGCGGTCTTCGGGGCGCTGGGGCGCTATCGTGACGAGGGAAGGCCGTTCGAGGCCTTCGTGTACGGCATCGCGGCGCGCAAGGTCGCGGACGCACAGCGGGCGTTCGCGGTGGCGGACGTGTCCACACCGGAACTGCCGGACGGCGCCGACGAGTCGCCGACGCCGGAGGAGCACGCTGTCAGGTATGCCGAGCTCAGACACGTGATGAGCTTGATGGACCGACTGCCGGAGAAGTTGCGGGAGATCCTGCGGCTCCGGGTGGTCGCGGGGATGTCAGCCGAGGAGACCGGCCGGGCACTGGGGATGACACCGGGGGCGGTGAGGGTCGCACAGCATCGGGCGTTGAACACGCTCAGGGGGTTCGTGGGGCATGAGTCCAAGTTGGAACGACGGGCAGGGGAGGAGCGACATGGCTGACCGTTTTGATCTCGACGCGATCGCGGCCGACGACGCGCTGCTCGACCTGCTCGCGGCGGGTGGGGATCTCGCCGTCGAGGCAGGTGAGCACGACCCGGCCTTGAAGCTGCTGACCGCGCTGCGGCTGGCGGTGGAGGTCGAGGACGAGCTCCCGGTCGAGACGATCGACGACCCGGAGGGGTTCTTGGCGCGCTGTGCGGCGCTGAACCCGGTCTCCGACCCGCTGGCCCGCAAGATCGCCGCCCGCGGCCTGGCCCTGAGTGTCGCCGCCGTGGCGGCCCTCTCGGTGTCCGGCGTGGCTGCCGCCGTCACCGGCGACCCCCTCTCGCCGTACGAGAAGGTGATCGAGAAGATGGTCGACGCGGTGCGCCCGCAGACCAGCTTCCCGGCGGAGGAGCTCGACGGCCTGCCGGTGGTCGACAAGACGAAGATCGTCAAGGTCGCGAAGAACTACCGCGACAAGCAGGCCGAGCAGATCCGGCCCGACGTCGACCCGCTGAAGAACACCGTGGACTTCACCTTGCCGGCGGCCGACCTGAAGGGCGACCCCCGGCCACCGCTGGCCCGGGTGACGCTGCCCACCACGACGACTGACCAAGCAGTCACCGACGAGCCGGTCGCGCTGCCGGTCGACACGACGACGGACCAGCCGACGACGGACCAGCCGACGACGGACCCGGCGACCGAGCCGACCGACACGACCGACCCCGTCACGACCGATCAGTCCACGACGGATCAGTCCACGACGGACCCGGCGACCACGCCGACCGACAGCACGGATCAGCCGACGACCGAGCCCACCACCGAGCCGACCACGGAGCCCACGACTGAGCCGAGCGCTGGCAAGCCCGGCGACGGGACGGACGATCAGACCGGCCAGAGCGGGAAAGAGAACCCGTCCCCTGCCCCGGGCGAGGGCTCGTCGGACTCGGATGCGAGCTCCGGTGAGCCCGCCACCGGTGACCAGGCCGGCACACAGAGCGAGAACCTGGGCGACCTGCTGCTGGAGCTGACCGGTGAGCCGAGCCCGGCCACCAGTGCCTCCGAGACCTCGAGCGACACCCCGGACAGCGCCTCGGTGGCCGACGCGACTGCCGAGCAGCCGTACACGGGCAGCCGAGGCAACAGCGCCCTTGCCCTAGCCATGGTCGAGGAGCGCAAGGCCGCCCACGACGAGTCCAAGGCCCGGCATTCCAACGGCAAGCAGGTCGTGGGCCGCGCGAACGCGACGGGAGCCCCTGGCAAGCACTCCAGCGGCCAGTACGCCGAGGGTCGGCACGCGGCGCTGGACCGGGCGCACGGCTCGGTCGCGCCGACGACCGTGCGCGGCATCCTGGGCGTGCTCAACGGGGTGATGGTGGTCCGGTAAGGACCGATTGAGGCCGGTTAGGCACCCGCGGCATAGGATGGTGTCCCGTTCCCGCCGTGCAAAGGTGCCTGCCTGCCCCATGGACATCACAGCCTCTGGAGTTCCCGACAAGTTCGCCGTCCTCGGCCTCACCTTCGACGACGTGCTGCTGCAGCCGGTGGAGTCCGACGTCATCCCGTCCGAGGTCAACACCAGAACCCGGGTGAGCCGCAACATCGAGGTGGCGATCCCGCTGCTGTCCAGCGCGATGGACACCGTCACCGAGGCCCGGATGGCGATCGCGATGGCGCGTCAGGGCGGCCTCGGTGTCCTGCACCGGAACCTCTCGATCGACGACCAGGCCCAGCAGGTGGATCTGGTCAAGCGGTCCGAGTCCGGCATGATCGCGCAGCCGATCACCATCGGCCCGGGCGCCACCATCGGCGAGGCGGACGCGCTCTGCGCCCGGTACCGGATCTCCGGCGTGCCGGTGGTGGACGACGCAGGTGTCCTGGTCGGCATCGTGACGAACCGTGACATGCGGTTCGAGACCGACCTGTCCCGGCCGGTCCGCGAGGTGATGACCCGCCAGCCGCTGGTCACCGGCGCGCAGGGCATCTCCGCCGACGACGCGATGGCGCTGCTCAGCCGGCACAAGGTCGAGAAGCTGCCGCTGGTGGACGATTCCGGCAAGCTCACCGGCCTGATCACGCTGAAGGACTTCGTGAAGCGGGACCAGTTCCCGCTGGCGACCAAGGATGCCAGCGGCCGGCTCGTGGTCGGTGCCGCGATCGGGTTCTTCGGCGAGGCCTGGAAGCGGGCCATGACGCTGATCGAGGCCGGCGCCGACGTGCTGGTGGTGGACACCGCTCACGGTCACTCGCAGGCCCAGCTGGAGATGATCCGCAAGCTCAAGGCCGACCCGGCCGCCCGCGGGGTCGACGTGGTCGGCGGCAACGTGGCGACCCGGGCGGGCGCCGCCGCGCTG
Source organism: Kribbella sp. (assembly GCA_035759015.1). Lineage (GTDB taxonomy): Bacteria > Actinomycetota > Actinomycetes > Propionibacteriales > Kribbellaceae > Kribbella. The sequence goes on from DASTVQ010000112.1 coordinate 9,703, forward strand.
GTCGAGGCCGGCGCCGACGGTGTCAAGGTGGGTGTCGGACCGGGTTCCATCTGTACGACCCGCGTGGTGGCAGGCGTCGGCGTACCGCAGGTGACGGCCATCTACGAGGCGGCGCAGGTGTGCAAGCCGGCCGGCGTACCGGTGATCGGCGACGGCGGCCTGCAGTACTCCGGCGACATCGCCAAGGCCTTGGTCGCGGGCGCCGACACGGTGATGCTCGGCTCCCTGCTGGCCGGTTGCGAGGAGTCGCCCGGCGAGCTGGTGTTCATCAACGGCAAGCAGTTCAAGACCTATCGCGGGATGGGCTCGCTCGGCGCGATGCAGTCCCGGGGCCTGCACAAGTCGTACTCGAAGGACCGCTACTTCCAAGGGGACGTGGGCAGCGACGACAAGCTGATCCCGGAGGGCGTCGAGGGTCAGGTGCCGTACCGGGGCCCGCTGGCGGCTGTGGCGCACCAGCTGATCGGCGGCCTGCGGCAGTCCATGTTCTACTGCGGTTCGCGGACCATCCCCGAGCTGCAGGACAAGGGCAGCTTCGTCCGGATCACTGCCGCCGGGTTGCAGGAGTCGCACCCGCACGACATCCAGATGACGGTCGAGGCGCCGAACTACTCCGGCCACTGAGCCGCCCGTCCTGCCGAGAAGGAATCAGATGACCGAGATCGAGATCGGCCGCGCCAAGCGGGGCCGCCAGGCCTACGCGTTCGACCACATCGCGATCGTGCCGTCGCGCCGGACCCGCGACCCCGAGGAGGTGTCGGTCGCCTGGCAGATCGACGCCTACCGGTTCGAGCTGCCGATCCTGGCGGCTCCGATGGACTCGGTGATGTCGCCGGCCACCGCGATCGCGATCGGCAAGGCCGGTGGTCTCGGCGTGCTGAACCTCGAAGGCCTCTGGACCCGGTACGACGACCCGACCTCCCTGCTGGAGGAGATCGTCAGCATCGACAAGGAGCAGGCCACCACGCGGCTGCAGGAGATCTACTCCGCGCCGATCAAGCCCGAGCTGATCTCGCAGCGGGTGCAGGAGATCCGCGACGCCGGGGTGACGGTGGCAGGTGCCCTGTCGCCGCAGCGGACGAAGCAGTTCGCCAAGCACGTGGTGGACTCCGGCGTGGACCTGTTCGTCATCCGCGGTACGACGGTGTCGGCCGAGCACGTGTCGGGTCAGGCCGAGCCGCTGAACCTGAAGCAGTTCATCTACGACCTCGACGTGCCGGTCATCGTCGGCGGTTGCGCGACGCACCAGGCGGCCCTGCACCTGATGCGGACCGGCGCGGCCGGGGTGCTGGTCGGCTTCGGCGGTGGTGCGGCGCACACGACCCGCAAGGTGCTGGGGGTCGCCGTACCGATGGCCTCCGCGGTGGCGGACGTGGCCGCTGCCCGGCGGGATTACATGGACGAGTCCGGCGGGCGGTACGTGCACGTGATCGCGGACGGTTCGGTCGGCCGGTCCGGTGACGTGGCCAAGGCGATCGCCTGCGGCGCCGACGCGGTGATGGTCGGGTCACCGCTGGCTCGTGCGAGCGATGCTCCGGGCGGCGGCTTCCACTGGGGCGCCGAGGCGTGGCACGCGGACCTGCCGCGAGGCGAGCGGGTCGAGGTCGGCGTGACCGGCACGATGGAGCAGATCTTGTTCGGCCCGTCCTGGGTCCCCGACGGCACGATGAACCTGGTCGGCGCGCTGAAGCGGGCGATGGCCACCACCGGCTACACCGAGCTGAAGGAGTTCCAGCGCGTCGAGGTGGTCGTCGGCTGATGGGCCTGTTCGGTCGAGGCAAGCACGTCGACGCCGCGACGCTGGCCACGGCGCGGGGGCGGCTCACCACGGCCGATCTCGACGAGATCCGCTTCCTGATCACCACGAGGAAGGCGGTCCACGCGGTCAAGTACATCCGCGACCGCACCGGCCTCGATCTCAAGCCGTCGAAGGACCTGTACGACGAGATCCGCTACGGGCGGTTCGTGCCGCCCGTCACGGACACCCCCGTGGTCAGGCGGCCCGGCACCAACCTGGCGGAGCGGACGCGCGCCCTGAAGGCGTCCGGTGACTTGCACCAGGCGACCGCGCTCGTGGTCAGCGAGACGGGCATGACAGAGGCCGAGGCCGGTCTGTTCGTGGGTGCTCTCGAGATCTGAGATCGCAACCGCCGCGCGGTCAGCCCTTGACGTACGAGAGTTTCTCGGCCACCTTCCCGTCGCGTAGCCGCAGGACGTCGACCCCGCGGACGTGGCCCGGCGTACCGTTCGGATCGACCCAGGAGAACCGCCAGCGGACGATGGCACGCTCACCCAGCACCACCGACTCCTCGGTCTCGAACTTGGCCTCGGCGGTCTCCTCGAACAGCTTCCGCCACTGCTCCCGGACAGCGTCCGCGCCGACGAAACGGGTGCCGTCGGGGGGCGGCGAGGTCGACTCGAAGACGCAGTCAGGCGTCATCTGCGCCATGATCGCGTCCACGTCACCGCTGCCGAAGGCCGCACCCATCAGGGCCACCGCGGCGTGTGCCGGCGTCCAGTGCGGATCCCGCCCGAAGGCGGCGATCAGCTGGTCCTGTGGATCGGTGTAGCCGTTCCCGACCCGCTCACCGATCGCGCCGCCTGCCCGGTAACCCTCCTCGTGGTCCTTGAACCAGGCCGCCACACCGGCCACCAGCTCCGGGTCCAGCCGGGGGTCCTGGCCGGTCGCCACTGCCAGGTCCCAACCGTGCACGGCGTGGTCGGTGGCCAGCTGGTAGGCGTACTCCGCCGCCTGCTCGGGCCCGTACGACAACTGGACCGTCGCCCCGGTCAGCACGGGCTCCGTGACGGCCAGTTCCGCGGCGCGAGCGGCGTGGGCGGTTGCAGCGGCCGGATCGTCACCGAGCAGGTCGCCGTCGAGCGATGTGCCGACGTCCTCGATGGTCTGGCCCTCCATCAAGGGCACGGTCCAGCGGTCCTCGCCCACGACGTGGTTCACCAGCGTCCGCACATCCCAGCCGGCACAGGGTGTCGGAGCATCCCATTGGTCCGGTCGGACCGCGTTCACCTGCCCGACGAACTGTTCGGTTGCCCGGCGGTGCAATTCGACGACGTCCATTACGCGCCCCCTCCTGGCGCCAGCGTGCGCCGGTTCGGGCGGGACCGTCAACGGTCAGGTCTGTAGTTGCCGGGCCGCGTCGTGGGCGTGCTGAGAGGCGATGAAGTCGCCGGTCGCCGCGAGCAGCTCGCCGTGGTGCCGGTAGCAGGCGCCCGCGAGATCCTTCACCTCGGCGCTGTCCACCGTGAACGGGATCAGCGCGGTGGCCACCTCGGCGCTCCACCCGGCTAGGTCGAGCGCCATCTCGGTCCGGTCGGCCTCGTGGTACGACTCGGAGAGGTCGAGCAGCAGCCGGGCCCAGCGTGGCGCGTAGGTGCTGATCTCGTACCGCATCCTGCGTGACTCACGCTCCGACGAGATGGCGAACAGGTAGTGCGCTTCCAGCCCGAGCGTGAGCGCGGTCTGCGGGTCGTACCTCATCATCGGGCGCACCAGCTCGGTCAGCTCGACCGCACGGAGCGCGGCCGTCTCCGAGTCGCAGCGGCCGGACACCGTGGCCAGCGTCATTCCGGGCGCCGGCACGGTCAGGGCGACCAGCCGGTGGTACTGCTCGAACGCGCCGAGCTTGCGCTCGGTGTGTTCGAGCGCGGCGATCAGCGACGGCGGGAGGCCGCGCTCGAGCTCCTCCGTCACCAGCGTGGCCGTGTTCGCGTCGGTGGCGAAGGCGGTCCGAACGCAGGCCTCGCCCTCCAGCACGCGCCCCGCCGTGGCCAGGTGTTTTCCCTTCCGGGTCAGGGCCGCGACGAGCGTGCGCAGGTCCGTATCGGACTCGGAGTCGGCCAGGGTGTCCGCCGTGGCGAGCCCGACCTCATCCGCCTCCAAGGCCAGATCGAACTGCCCCTCGGAGGCGTGGATGTCGGCCGACACCTCCGTCGCGGCGCAGAGGTACCGCGCGTACGACAGCGCCTGCGGGTGGTCGTTGATCTGGTCCGACAGCTGCAGGAAGAGCTGGATCGCGGCGTCGGCGGAGGCCACCGCAAGGTCGGGGTCGCCGTACCTGCGCAGGATGAGAGCGTTCATCGCCAGCACGCGCGCGAAGTCCGGCTGGTGCAGCAGGCCGGCGGCCCCACCGACCAGCTGGCCGTAGGTGATCACGGCGCCGTCCATCTCCAGCACGGCACTGGCGCCGTAGCCGCGGTGCGCCTGCGTCATCGCCCGGCGCGCCCTGATGTCGGCGAGGAAGGAGGTGGCGTCGAGGATGCCCGCATCGTTGAGCTCTGTGTAGCCGAGCTGCGCCTCGTGCAAGGCGGCAAGGGCCTCCTCGTGGCGACCGGCCGCGTTCAACGATCCGGCGAGCTCGTACTGGGTCGCGCTCATCAGATGCCGGGCCTCGAAGTGGTTCGGCCGATCCAGGACGCGCTCGCGGGCGAGCTCGATCACACGCCGCTGGTACGGTCCGGCCTCGTCGGCGCGACCTTCCTCGATCAGCACCTGGGCGGTCTGAAGGGCGTCCCCCAGCTCATCCTCAGGAGGCGTCCACAGCCCCCCGCTGTCCACCATCTCGGCGTCCCATCCCTTCCAAGGTTCAGCCGCTCACAGTAGTGCAGCACGGCCCCACACGATGGGCCAGACCGGGGCATGGCGGGGCAGGTTTCGCGGCTGCCCGATCACGACTCGGCGACCGGCGTGACGAAAGGCTGACACACCTGTTACCCACAGGTAGCCTGGAGCAATGAGCGAGCAGACCTCGATCCCCGCCGATCCCGAGCTCGACCCGACCGCGTCGTACGCGACGGACCAGTCGGTGATCCGCAGGCTGGCCGGGCTGCTGCGCGCCACAGCCGGCACCCGGACGACGTACGCGCCGGCCAGCGGGCAGCCGGTCGCCGAGCTGCCGCTGTCCGGGCCGGAGGACGTTCTCGCCGCGGTGCGGTCCGCCCGCAAGTCCCAGCGGAGCTGGAGGAGCACCGCGCTCGCCGACCGGGCCGCGATCCTGCTGCGCTACCACGACCTGGTGCTGGACCATCGCCACGAGCTGGTCGACCTGGTGCTGCTGGAGTCCGGCAAGGCCCGCAAGCAGGCATTCGAGGAGGTCGGGCACGTCGCGCTGACCGCCCGGTACTACGGTCGCAAGGCGGTCGAGCTGCTGAGCCCGCAGCGGAAGCTGGGCCTCTTCCCGTTGCTCACGCGGGCCGAGCAGCGGTACGTGCCGAAGGGGGTCGTCGGCATCATCTCGCCTTGGAACTACCCGCTCAGCATGGCTGTGGCCGACGGCCTGCCCGCGGTCCTCGCCGGGAACGCGGTGGTCCACAAGCCGGACAGCCAGACACCACTGACCGCTCTGCGGGCGGTCGAGCTGCTCTATGAGGCCGGCCTGCCGCGGGACGTGTGGCAGTCGGTCAACGGCGATGGCCCGGTGGTCGGCGGCGCGATCATCCAGAACTCCGACTACATCTGCTTCACCGGTTCCACGAAGACGGGTCGGCTGGTCGCCCAGCAGGCGGGGGAGCGGCTGATCGGCTGCTCGCTCGAGCTGGGCGGCAAGAACCCGATGCTGGTGCTCCGCGACGCGGACGTGCACCGTGCCGCGGAGGGAGCCGTTCGCGGCTGCTTCGCCAGCGCCGGTCAGCTCTGTGTCTCGCTGGAACGCCTGTACGTGGCGGACCAGGTCTATGACAGCTTCGTCACTGCCTTCGTCGACCGGGTGCAGAAGCTCAAGCTCTCCGCCGGCACCGGCTGGGACGTGGACATGGGGTCACTGATCTCGAAGGACCAGCTGGAGACCGTCACCCGACACGTCGAGGACGCCAAGGCCAACGGGGCCGTGGTCCTCACCGGCGGTCGGCCCCGGCCCGACATCGGCCCACTGTTCTACGAGCCGACGGTGCTGTCCGGCGTCACCCCGCAGATGGAGTGCTTCGACAGCGAGACCTTCGGTCCGGTGGTCTCGATCTACCGGTTCTCCGACGAGTCCGAGGCGATCCAGCGCGCGAACGAGGGCGAGTACGGCCTGAACGCGAGCGTGTGGACCCGAGACACCCGCCGCGGCCGCGCCGTCGCGGCGCAGCTGGTGGCCGGCTCGGTCAACGTGAACGAGCCGTACGGCGCCACCTTCGGCTCGATCGACACGCCGATGGGCGGCATGCGCTCCTCCGGGCTCGGCCGTCGCCAGGGCGTCGAAGGCCTCCTCCGCTACGTCGACCCGCAGGCCATCGCCACCCAGCGACTGCTCCCGATCGCGGCCAGCCACGGCCTCAAGGAAGAGGCGTACGCCGAGCTGCTGACCGGCGTGCTGCGGGTGATGAAGAAGGTGGGACGCGCATGAGCTTCGACTATGACGTCATCGTCATCGGGTCGGGCTTCGGCGGCAGCGTGAGTGCGCTCCGCCTGGTGGAGAAGGGCTACTCGGTCGCCGTACTGGAGGCCGGTGCGCGGTTCGAGGACGCCGGCTTCGCGAAGACCTCCTGGGACATGAGCAGGTTCCTCTTCGCTCCTGCGCTCGGGTGGTACGGGATCCAGCGGATCGGCGCGGTGCGCGACGTCATCATCTTGTCCGCCGCCGGCGTCGGGGGTGGCAGCCTGAACTACGCCAACACCCTCTACGAGCCGCTGCCCGCCTTCTACGACGACCGGCAATGGGCCCACATCACCGACTGGCGCGACGAGCTGGCACCGCACTACGACCAGGCCAAGCGGATGCTCGGCGTCAGGACGTACCCGCGCTTCACCCCGGCCGACAAGGTGATGAAGCAGGTCGCGGACGACATGGGGGTGGGGGACACGTTCCACCCGACGCCGGTCGGCGTCTTCTTCGGCGATCCCGGCGTGGAGGTCGAGGACCCTTACTTCGGCGGAGCGGGTCCGCGCCGCAACGGCTGTATCGACTGCGGCGAGTGCATGACGGGTTGCCGGCACAACGCGAAGAACACGCTCACCAAGAACTACCTCTACCTGGCGGAGAAGGCCGGTGCCGAGGTCTACCCCATGACCACGGTCACCTCGGTCGACCCTCTCCCGGGTGGCGGCTACGCGATCGAGACCCGGCGTACGTCGAACCGGCGCAGGACACGCAGGTTCACCGCCCGCCAGGTGGTTTTCGCCGCCTCTGCCCTGGGCACGGCCAAACTGCTGCACCGGCTCCGTGACGAGGGCCGGCTCCCGCACCTGTCGGACCGGCTCGGCCTACTGACCCGGACCAACTCCGAGTCGTTGCTGGGGGCAATCGCCAACGACCGCACGGTCGACTACACCCAGGGCGTGGCGATCACCTCGTCGTTCCACCCGGACGAGATCACCCACATCGAGCCGGTCCGGTACGGCCGGGGGAGCAACGCGATGTCGTTGCTGCAGACCGTGCTGACCGACGGTGGCGGCGACGTCCCGCGCTGGCGGACCTGGCTGCGTGAGCTGCGCGCCCAGCGGAAGTACGTGTTCCGGTTGTACGACCTGAGGCACTGGTCCGAGCGGACCGTGATCGCCTTGGTGATGCAGACGGCGGACAACTCGATCACCACCTTCGGCAAGCGGGACCGGCTCGGACGCTGGCGGCTCACCTCCAAGCAGGGCCACGGGGCCCCGAACCCGTCGTGGATCCCAGTCGCCAACGAGGTGGTCCGCCGGATGGCGCGGATCATGAGGGCCACCCCGGGCGGCACCATCGGCGAACCGTTCAACGTTCCGATGACGGCGCACTTCATCGGCGGCTGCACGATCGGTGACTCGGCCGCGACCGGCGTGGTGGACCCGTATCAGCGGGTCTACGGCTACGAGGGCCTGCACATCATGGACGGATCGACCATCTCGGCCAACCTGGGCGTCAACCCTGCGCTGACGATCACGGCTCAGGCGGAACGAGCACTGTCGTTCTGGCCAAACGAGGGTGAGGAAGACCCGCGCCCGGCCCTCGGAGCGCCGTACCGCCGGCTGCAGCCGGTCAAACCCGCCCGCCCGGTGGTTCCGGCAGAGGCCCCCGGCGCACTCCGCCTCCCGATCGTCGAGATCAACAACCCCGACACCGTCACCCAACCGTGAGCCCCCCGCCAACCTGCCAACCTGAACGCACGGCAGCCTGAAGGCGCGGCGATCTGGCGCCGCCGCCTGCGAGCGACGGTGGAGCCCAGGGCCGGCTGGAGCCGCGGTCTGACGCATCGCTGAGATCCGCATCGAGCGACGACGACCGTGCCGCGTAGGGCCGGGGCCGGGCCACCCACCCCTGCGACGATCGGTCCGAATCTGCCCCTCGCCACAGTCGGTCGCTGGCTGGCGGCGGTTGTGGAGGGGCGTATTCGGCACCGTGACGGGCGTGAAGGTTCGCCGTGCGCCGTGGTGGTGAGGTCAGAGGGGTAACCGTGCGCTGTGGTGGTGAGGTCAGAGGGGTAACCGTGCGCCGTGGTGGTGAGGTCAGAGGGGTAACCGTGCGCCGTGGTGGTGAGGTCAGAGGGT
>DASTVQ010000113.1:0-16392 GCA_035759015.1 Kribbella sp.
AGCCGACGTGCCCGAGGTTCACCCCGAGCACCGGCGTGCCGTGCGGACGGGCCAGCTCGGCGCCGCGCAGGATCGAGCCGTCACCGCCGAGCACCATGATCAGCTCGACGTCGAGGGCCGCCTTCTCCGGGTCGTAGGCCACCTCGGCCGGCTCCAGCGCGAGCACCTCGGCCTCCTCGCCGATCAGCCGCACCGCCATCCCGGCATCGGTCAGCAGCCGGTGCGCCTCGCGGGCCACCTCCACCGCCAGCTCGCGGCCGGTATGGGTCACCAGCAGCACGCGCCGGGGCTCCGACCTCTCCCCAGTCGCCGGCTCAACCACGGGCACCTGCCTTCGCTCGACTCGTCATCGCTGCCTCTCCTCGACCGGTCTCGACCGCTGGTGTCCTACAGCGGTCCGGTCTCGATCGCGGTTCGCAGCATCGTCTCATCGAGCGGCGACGATGTCCGACGTATCCACAGGAAGTACTCGACATTTCCGGACGGGCCGGGCAACGGACTCGCCGCCACGCCCTCGATCCCCCAGCCCAGCTCCGCCACCTTCCGGGCCACCATACGGACCGCGTCCGCGCGCAGCTCCGGGTCCCGGACCACGCCGCCCTTGCCGAGCCGCTCCTTGCCGACCTCGAACTGGGGCTTGACCATCAGCACCAGGTCGCCGTCGTCGCGGACCACCGAGATCAGCGCCGGCAGCACCAGCGTCAGCGAGATGAACGACAGATCGCCGACCACCAGGTCGACCGGCCCGCCGATCGCCTCCGGGGTCAGCGTACGGACGTTGGTCCGGTCCATCACCGTGACCCGCTCGTCGGTCTGCAACGCCCACACCAGCTGCCCGTAACCGACATCGACGGCGATCACGCTCGCCGCTCCGTTCCTGAGCAGTACGTCGGTGAAGCCGCCGGTGGAAGCACCCGCGTCGAGACAGCGTCGCCCTTCGACCGTCAGCGCACTGAACGCCGCCAAGGCGCCGAGCAGCTTGTGCGCGCCCCGGGAGGCATAACCCGGATCGTCGGTCTCGGACGTGTCCACCAGGATCGGCGCATCCGCCCCGACGCCGGTGGCGGGTTTGGTCGCCACCGTGCCGGCCACCTTCACCCGGCCCGCGGCGATCAGCTCACTCGCCTGGTCGCGCGACCTGGCCAGGCCACGCCGGACCAGCTCGGCGTCGAGCCGCGAACGCCGTACCGCCTTGGCCACCAGGGTGACTCAGCCGCGTTCGCCGTAGTCGGCGTCCGCTTCCACCAGGGCGGTCTGGAGCCGCTCGTGCACGCCGGCGTACACCTCGGCGTGCTCGGACACCGGCCGCTCGCGCAGCCCGTCGAGCCGGTTCGTCGTCTCCTCAACCAACGGGTGGCTGCCCTCGGGCTCGGTGTCGTAGTCGGGCTGGTGCGCCGGCTCTTCGCGGGGTTCGGCGGACGGCTCGTTGTCGGGCTCGACGTCCGGGTCGACCGACGGCGGGAACTGCTCACCTGGGTAGTCGGTCACGTCACGCCTTCTCCGCCGGAGCCTTCTCCGCCGGAGCCTTCTTCGCCGGAGCCTTCTTGGCCGCGCCCTTCTTGGCGGCGGCCTTCTTGGCCGGCGCCTTCTTCACCGCTGCCTTCTTCGCCGGCGCGGGCTCCGCGCTCCGGTGCGCGGAGGCGGCCTCGGTCGCGGCGACCTCGCGCTCGAGGGCGGCGATCCGCCGGGTCAGCGCCGCGACCTCCTCCACCCGGACGAACCCGAGCCGCGCCACGGCACCCTCGACCTCGTTGGCCACGATCGCCTGCAGCAGCTGGCGGTTGCTCTTGCTGGTGGCAACGATCTCGTCGGCCAGGTCGCTCACCTTGGTGGTCAGGCCGGTCGTCAGGTTCTCCGCACCGGTCTGCTGGATCAGGGCCTTCGCAGCCTGCTGTGCCCGCTGACGCGTCACCTCGGTCAGACCGCTGGCCAGTTGCACATAGCCGCGCAGTGCGTCCATCACCATGACTGCCTCCTTGCCTCGTTGCCAGCCACGGTATCGCGCGGTCGGCCGATTACCAGGCTCGCGCCGCTGCGGTTGTGCCTGGACCCTTGTCAGGACTCCAGGCCGACCTTCTTCAGGGCGGCGTCGATGTCGACCTTCCGAGGTCCACTGCCGCCCTTCGGACTCGCCGGGCGGCGTCCGCGGCCATTGGTCCTGGCGGTGGGTCTGGGCGGCTCGTCCAGTGCTTGCCAGGTGGCCGACAGGATCGCGCGCAGGCCGTCGTACGGCTTGCCGTCGCCGGTCACCATGACGACGCCGTTCACCACCTCGGCGGTCCAGCCTTCGCAGGTGTGCTTGCCACTCTCGACCTCGACGCCCGGCTGGGACTCGGCGAGCGCGCCCAGTCCCTCGGCGACGTACGTCGGCCGCTGGTTCTTCGGCGCCACGGCCAGGTCGTGCGCGTCATTCACCCCGGTGGGCACCCACAGGCTGGCGATACCCACGGCATACGCCGCGGCGATGTCGGAGTCGAGCCGGTCACCGATCATCAGCGGGCGTTCCGCCGCGAGCCGCTCGATGCTGGTCTCCAGCAAGGGCGGCTCGGGCTTGCCGGCGATCACAGGATCAATCTCGACCGCCGCCCGGACGGCCTGCACCAGGGTGCCGTTGCCCGGCGCTTTGCCGCCCGCTGTCGGGATCGTGAGGTCCATGTTGGTCGCATACCACCGAGCGCCCTCGTTGATCGCCTGCGCGCCGTCGGCGAGCATCACCCAGTTCACGTCCGGGTGGAACCCCTGGACGACGGCGACAGGCTTGGCGTCGCTGCTCCTGACCGGCGTGAGCCCGTACTCCTCCAGCGCGACGTACAGGCCTTCGCCGCCGACGACGAGTACCGGTGAGCCGGCGGGGAAGTCGGCCGCGATCAGTTTCGCCGCCGCCTGCGCCGACGTGACCACGTCATCGGCGATCACGTCGAGGCCGAACGAAGCCAGGTGCTCCGCGACCACCGCGGCAGGACGGCTCGCGTTGTTGGTGACGTAGCCGATACGCAGGCCCTCCTTCGCCGCCTTGCGCAAGTTCTCAGGCGCGTCCGGCACCGGGTCCGGCCCGACGTAGACGACACCGTCCAGGTCCAGCAACGCCACGTCGTACCGGCTGGCGAGCGGTTCGTCACATGCGGACAGCGGCGCGGGTGCTTGCGGTGTTCGCGTCACGCCCGCCCCCGTACGATGCCGCCCATGTCTGCGTCACTGCCGGGGAGCGACCGGCTGCGGTTGGAGCCGCTGCGAGCCTGGCGGTTCGTCGCCGGGATGGTGAGCGCGCTCGGTGCCGTCACCTCGCCGCCGTACGACGTGCTGGAACCCGCCCTCGTCCGGCGGCTGACTGAGTCTGATCTCCACAACATGGTGCGGCTCATCCTTCCACGTGCTCCGGAGCTCGGCCCTCGCCGGTACGACGAGGCCGCGCGGCGGTTGGCCGACTGGCAACGCGACGGCATCGTCGTGCAGGACGGCAGGCCGGCGCTCTACGTGTACGAGCTGCGGCTCGGCGACGCGATGTTGTGCGGCCTGGTCGGTGCCCTCGGCCTCGATCCCGAACACCGGGTGGTGCTGCCGCACGAGGACGTGATGCCCAACTGGGTCCGGGACCGGTACGAGCTGATGCAGTCCACCCGGGCCGACCTCGAGCCGATCCTGCTGGCCTACTCCGGCGGCGGTGTCGCCAGTGACGCGGTCGACCAAGCCCGTTCGGGCGTGCCCTGGGTGGTTGCCGAGACCGACGACGGGGCGCACCACCGGATCTGGCGCATCGAGTCGACGCACACGCAAGGGCTCATCGCCGCCGACCTGGCCCGCAACGAGGCCCTGATCGCCGACGGCCATCACCGGTACGCCGCCTACCTCGAACGGTTCCGGCACGACCCGTCGCGGGCCGGCACCGACGCGGGCCTGGCGATGCTGGTCGACCACGACCGCCATCCGCTCACTCTGGAAGCGATCCACCGCACCGTGCCGGGCCTCGACCTGGCAACGGTCTCCAGGCGTACGCCGACCGGCTGGCAGGTGCTGCCGGGCCGGGTCGATGGCGTACCGGACCGGATCGCCGTCACCGACGGGACGGACTGGGTCACCCTGCGGTCCACCGAAGGCCAGCCGGCGCCGACGGTGTCCTTGCTGCACGAGGTGCTGATCCCGGCCTGGGGCGTCGACCCGGACGCGATCGAGTACCACCACGCGCTGTCCGACGCACTGGCCCTGGCAGGTCCCGGCCAGGCAACGGTCGAACTGCAGCCGCCCCGCCTGGACCAGGTCCTCACCACCGCCGCCCGAGGAGCCCGCCTCCCCCGCAAGGCAACCTCCTTCGGCCCCAAGCCCCGCGCCGGCCTCCTCTTCCGCACCCTCCCCTAACCAACCTCCCCCGCCCAACCTCGCCGCCGCTCCCGCCGCTCCCGCCGCGCTCCCGCCGCGCTCCCGCGGCGCACTTGCCAGATGCCCGTGCATACCCCTCCCAACCAGTCACCTGCCGGAGGCTGTGGACCCCCCTCCCGGCCAGTCACCCGTAGGAGACCTGTGCATACCCCTCCGGCGATTCGTCACTTCTGGTGCGGCTGTGCACACCCCTCCGGCGATTCGTCACTTCTGGTGCGGCTGTGCACGACGGCCTTGACAACGAGCTGCCCTGGCCTACGAACCCCTGGTCGAGGTTCACCGCACCCTGGCCTGGCCTCAGTTGGCCCCTCCCCACAGGTCACGGGGTGTGGAAAGCCACCGCTCCTGTCACATCCGTGGACCGGTCTTCTGTCCGGCAGGTCCGCTCGGGTCGGTCCGCCCGGTGCTCGAGCGCGGCCCGCGCTCAGCCCTTGCCGTGCCTCGATGTTCCTGCGAACCCGTCACCTGGCTGAGCGTCCCGGTCATCCTGCCGACCCGCCGCCGGGTGTAGGTGCGGCCCAGCCGGTCCGGGCGTCGCGAGACCCGTCGGCGCGCACCTATGCACACGCAGCCCACCAGTTCCGTCCCGTCCCGTCACCGAACTGTCGCCCACGACCGACTCGGCGTATCGCTTGGCCGCGCGCGACGGCCGGGCCACCGCCGCCCACGCAGGCACAACCCACCATCGCGCGAACGCGGCCGCCTGCGCAACGCAATCCACCCGGACTATGCGCTGACGGCGGCTGTATGCGCGGACGGCGGCACCCACGCGGTCGGCGACGCCTTTCGCCGTCCCATCCGATCAGCCCCGGGCCGGGCCGCGGCCCCACAGGCGGCGAGCGTGTTTGCAGGCTGGGGAAAACCTTCCGGCGATTCGTCGCATCTGGGGCACTGCCACGGCGAGCCCGCCCCGGACCCGACGAATCGGCGTCAGTCAGTCCACAGATTGCGCCGGGTGGTGGGGCAGGTTCGGACCGATCGCGCCAACAAACGAGTCCTGGCCCGGGCCCCAGGTGACTCTAGGCGCTGCGGGAGCAGACTCGGGGCCAGCCGGTCCGGGAGGCACCCGGGGGGCAGGCCGGTCCGGGAGGCACCCGGGCCAGGGCGGCGCGGGACGCTCCGGGGGGCAGGGCGGCGCGGGACGCTCCGGGGGCCAGGGCGGCGCGGGAGGCGAAGGTGGGCGGCTGGCTGGCTCCCGGGGACAGGCCGAGCCACAGATCCAGCGGGAGAGCCAGAATCTACCGCTGATTCGTCACTTCTGGTGCGACTGTGGACATCCGCCTTGACAACCCGGCGCCACGTCTCGCGTGCCGCGTACGACGGGATCTCGCGTACCGCGTACGACGGGGTGCTGTCGGCCGCCGCCACGAGGGAGGGGCCTCCTCGGCGAAATCGGCGCCGGGCCGAACTGTCAAGGCGATCGTCCACAGTCGCACCAGAAGCGACGAATCGTGGAAAGGGGATCCACAGGCTGGCGGCCAGGGCTCTTCGCGCCTGGGGCCGGGACCCCCACGTCAGGCCGGCTGCGGGAGGGTGCGGAGGGGCCCGCGGGTGGAGGTTGGTCTAGCGGGGGGCCGGGATGGTGGAGGAATGGACATCGAAGGTGGATGGTTCGGCTGGTTGAGTTCGTGGCATGGAAAAGACCGCACGTCGGACCTTGGTGCCGGCGAGAACCGGGCGGGCCGTCCGGGTGGCGCGCGGCCAGTACGTCCGGATCGTCGATCTCGCCGGGCAACAGGTCGGCGACCTCTTCGCATTCGCCACCGCCCTCGCGGCCGCGACTTACACCCCCTCCGATGACACTGCCACAGCCGCCGCCACCGCCCCAACGGTTGCTACCGCCACCACCACCCCAACGGCTGGTACCGCGACAGCCTCGGCCACCTCCAGCGAGTCGGAAGCAGTTGCTTCCGGCATCGATCCGGCGGGACGCGCCTGGGATGACAAACCCGTACAGCTCCATGCGGGCGCTCACATCCCTTGTCCTACAGGGGAATCCCTGAGCGCGTCGCACACGCGGGCGACTGTCAGCCGGTTGTTCCCCGCAGTGGGCGAGGCGTTCGTGACGGACCGGCGACGGCCGATCCTGACCCTGGTCGAGGACCACTCACCCGGCCATCACGATCTCCTCATCGCCGCCTGCGACGACGCCCGGTACGCGGGTCTCGGCGCGACCGATCACCCTTCCTGCGCGCGGAACCTGCACGGCGCGCTGGCCGAGATCGGGCTCAGGACCGACGTCGTACCGCAGCCGCTGAACGTGTTCATGCGGGTGCCGGTCTTGTCCGACGGCACGCTCGGCTGGTTGCCAGCGGCAACGGCTCCGGGCGACTCGGTCACGTTCCGGGCCGAGCTGGACTGCGTCGTCGTCGTGTCCGCCTGCCCGCAAGACCTGACCGTGATCAATGGATCGACCCCGACCGACCTCGCCATCGACGTACTGGAGGCTCTCCGATGAGCAAGCACCCCGCCCTCGACGACGCCCGGATCGGCCCGCTCGCGCTGCCGAACAGGCTCGTCGTCGCCCCGATGACCCGTACCTCCGCCACTCCGGACGGAGTACCGACCGAGGCGATGGCGGAGTACTACGCAGACTTCGCGGCCGGCGGCTTCGGGTTGATCATCAGCGAGGGCACGCACACGGACCGCGCCTACAGCCAGGGCTATCTGAACCAGCCCGGCCTGGTCACCGGCGACCACGTCGACGGCTGGCGGGAGGTCACCGGGCGCGTGCACGCCGCCGGCGGCCGGATCATCGCTCAACTGATGCACGCCGGTGCGCTGTCGCAGGGCAACCCGCACGTCGAGGGCACCGCCGGGCCGTCTCCGATCCAGCCACTGGGCGAGATGATGCCGGATTACGGCGGCTCCGGTCCTTGGCCGGTGCCGCGCGAGCTCACCTGGGCGGAGCTCGACGAGGTGGTCGAGGGATTCGTCGCCGCGGCCCTCAACGCCCAGCGCGCCGGGTTCGACGGCATCGAGGTGCACGGTGCGAACGGGTACCTGCTGGACCAGTTCCTGACCGACTACACAAACCGGCGCGAGGATGAGTACGGCGGCAGCGTCGCCAACCGGATCCGCCTGACCGCGCGGATCGCCGCCGCGATCGCCGAGGCTGTGCCGGACGGCTTCGTGGTAGGCGTACGCCTGTCGCAGACGAAGGTGAACGACCTCGCGTACCGATGGCCGGGGGGCGCGTCCGATGCCGAGGTGATCTTCGCGGCCGTCGCCGACGCCGGAGCGTCCTACCTGCACATCGCCAGCGAGGGACGGAACTGGATCGACACCGCACGCCTGGCCGGTGGCCAGACGATCACCGGCCTCGCCCGGCGGCTGACGGGACTGCCGGTCATCGCCAACGGCGGCATGCACGACCCGGCGCAGGCCGCACAGGTGCTGACCGATGGCCACGCCGACCTGCTAGCACTGGCCCGTGGCGCACTGGCCAACCCCGACCTGCCTCGCCGACTGGAGAAGGACCTCTCCCTGGAGCGCTTCGACCGGGCCATGCTGCACCCGAGGGTGACGCTGGCGAACGCCCGGGCGTGGCAGGCTGTCAGATCATGAGCCCCGAACGACCCTGGTACGACGGTGCGGCTGCGGTGGCGGCCCTGACCTTCGACGTGGACGCGGAGTCGCCGATCCTCGCGCGTGGCCGGCAGTACGCGAACCACCTGACGACGATGTCCCACCAGGCCTACGGGCCGGAGGTCGGCGTACCGAGGATCCTGGACCTGCTGGACGAGCTCGCCGTACCGGCCACGTTCTTCATACCTGGTTGGGTCGCGGAGCACCGGCCCGGGCTCGCCGCGTCCATCGTGGAGCGGGGACACGAGGTCGCGCATCACTCGTACAGTCATCGGCCGCCGACATCACTGACGGCCGAGGAGGAGCGTGACGACTTCGAGCGCGCCCTTGCGGTGTTCCAGTCGCAGGACATCGCCATCAGCGGGCACCGGGCCGCTTTGTGGGAGGCGAGCCGGCACACGCCCGGGCTGGTTGCTGAGCACGGACTGCTCTACGACTCATCACTGATGGGTGATGACCGGCCCTACCTGCTCACCGGAGGCACTGTCGCGGAGTTGCCGGTGCACTGGTCTCTGGACGACTGGGAGCAGTATGCGTTCCTACCGGCTCCGGAGGTCGGTTCGGTGATCGAATCGCCTCGCAAGGTGCTGGAGCTGTGGAAGGCCGAGCTGGATGGCATGCGCCACTACCGATGCCTCTTCACGTTGTGCCTACATCCATTCCTGTCGGGACGTCCTGGCCGGCTGCTGGCTCTGAAGGAACTCATCGAGTACGCACAGGCCTGTGGCGACGTCAGCTTCGCCCGGTGCCGGGACATCGCTACTGCCGCACTGGCGGATACCAGCCTTCCAGTGCGCGAGGTCTCAGCTCCCCCGGTCTGGCCGGGCTAGGTCATGGAGTCCGCTTCGAGGGCCAGGTAGAGGTCTACCCGGTCCTCGGTGCGGGCTATGTCGCGTCCAGTCAGCTCAGTGATCTTGGCCAGCCTGTTGCGCAGGGTGTTGACGTGGACGTACAACGCCGCAGCCGTCGCCCCGAACTGCCCGTCGTACTTGAGGAAAGCCCGCAGCGTGGCTTCCAGTTCACTGTCGCGACGGCGGTCGTGCTCGCGTAGTGGCCCGAGCATCCCGTCGGCGAACCCACGCAGGGTCTCGGCATCTTGCAAGCCCAGCAGGAGCCGGTGAGTCCCCAGCTCCCTGAATGACGCAACAGCGGGACCACCTCGCCGCCGCCGCAACACCCGACAGGCTTCACGGGACTGGACCAGCGGCTGCCGCAACTCCGCCGCCGAGGCTGCCGGCTCCCCGAGCCCCACCACGGGCGACCGATCGGGGAATCGCTTCCGAACCGCCCTGCAGAGCGCGTCTGCCAGGTCGCTGAGATCCTGCCGCGGCCTTTGCAGTACGGCGACCACGTCCTGGCTCCCGCCTGCTACGACCACGGCAAGGCTATGCGTCAGGAAGAACCCGCTGACCGTCTCCGACAACCCCGGCAGCGTGGACTCCTCCCCGTCGGCGAAGGCGAGAGTGAGGACCACCAGCTCCCCCGACGGGTCCACCCCGAAGGCCCGCAGCCGGTCCGGCACCTCGGCTGCCCGTTGAGCACCGGACAGAATCATGTCGAGCAGCTCACTGGCGAACCGCAGCTCGATCGCCTGTACCGCTTGCTGCTTGGCCACCTCCAGGCTGAGGAACCGGGCCGCCTGGTCGAGCGCGTCCTGCTCGGCCCTGCTCAGCTCGGTCACCGGTCTCAGGCAGAGCAGGGCTGCATCGGTGTCGCCGACGGCACCGACCAGGAACACCGTGGCTCGCCCCTCCCGCCCTCCGAGGTCGACCTCCAGCGGTGGTGGGTGCCGCGCGAGCCCCTCGGCCACGATCCGGCGTTGCTGCGGCGTCAACTCCGCGCCGGCCGACGCCAGCGGCCGGGCCATCCGGTCGACGACCGCCAGCGGCAGCTCGTGCTCACGTCGCAACACAGCCAGTACGCCGGACGCCCCCGCGCCGTGCGAGATCGCCGCCGCGAGCGCATCGCCGCGGCGAACCATGCCGACCAGTGCGTCGCGGCGCTGGTCCGTGTGGATCGCCGACGCAGCCTGCGTCACCGCTGTGAAGGGCACGCCGATGGAGATCTCCGCCAGCGGGAGATCAGCCTTCTCGCACGCCGCGATCAGCTCGACCGGCGTGGCCGGAGTCTGCTCGCGGAGGCCGAAGATCATCCCCGCCGCACCCGCTCGCCGTACGTTGGCGGCGAACTCGGCAGGGCTGGTCTCGTGCTGCCACAGCCCGTTGGTCAGCACGATCTCTCGCTCCCGCACGTACGGCGAAGGGTCGGGCAACTCCGTGTTGTGCACCCACAACGCCTCGCGGTCAAGGGCCCCCGGCGATCCCCGCACCAGCAACCGGAGCTCCAGGTCCGGGATCTTGATCAACGCCGCGAGACTCAGCATGCTGTGAAGATATCCAGCGAGCGCCGACTTTCACTAGACATCTACCCACTGCCTTCGGGTGGCCATGGCTGCTTTTCTGAGCCAACTCGTTCCCCTGGGAGGCTGTCATGACCACATCCCCACCTGCCGAGGCGGTGCCGTTCGACGCACACGGCGTGGACCCGATCCCGCCGTCCGGCCGGGACTCGACGCCGCGTGAGCAGTTCTGGATCTGGGCCGGAGCGAACCTGGCGCCGATCAACTGGGTGCTCGGTGCCCTGGGCATCACCCTCGGCCTGAGCCTGCTGGAGACCCTGATCGTCATCGCCGCCGGCAACGTGGTCGGCTGTGCGGTGTTCGGCCTGTTCAACGTGATCGGGCACCGGACCGCGGTGAACCAGATGGTGCTCGGCCGGGCCCCGTTCGGTCGTCGCGGTGCCATCATCCCCGGCGTTGTCCAGTGCTTGCTGGCGATGGCGTGGGTCGGTGTGAACACCTGGGTCGTGCTGGACCTGGTCCTGGCCGTGCTCAGCAAGCTGGGCATCGAGGGCGGTGTCGGCCTCGAGTATCTGGTCGCCGCGGTGATCATGCTGGTCCAGCTGGGTCTGGCGCTCTACGGGTTCTACGCCATCCGCACCTTTGAGAAGTACACCGTCCCGTTGACAGTGGCAGTGATGGCCATCATGACGGTGTTGGCTCTCAGCCGGGCAGAGCTGCACTGGACCGCCGGGACAGCTGTCAACCCGGGCGACAAGCTCACCGCGATCACTCAGCTGATGACAGCGATCGGCGTCGGCTGGGGGCTCACCTGGCTGCCCTACTCAGCGGATTACAGCCGATTCGTCCGTACGGACGCGTCGAGCCGGTCGGTGTTCTGGGCTTCCGCACTCGGTATGTATGTGCCGACCGTGTGGCTTGCGGCACTCGGGGCATGCCTCGCCAGCGCCGGCACCGGCAGTGAGCCGTCTGCACTCGTCATCAGCGCCTTCGGTGTCATGGCCCTGCCTGTCCTGCTGTTGATCATGCACGGCCCTGTGGCGACCAACATCCTCAACCTGTACTCGTGCTCGCTCGCGGCGCTGTCGATCGGTATCCGGGTCGCCCGGTGGAAGTTGACGCTCCTGGCCGGACTGGTCGCGTCCGGCGTATTGGTGGTGTTCGTCCGGGCCGACAGCTTCGCGCACGCCTTCGACAACTGGATGGTCTCCATCCTGGTCTGGATCAGCCCATGGGCCGCGATCGTGGCTGTCGACTACCTGGTCCTCCGCCGGGGCCGGCTCGACATCCCGAGCCTGTACGCCGCCAACTCGCCGTACGGGCTGTGGAACCTCCGAGCGCTGGGGAGCCTGGCTCTGGGGCTCGTAGCGGGCTGGGCCTGGCAATACGGGCTAGTGACGGCGATGCAGGGACCGATGGCGACCGCTATGAACGGCACCGACTTCTCGTGGCTCTCCGGGGCTCTGGTGGCAGGCGGCGTGTACTACCTGGTCGGACGTCGCAGCAGCGTCGTGGCGATCGAGCAGCAGGCTGTCCTGCGGCTGGAGAGCCAGTGAGCGTACGAGTGCTGACAACCGGCGGCACCATCGCTTCCGCGCAGGCAGCGGACGGCTCGGTGAGCGTGGCCGTCGGAGGTCACGAGCTGGTGCGGGCAGTACCGGGTGGTCCGACAGTGTCGGTTCGCGAGGTCATGCGGCGGCACAGCTTCGCCTTGAGCCTTGAGGAGCTCGTCGCATTGGCCCGGGCGGTCCTGGACGAGGCAGCAAACGGCGACGGCGTCGTTGTCACCCATGGCACCGACACACTCGAGGAGACCGCATACCTGCTGGACCTGCTCGACCCGCCGGTACCTGTGGTGGTCACCGGAGCCCAGCGCCACCTGGGCGAGCCCGACTCCGACGGACCGCGCAACATCGCCGACGCCATCCTGGTGGCGGCATCCCCGGATGCTCGCGGTCTGGGTGCGCTGGTGGCGATGGACGGTCGCATCCATGCGGCCCGGCAGGCGATCAAGGCACACACCCTGGCTCCGGATGCCTTCGCCTCCCGCTCCGGCGGCCCGATCGGCGAGGTGCGCCAGGGCGAGGTACGGATCTGGTCGACGCCGATCCGGCCGCCCGGCTTCCACCTCTCCGAGCTGACCGAGGGGCTCCCCCGCGTCGACATCGTCCCCTCGTACGTCGGTGCCGACGGGACACAGGTGGCCGCCTGCCGCGCCGCGGGCGCCCGGGGCATCGTGCTCGAAGCCTTGGGCGCGGGGAATCCGACACCAGGCATCCTGGCGGAGATCCGGTCGTGCATCGCCGCGGGACTGCCGGTCCTCGTCACCAGCCGGTGCGCTGCCGGACCGACGTCGGCGATCTACGGCGCGGGTGGGGGCGCGGACCTGGCCTCGGCGGGCGCACTCATGGCCGGAGCGCTCCCCTCGTCCAAGGCCCGGATGCTGCTCACCGTCGGCCTTGCCGCCTCCGCGCTGGATCGGATCCATCCCCACCTCAGCTAGCTGCAGGGGTACTCGGCGATCTGTCTGTACCTTCGACCGTCCAACCCTGCGACGATCGGTCCGAATCCGCCCATCCTGCTTCGCAGCCAGCTCGCGACCGCAACCAGAAGCGACGAATCGCCGGAAGGGAATCCACACGGCGGTGGAAAGCCCTCGGGCGATTCGTCGCTTCTGGTGCGAGCTCGGGTGCGCGTCGACGTGGGCGGTGCACTCAGGGAGCTGAGGTGGTCAGGACCGCGGCTGTGACGGGGCGGTGATAATGGGCCAGGAACTCTTCGCGGAGCGGGCGGCGCGCAGCGCGGTGGCGCTCCGTGATCCGGCCGAGCGAGAAAGCCAGCTCGGCATCACCGGACGCGGCCGCCTGTGCGCTGAGCAGGGTTAGTGCGTCGGCTGCAGCGCAATGGTCCTGATGCCGGCCCAGGATGTCCTGGTACCTCGCTGCCTGCGCAGCCGTCTCCTTGGCCTCGTCACCCAGCACCGCCGCGCTCTCGGCCGCGTAGCGGACACGTTTCGCGGCCAGGCGTACGTCGTGCCAGTCATCGTCCGGCGACCACGGCTCGAGCCTGCCGGCCGCTTTGAGGAAGGTGGCGCGTGCCGTCGCCACCAGTCTGGGCAGCACCTCGGCGGACGGCCTGGATGCCTTCGATGTCAACGCAGGCGCGGTGGCAACAGCGTCCAGGCTTGCGATCAACTGCGCGGTCCGCTCGCCGCCGACGGTCTGTGCCGATCGGCCCGCAGCGCGTTCCAAGTCAGCCGTCAGGGTCTTGATGACGGTCGCGACGTGCTCGGGATCGTCCTCTTCGGTGATGCTGTCGCGCACGAGATTCACGATCACCTCGAGGTCCCGAGCCTCGCTGCACGCCAGAGCAAGGAGTGAGAGCTCTGCTCTCAGCTCGCGTGCCCAGTCGCCGGCCAGCAAACCGCGGAACAGGCGAAGGTCGCTCCGCAGCCGGCGACAGGCGACCCGGACCTGGTGGATCGCGTCATCCTCGGAAGCGGCGACCATGCCGATCGCCGTCCGCAACCGCGCAGACCCCTTCACCAGCGCCGCAGTCACCAGCACAGCCGCCGGCGACTCCGGAGTCAGCTTCGTCGAAGTCTCCATCGGACCATTCTCGCCGACCAGACCAAACCAAACCGGGCTGTGCCGTCGGCCCTGGAGGAGCCGGGGGCACGAGAGCGTCGGTCCGGCCACGGGTCCGACCGCGCGGGGGCCGGACCGACGGGTCTGACTGCGCGGGGCCGGACCGACCAGCTGGACCTCAATGCTCAGTCGTCGACCCCACGCTGCTTCGGGTCCTCGGGCAGCTCGACGTGTTCCGTCTCGTCGCCGAGCTCGTCCACATCACCGGGCTCGCCGTCGTCGTGGGACCCGCCCTCGTCGTGGGACTCACCCTCGTCGCTGGACTCGGCAAGCTGGTCGAGCTCCGGTTCTTCGTCGACGTCTGACTCCTCAAGCGCTGCCTCGTTCTCGACCAAGCTGTCGACCCCGCCGGCACCACGAAGCTCACCCCCGGCCGCGTCGTACCCCGCGCGGTCGTCCGCCTCGCGCTCGTGCTCGTCGTACGAGCCTTCGTCGTCCTCATCATCGAGGTCGGTGAACTGCAGACCTTCGAGCTCGGCGGCGCGCTCGGCCGCGCCGGTCACGCCATCACCGTCGACGCCTGCGGCGCGGTGGAACCAGATCAGCGCGTCGTCGATCCGGCCCGCCTCCTGCAGAGCATCGGCGTATGCGTACCGGAGCCGCGGCAACCACTCGGCCCGGGTCCGCTTGGTGAGCTCGGGTACCTCGAGGGTCTGGATCGCCGCGGCCGTCTGGCCCATGTCGCGACGGGCACCGGCCGCGACGATGAGCATCTCCATCTGCGAGCCGAGCTCCAGGTCCTTCACCTGCTTCTCCCGCGAGAGTGCCAGCGCCTTCTCGGGGCGTCCCAGCGCACGCTCGCAGTCCGCCATAGTCGGCAGCACCTCGTGGTTGCCCGTCATCCGCCTGACCGCGCGGAACTCCGTGAGGGCCTCGTCGTAGTGCTCCGCCAGGTATGCCGTGACCGCCACAGCCTCCCGTACGCCGCCCAGCCGCGCAGCAAGCCGGCGAGCGGTCTTGGCATGTTGGTACGCCAGCTCGGGATCCTGGTCGATCAATCGGCCCGAGGCGACCAGGTGCTGAGCCACCAAGTCCGCGAGGCTCCGCGGCAACGAGCGCAGCTCGGCCTTGACCGAGCGGTCCAGCTCGGCACCGGTGATTCCGGCCGGGATCGGCGGATCGTCGCGGCGCGGTCCAACCTTCTCCTCATCTCGGCGGGGACCGCTCACGCGTACCTCACGCGACGCACGATCACCTCTACGCGGGCTGCGGTCCTCCCGCCAACCGCCGCGCTCCTCTCGTCGAGGTCCAGCCCTGTCGTCCCTGCGCGGCGCAGGCCTGTCATCGCGACGGGGACCCGACCTGTCATCTCTGCGCAGCCCAGATCTGTCGTCTCGGCGGGAGGCTGACCTCTCATCCCGGCGGGGATCGGAGCGATCGTCGCGAGGCGCAGCGGACCTCTCGTCGCGGCGAGGCCCGGATCGATCGTCTCGGCGCGGTCCCGGCCTTTCATCCCTGCGCGCGCCAGACCGGTCGTCTCCGCGTACTCCGGACCTGTCGCCCCCACGGGGAGCTGATCTGTCATCTGGACGCGGCGCCGACCGATCGTCGCGACGCGGACCACGATCGGCCGACCCGCGGTCGTCCCTGCGGGGCCCACGATCGCCTTGACGCCCAGAGCCACGATCGTCTCGGGCTCCCTTGTCATCCCACCGGGACGGCTTCCGCTCGCCCGGCGGCGTCCGGTCCTCCCAACGGGACGTCCTGCGTCCTTCACCGCGACCACCCGAGTCACCGCGATCGTCACGACGTACCCCGGCTCGGTCATCGCGCCTGTCTTCGCGGCGCGGTCCCGAGCGATCCTCGCGGCGCGGCCCGGAGCGATCCTCGCGGCGCGGGGCGGAGCGATCCTCGCGGCGCGGGGCGGGGCGATCCTCGCGGCGCGGGGCGGCGGAGCGATCCTCACGACGCGGGGCGGACCGATCCTCACCGCGTGGTCCGGAGCGATCGTCACGACGCGGTCCGGAGCGATCCTCACCGCGCGGGGCGGACCGATCGTCACGACGCGGTCCGGACCGATCCTCACCGCGCGGGGCGGACCGATCATCGCCCCGCGACCCACCCGTACGTGGGTAGCCGTCCCGGTCTGACCGGCCTGACGAGTTCGATGGTCGGCCGGAGCCTGAGCCGGACCGCCCGTCGCCCGCACGGCCGGCGCCAGAGCGGCCGGAGCCGCCGCCGGAGGGTCCACGGCCGGAGCGATCGCCCTGGCCTGAGCGGGGGGTGCGGGGTGGCGTAGCCACGGTGACTCCTATCGGTCGTACGAGGTGATGCGGGCACTCAGACAAATGTTAAGGGCCACCCGTGTGGGTGGCCCTTAACAGTGTGAATGTCCGGCGACGTCCTACTCTCCCACGACCTCCCGGTCGCAGTACCATCGGCGCTGGCGGGCTTAACTTCCAGGTTCGGAATGGAGGCTGGGTG
>DASTVQ010000114.1:0-3202 GCA_035759015.1 Kribbella sp.
CGAGATGGAGCGACCGACCGCGGACCGGGTGCTGGAGCGGATGAAGCAGTTCGGGGAGTGAGCGGCCGTGTTCTTCACCACGATGAAGGGGCTCATCGCCCACAAGTTCCGGCTCTTCGCCACGGCGCTCGCCGTGACGCTCGGAGTCGCGTTCATGGCGGGCACCCTGGTGCTCACCGACACGGTGACCAAGACCTTCGACGACCTCTTCGGCGACATCTACAAGGACACCGACGTCGTCGTGCGGGGCGAGGGTGTCTTCGACGCCGGCCCGGATGGCTGGGGTGTCCAGCGCAAGCGGGTGGACGAGTCGGTGCTCGCCGACGTCCGGCAGGTTCCCGGGGTCGCGGAAGCGCAGGGCGGGGTGTTCGGCTACGCCCGCCTCGTCGGCAGCGACGGCGAGGCCCTGGGCAACCCCGCGACTGGTGCGCCGACCTTCGGAGGTGACTGGACCGAGTCCAAGAAGCTGAACCCGTTCCGCATCGTCGAGGGCAACCCGCCGGCCGCCGACGACGAGGTGGTGATCGACGCGAAGAGCGCCAAGGACGGCAAGCTGGCCGTCGGGGACACCACCACGGTTCTCGTCCAGGGACCTCCGTTGACGGTCCGCGTCAGCGGGATCGCCAAGTTCGGTTCGGTGGACAGCCCGGCCGGGTCGACGGTGACGCTGTTCCGCAACACGGTGGCGCAAGAGCTGATCGCCGAGCCGGGGAAGTTCGACACCATCTCCATCGCGGCGGAGCCCGGGGTCACCCAGGAGCAGCTCTCGACGGCTGTGGCGAAGGTGCTGCCGGAGGAGGCCGAGGCGGCCACGGGGGCGGAGATGACGAAGGAGAGCCAGGACACGACACGTGAGTCCCTGGCCTACTTCCGGACCTTCATGCTGGTCTTTGCCGTGGTCGCGCTGCTGGTCGGCAGTTTCATGATCTTCAACACCTTCTCGATCACCGTGGCGCAGCGGACCCGGGAGAACGGGCTGCTGCGGGCCCTCGGCGCGAGCCGGCGTCAGATCCTGTCGTCGGTCCTGCTGGAGGCGCTGGCCGTGGGCATCATCGCGTCGCTGCTGGGCCTCTTCGGCGGGCTTGCCGTGGCCATCGGCCTGAAGGCGCTCCTCAACGCCGCGGGTCTGGGGGTCCCCGGCGGCGCTGTCGTGTTCAAGACGAGCACCATCGTGACCTCACTGGTGGTGGGGATCGGCGTGACCGTGCTCGCGGCACTGTCGCCGGCCCGCAAGGCCGCCAAGGTGGCGCCGGTCGCCGCCATGCAGCAAGGCCTCGTGGGCAGCACGGGCTACGGCTCGAAGCAGCGCGTGTTCGTCGGCTTCGGTCTGCTGACGCTCGGCTTGGCCACCCTGCTCACCGGCCTCTTCGGCTCGGTCGACCGGGCCGTGATGATCGTCGGTGCCGGCGTGCTGCTCGTGTTCTTCGGGGTGTCCGTGCTGGGTCGCACGATCGCGCTGCCGCTGAGCCGTCTCATCGGCTCTCCCCTGCCGCGGCTGCGCGGCGTCACCGGCGAGCTGGCCCGGGAGAACGCCATGCGCAACCCGAAGCGCACCGCCGCGAGCGCGTCGGCACTGATGATCGGCGTCGGCCTGGTCGGCTTCATCACGATCTTCGTCTCGTCGGCCAAGGCGTCCCAGGACCAGGCGATCGACCAGTCGTTCACCGGGGACATCGTGGTCACCTCCGGCGGCGGCACGATGGGCGGCGTCGACCCGAGCCTGGCCCAGAAGCTGAACGCACTGCCCGAGGTCGCCTACGCGACCGGGATGCGGCAGACCTTCGCCAGCGTCGACGGCGACGTCACCTTCGTCACCGGCGTCAACACCGCGACGGCGTTCGACGTGATGGACATCCAGCCGATCGAGGGCACGGCGGCGGACCTCAGCCGTTACGCGATCGCCGTGAGCGAGGACGTGGCGAAGGACAAGGACCTGGCGGTCGGCGACACGCTGCCGGTCGCGTTCAAGGACACCGGCCAGCAGCAGCTGCGGGTGGCGATGATCTACGGCGAGGACCAGGTGGTCGGGTCGTACCTGCTCGGCATGCCGGCGTACGACGCGAACGTCCTGACCCACTTCGACAACGAGGTCATCGTCAAGCAGTCCTCCGACGTGTCCGAGACGGCGGCCCTCAAGGCCGTGGAGGACGCCTCGGCGGCGTACGCCGGCGTCGACGTCCTGGACCGGGACGGCTACAAGGCGGAGCAGGCCGGGTTCCTGAACCAGATGCTCGGGCTGATCTACGCGCTGCTCGGGCTGGCGATCCTCATCGCGCTGCTGGGCATCGCGAACACGCTGGCGTTGTCCATCTTCGAGCGGACCCGGGAGATCGGCCTGCTCCGCGCGGTCGGCATGACCCGGTCGCAGCTGCGGTCGGCGATCCGCTGGGAGTCGGTCATCATCGCGCTGCAGGGCACGGCCCTGGGCCTGGTGATCGGCCTGTTCTTCGGGTGGGCGCTGGTGCGGGCGCTCGAGGACGAGGGCTTCTCCGTCTTCCGCGTGCCCTACGGCAGCATCGTGGCGATCGTCGTGCTGGCTGCGGTCGCCGGCATGGTCGCCGCCATCAGCCCGAGCCGTCGTGCCGCCAAGCTCGACGTGCTCCGCGCCGTGGTCAGCGAGTGAGAGCGAGGATCAGCACACCCGGCGCAGCTGGCCGGTGTCGAGGTCGAGCAAGAAGCCACCGGCGGTGACGTTGCCGAGGTAAGGCCAGGAGCGCACGCGTTGCAGGTCCGCTCGCAGCGCGGCCTCCTGGTCGGCCGCGGTCAGGAACGAGATGCTGCGCGTGTCGGGGCCGCCGGCCGCGCGGATCGCCTCGTGCACGTCCTCCTCGGCCCCGCCCGCCATCCGGCAGCTGGTGTGGGCGACGACCATCACCCGGTCCACCCCGAGAAGGTACGACGCCAGCACGAGCGTGCGCAGGACGTCGTTGGTGACCCGGGCCCCGGCGTTACGAAGGATCTTCGCGTCGCCGGGCGCCAACCCGAGCATCGCCAGCGGGTCGATGCGCGAGTCCAGGCAGGTGAGCACGGCCAGGCCCTTGGCGGCCCGCGCCTCGAGCCCACCCAGCGGGTACTGCGCGGCGTAAGCCTCGTTCGCGGCCAGCACGTCAGCGAAGGCATCGTCGGTCGGCACAAGCCGGAGCCTAGGGGAACGCATAAGGTGCGAGCCGTGGTCATCCGAGCCGCCACCGACGAGGACTGG
>DASTVQ010000115.1:0-42540 GCA_035759015.1 Kribbella sp.
GAGCAGGTCATATCTATCCTCTTGACGGGCATGCGGTGACGACACGTGCGCCGGTATCACCTGCGGGTTACCTTCGGATCGCGAGGCCTGGAGCCAAGTGCCTTCGCTCGAACGACATCTGGGTCTCGCGGATCCCTTGGCAACACCTCGTCCCTGCGGTCTGCTCGGCGGGCCTTGTGCCGGTCGATGCGGATGCGCTTCATGGCTCACCTCCTGGTTCACCGAGGAAGCTATGAGGCGGCGTGGTGGTGAAGCATCACCCGAAGGTGCACATGCGGGGGGGTCTTTCCCGATCGGAACGGGCACGAACGTGCCGTTGGGACCACGGGTGCCGTCCTGGGGAATGAGCTAGGAGAACCCCATCGAGTTGCCGGCCCGAGCAATGGTTGCGGCCGGGTCGCCGGTGACCAGCGGCGGCTGGATCGAGGGATCACGATCCGTGGGTCTCCGCCCACGGTGTCCCGACTGGGTCTCCGCTGTGGCCTAAGGTCGGCTAGGAAGCGTCATCGAGACCCAGGCGCTCCGAGCGGCGTGGGCCACTCCAAGCCACTGATCGTCAACGATCCAGGGCCCAAGGCCCTCAGGTGTCGGTCGTAGGTCCCTTGCCCATGTACCGGCGAAGTCCACATGGTCGAAGTGCGCCGCGTAGGGAGCGGGGGCGACAAGGTGACCATTCGCCGGCTGATCAGTAGCACGCTGACCGCGGTTCTGGTCAGCGCGGCAGCGGTCGGCGCCACCTGGCCCGCTGGCGAGTCTCGGCCAGGGCTGACGCTCAGTCCGAGCGGAGGGCGGCCTGGCACCCGGATCACCGCAGTGGCAACCGGATTCAGTTGCTCGAGAATCGAGCCCTCGACCCCTGCGACGCCGTCGACCCCGACAACGCCGTCGACGCCGTCGACCCCGACAACGCCGTCGACGCCTTCGACCCCGTTCATCCCGTCCACCCCGTCCACCCCGTCCACACCTTCCGCCCCGGCGATCGTCTCGGGGCGGCTCGTGCAGGGGATGGTGGTCTTCCTCTGGCACGGCGAGGACGAGGCGGCGCGATCACCGCTCGACAGCTTCGGCTCCGCCGCCGTCACCATCACGGTCCCCGACGACTTCCCCGCCCAGCGCCACGACCTCGTGGCCCGGTGCGAACAGGACGCCACCCAGCAGGCGATGGCATGGTTCACCGTCTCGGAGGAAATGGAGACACTTCCTGCCCTGAGGCTCGATCCCACCACCGGCGCGCCCGGGGCCCAGCTCACAGCCCGGGCAAGCGGATTCGACTGTGCCGGGCAGGACGTTGTGCTCCTTTGGCACGGCGAGGACGAGGCCGCCAGATCCCGGCTCGACAGCTTCGGCGCGGCCGCGGTCACCATCACGGTCCCAGAGGAGTTTCCCGACCAGCGCCACGACCTTGTGGCCCGGTGCAGCCGAGATGACACCCAGCAGGCTTCGGCGTGGTTCACCGTCACCCGCATCGAGCCCGTCTCACAGAGTTGGGCGTGGGTCGTTGCGATCGCCCTCGTGATCGGGCTGGTCCTTGCCCTCGTCTGGCTTCGACTTCGGCGGGGCCCGCGCTGGGTGCGTGCTCACGTCAGAGTCGTCCCTGGCGCGGCCGCCGGCGCCGGGATGCGGATTACCAAGTTCCGGCCGAGGCCTTCGCCGCCGGACGTTGTGGTCCGAATCGAACCCCACGCCGATCCGGGCACGCACACCCTGAAGGAGCTGGACTCATGAACGGTGCAATTCTCACCGCGCCCGTGACGATACGGAGCTTCCTGTTCGGCGCCGGGACGGGAGCCGACACGGCCGAGGTCGTCGGCCGCGTGATCAGCGAACACGGCGTTGCCCGGTCTGCACTGCACGGTGTCCGGCACCTGTCCGCCGGCGCCGTACAGTCGGTCGACCGGGAGATCGGCACGGTCGTCGACGGCCTGCTCGACCTCGACCTCGGTGACATTCTCGTGGCCTGCTGGTCCAAGCACCGCGCCCTGACCGAAGCAGCGATACGCACCCTTGTGGCACCGGGCAGCGAGGAAGTCGTAGCGCTGGCCACCCATCGAGCCGCTGCCACCTACTCGCCGCACGTGGACCTCCTGGTCGATGGCAGGAAGGTGACGACCATCGAGTTCAGGCTGACGGTCGTGCTGGATGCGACCGGTCTTGCAGCTGTGGTGCGGGGAGGCGACCTGGTGGCATTGCGCGGTGGCGACTGCCGGGCAACCGCGACGCTGCTGCTGGAAGGTGTGCGGTTGGCAGAGCGCCAGAGCAGCCTCCGACCCGACCTGGTCGTACGGCTGGATCCATCCGTCTCGCTGGTGGACAGGGCCGCGGTCTCATAGACCCGTCACCAGTGGTGGGGCAGTGGCCGGAAGTCGGCGAACGCGTCGTCGAGGTAGTAGGGCACCGTCACTGCTCCGGGCGGGACGATGCGGTCGATGGTTTCGAGCGTCTCCGGGGTCAGGACCACGTCCAGCGCCGCCAGTTGCGCCGTGAACTGGTCGGCGTCGCGCGGCCCCATGACGATGCTCGCGACGCCTGGGCGCTGCAAGGTCCACGCGAGGCTGAGGGCGGTCAGGGAAACGTTGTTCCGGATCGCGCAATCAGCCAACGCGGCAACCGCCGAGTTGGCGGCAGCGGTGAAGTGCTTGGCGCCCCAGTCGTTGTCCGGTGACAGGCGCCCACCTGTTGTCGCGCCGGCGAGATACTTGCCGGTCAGCAGGCCTCCCGCGAGAGGGGACCAGACCGTGATCGCGGTTCCATGCGTGAGCGCGGCCGGCACCAGATCGCGCTCTGCACGTCGGTCGAGGAGGTGATAGGCGGCCTGCTCGACGGCCGGCCGGTTGATCCGCAGGTCGTGTGCGCACCACAGGGCCTCGACGAGCTGCCATCCGGCGAAGCCCGAGGTGCCGACGTACCGGATCTTTCCGGCATGCACCAGATCGTCGAGCGCGCGAAGCGTTTCGTCGATCGCGGTCTGCGTCGACGGCCGGTGGATGTAGTAGATGTCGATGTAGTCGGTGTCCAGCCGGCGCAGGCTTGCCTCACAGGCGGCGATGACCGCGCGCCGCGACGTACCGCCTGAGTTCGGATCGTCCTCGTCGGTAGGAACGGAGAACTTCGTCGCCAGCACGAGCCGGTCGCGCCTCGGGCCGATGAGACGACCGACGATCTGCTCGCTCAGCCCACCCGCATAGACGTTGGCCGTATCAACCACATTGATGCCCGAGTCCATGGCCAGCTCGAACAGGCCCCGCGCCTCCTCCTCGCTTGTCTTGCTGCCGAACTCCATCGAGCCGAGCGTGAACGGGCTGACCATCAGACCCGTTCGACCGAGCGGCCGTGTGGCCATGTCCATGAGCGTCCCCAAGAGCCGATGCCCCGAGTATGTGCCCGACGGCCTCGGCGGGCGAGAGCCTGCCGACCGGCACGCAGTCGCCGGCCGTGAGCCCAGGGAGTCTGGATGTTGGTCAGACAGCCGCGGCCAGCGGTAGTGCGAGCGATTGACCGGATCAGGCTTTGGGAGACGTTCGTAGGGCTCGAGCCAGCCGCGCGGCTCCCTCGGCCAGGTCGTCGAGTGGTGCGTGACAGAAGGACAGCCGGATCGACGTCGCGGCCTGTTCGGTGCAGAGCACGTCGGACGGCCGCGTGTACAGCACTCCTGCGCGATGGCACTCGACGTACAGCGTCTCCTCGTCCACAGGCTCGGTGAAGGTCACCCACAGATGGTGGCCACCAGACGGTGCCGGATAGGTGTACCGGCCGGGCATGTGGTGCTCAAGCGCGTCCGACAGGATTCCCGCACGCCGCTGATACGTGCTGCGGGCCGACTGCAAGTGGTCATCGTAGTCGCCCGAAGCGAGGAATCCCGCCGCCATCAACTGAGTCAGCACCGGCGTGTGGTGGTCGGCGGCCATCTTGCGTGCGGCGATGCGCCGCAGCGCCGGTCCGGACGCGCTCGCCCACCCGATGCGCAACCCGCCCGCTACCGACTTCGACAATGTGCCCACGTGGATCGTGTGATCGGGGGCCAGACGCCTCAATGAGGTCCCGGCCTCGCCGGTGAAGCCGAGGTCGGCGTACGCGGCATCCTCCAGGACGAACATGCCCCGCGTCTCGGCCAGCTGCGCGAGTTGTTGTCGCCGCAGGGCTGTGGTGCTCACACCGGTGGGGTTGTGGTGATCGGGCTGGAGAACGCACAGCTTCACCTCCTTACGCCTCAGGGCCCGTGCGAGCACATCCACCTGGAAACCCTCGCTGTCGACCGGAATACCCAAGACCTGAGCCCCGCAGGAACGTACGGCGTCCAGTACCCCGGCGTAGGTCGGGCTCTCCACAGCGACCACGTCCCCCGGCTCCACCACGGCTCGCAGCACCAGGTGCAGGCCCTGGGATGCGCCGTTGGTCACCACCACCTCCCCGGCGTCACGCACCGCGCCGGTCGGCGTCGACCGTGCCGCGATCGCTTCCCGCAGGTCGGCCACGCCGGCCGGGTCGCCGTAGTCGGTGATCTCGTCCATGTGTTCGGCCAGCGCGACCTCCGCGTGTCGGCGGAGCGCGACGCCGGGCCGCAACTCTGGTGCGGGCCACCCAACGGCCAGCGACACCATGCCCGGCACGGCGCTGCGGGCCCTCGTGTCGTAGTGGTGCTCAGCGAGCAGATTCCTGGGAGGCAGGACACCGAACTGCCAATCGGCTCCGGCCGGTGGATCACCCGGCGTGGAGCGCCGCACAAAGGTGCCGCTGCGCGGAACCGTGTAGACGTAACCATTCGCGGCCAGATCGCGCATTGCCCGGACCGCGGTCAGGTGGTTGACCCCTGCCGCTGCAGCGATCTGCCGCGTGGAAGGCACCCGTGCCTCCGGCGGCAGCTCCCCGGCGTCCACAGCGCGGATGAACCGGTCCACGATCTGCCGCCGCAGCGAGCCCTTCTCCCGGTCCAGATCGCTCAGATCCAATCTGTACGACATTGTGTCACCTCGAGGCTGCTCGTATGGTCCATCTGTACTATCCCACAGCGCCGAGGACCACGATGAGCACAAACCAGGACCTCAGTCCGCCGCGGATGCGGACTGACGTCACCCGGGACGACATCACCGCCGCCGAGCAGCGCATCCGCCCCCACATCCGGCACACACCGCTCGAGCACTCACCCGCGCTGACGCGGTTGGTCGGCGCCGAGGTCCACCTCAAGCTCGAAGCTCTCCAAGTGACCGGGAGCTTCAAGCCACGGCTGTCGTTCAACGTCCTGCTGTCCATGTCGGCCGCCCGCCGGGCGGCTGGTGCTGTCGCCTCCACCGCGGGTGGCCATGGCATCGGCCTGGCCTACGCCGCCCACCGACTGGGCGTTGCCGCTCGCATCTATCTGCCGCGCCACGCCGATGCAGGGAAGATCGCCACCATCCGCGCACTTGGTGCCGAGCTGGTGTTCACCGACTCTGTGTACCAGGCCAGGGCAGCGGCGCTAGAGCATGCAGCCCTTACCGGCGCGACGGCAGTGTCGGCCTACAACGACCCGTTGGTCGTCGCGGGAGGCGGCACGGTGGGACTGGAGATAGGCCGCGACCTGCCCGACGTGGACCTGGTCGTGGTCGGTATGGGCGGCGGAGGACTCGCCGCCGGCACCGGTATCGCCTTGCGCGACAGCGGAACCGCGATCTGGGCGGTGCAGCCCGAGGCCAACCCGGTCTTGAACACCTGGCTGCGAGCAGGCCGGCCAGTCGAGGTGTCCGTCGCCCCCAGCATCGCCGATGGCCTGGGCGCGCAGATCGAGACCGACAGCATCACGTTCCCTTTGACACAGCGCCACGTCTCCATCACCAGCGAGGTCACCGAGGACGACATTCGGGCCGCGATGCGTTGGCTGGCCGAGGAGCATCACCTCTACGTCGAACCCTCGGCTGCGGCGCCGGTCGCGGCCCTGATCCGCCGACCCGACCTGGCACACGGCAAGCGCCGCATCGTTGTGGTCCTCACCGGCCGCAACATCGCACTGGACCATTGGCTGGGACTGGTCAGTGTGTCGTCCGCCCAATCCCTGCTCACGGGCGCCGACCGATGAGTGGGCACCAGCGGGTGGCGATCCTCGGCGCCGGAGGAATCGGCGGGCTGCTGGCCACCACAATCCAGGCGGCCGGACACGAGGTCGTGGTGGTCACGACAACGACTGGCGCAGCGGCGCTCGCCGGTGGCGGATTTTCCCTGCGCAGTGCCAGATTCGGCTCCCTGACGGCCTCGCCCGCTGTGGCCACTTCGCTTGATCGTCACGTGGACGTGTTGTTCGTGGCGGTCAAGGCGCCCTCGCTGCGCGCGGCGCTGGACGGTACCGCCGCTCGCTGGTTGCCCGGCGTGGCGGTGGTGCCGTTGCTCAACGGAATCGACCATGTCGATCGGCTGCGGCATTGGGCGCCGGACGCCGTGACTGTGCCGGCCACGATCAAGGCGGAGGCAAGCCGAGATGCACCCGGTTCGGTCGTGCACAACGGTTCGGCCGCCTCGGTCGAGCTGACTCGATCACCGCGGACGGCATCGGCAGCCGGCACAGCCGCGGCGGTGCTCACCTCGGCCGGTTTCGACGTGACCCACCACCCGGACGAAGCCGTGGTGCTGTGGCGCAAGATGGTGTTCCTGGCGCCGCTGGCCCTGGCGACCACCGCGGTGCTCGGCGAACTGGGCAAGGTGCGTGCCGAACGTCCAGAACTGCTGGACGCTCTGGTCGACGACGTCTCCACCATCGCCAGCGCGCATGGCTACGCGGAAGCAGACCCAACAACGGTCGGTCAGGCCCTGGCCTCGCTCCCGGCGACGACGAAGTCGTCGCTGCTGCGCGATATCGAAGCTGGGCGCGACAACGAACTCGACGCCATCGGTGGCGTGCTCACCCGGCTGGCTCGGCGGGCGGGCATCGAGGCTCCGGCGCTGACGGCGGTCGTGGCCGAGATCGCGCAGCGAACAGAGGCGCGGCTCATGTCGCCCCGGCTATGACCATGCAGGACTGGCGCAGCCGGCGACGTTCGCAGCGGCTCGGTCAAGCGGGTCGCGGCTGGTGTCGGAGACGGAGCCGTCGCCATCCGCCTGGTCCACGAGCACCTCGCCGGCACGTGACCAGGGTGAGGCTCAGCGGTGGTCGGCGTGCTCGCTGAGCCAGTCCAGGGCCG
Source organism: Kribbella sp. (assembly GCA_035759015.1). GTDB lineage: Bacteria > Actinomycetota > Actinomycetes > Propionibacteriales > Kribbellaceae > Kribbella. The sequence continues at coordinate 7,146 of DASTVQ010000115.1, forward strand.
CCGCGCTGTTGTTCAGGACCGAGATGTGTCCGTCCTCGGGGAACAGCCGCAGTTGGGCCGATGCGCAGTGGCGTGCGAGCCACTCGCTGTGTGAGCTCGGCACGACCCGATCCCGCTCACCGTGCAGCAGGAGAACCGGCGCCAGTACCTGTGACGGGTCGCATCCCCAGGCAGAGGCATAGGCGACGTCATCGTCGATCAGCCCGCCCGGGCCTCCCTTCACAGCCGGCCCGACGACGCTGCCCAGCCAGGACCACTCACCGTCAAGCGCGGCGAGATCTGCCGGCGTGAACTCCGGGTCGTACTCGACACCTGATGCCTCGTGCTGCTCCTTCGCGGCGCGGCCCTGCGCTGCGGCCGTCAAGGACGCCACGCCGGAGGCGCCCATACCCGCGAACCAGTCGAGGCCTTCGGCGCCGTACGGTGCCAGGCCCGCCATGCTGACCACGGCCAGGACGCGTTCCGGCAGCAGTGCGCCGCAAGCAAGGGCGTGCGAACCACCACCGGAATGCCCCATCACCGCGAACTGGTCGATTCCGAGCGCGTCGGCGACGGTGGAGACGTACGCGGCCGCTGAGCCGATGTCCCGACCTGGGGCAGGGGTCGATCCGCCGTACCCGGGCCGGTCATAGGAGACCCAGCGGATGCCGAGCCGGTCCGCAGCCGCGAACAACGGCTCGGGAGGCGCGCCGATGTTCGGCGTGCCGTGATGCCAGAACACGACGAGGCCGCCGTCGCCGCCCGTGTCATAGACGTGCAGCGTGCGTCCGTCGCTCAGTTGCAGATCGGTCTCCGTCAGCATCCGCCGAGCGTAAGCGCCGTACGGGGGACACTCCAGCCCGGCGTGTCTATCTAGTCTGGAGTCGTGGGACGCATCGATGAGTACCGCGCAGAGCTCCGCAGCCTGCCGGAGTCGGCGTGGGCAGCGCACCTGACGAAGCATTCCGGTCTGCCCGGTCCCCGCGCCAACCTCGAGCTGGCTCAGGCCGTGTCAGAGGAAGCCGGCCCCGCGCTTCTCGACGAGTTCATCGCCACCGGCGACGAGGACCTGACGTTTTGTGGAGTCATCGGGCTCGGTCGTTCGTCGGCGGAGCACGAGTGAGACGACTTCGAGCAGCGGCTGCGTGACCACGCCACCGACGAGCGCTGGCGGGTGTGCGAGGCCGTGGCTGCCGACCCTGTCCGCGGACTGCCGAGGTTCCGCGCGCTGAGCGGGTGCGCAGACTCCGACGTTGCCTGGATCGTGCGGGAGAACAGCAAGAAGGCCCGGCTCGCCGGCCTCCTCTGACGTGCGGTCGGCGCCGGTCGGGTCGCCTGCACCCTTGCGCTCGCACGCTATCTTTCGAGACATGGCCGGCCGGACGTCTGTGGTCGTGGTTGCGACGATGCTGACGGCTGTGCTCGGCGGCTGCTCGGACACTGTCGAATCGCGCGGGGCCACCCCGTCCATGCCTACGTCCGCGCCGTCGGTGGGCGTCACCACCGAGCCTGGCCCGGAGACCACCAATCCTCCGGTCTCGCCGACGCCCACACCATCGACCGCGGCAGCTCCTGTGCCGAGATCGACGCCCGTGGTGCTGAGCATCCCCTCGATCCGGCTCGCAGGACTGCGAGTCGTCGCCTACACCGGTACGGCGGACGACCTACCCGGGACGCGGATCCAGAACCGCGGAGTGGCCGCGAGCCCGCGTGGGGCGCGAGGTGGCGTGGGGCCGGGGGAGATCGGGAACTTCATCGTCACCGGACATCGAACGACCCACGGGCGGCCGTTCGGTCGTCTGCCGGAGGTCCGCGGCGGCGAGCACATCCTGGTGACAGCGGGTGGCCGGTCGTACGACTACCTGGTGACAGAGACGATGAGCATCTCGTTCCGCTCACCCCGCGACATCGCCAGGCAGAATGCGGCTGTGCCGGGCCGCCCGGGCGACCTTCCGACCCGGGCGATGATCACCCTGTCGACCTGTGCAACGCCCGAGGACCACGCCAAGGGGAACTACTGGAAGGACGCGCTCGGCAATCCGGAGCACCGCATCAACAAGATCGGCGTACTGGTCGCCACTCGTCCTGCCTGATCCGGTGGTCAGCCGGTGCGGCGCGTGAGGCGCTGCCACCAGCTGCGGCCGTCCTTCAGCTCGTCCTCGTCGAGCGGCGGTGGGACTGGCGGCGCCGACTCCTCGGTGAGGAACGTGCCGGACTCCGTGTCGTACGGCGTGACGCCGAGGCGGCTGCTGATCTCCATCACCAACGGGATCGACCGGGGGCCGTCGTTGATGTAGAACGTCACGTCGTGGACCTGGACGCTCTTGCCGATCGACATCTCGACGTCGTGGTCGGGTCCCTTGAGCTGCAGCCAGTACCGCTTGGTCGCGTCGACGTCCGGTACGACCTCCCGGACCTTGGCGACGACCTCGTCGGGAGTGCCGAGTGACGGTGGCGCGTAGCCGTCGGGAATGTCCTCGAGGCGTCGGACACCGCCCGGTCCTCGCATCGCGTAGATAGCCCAGCTCATACGGACAGCATTGCTCAGGCGTGGTTGCCCGCGACCATCAGGGCGACCGGTCAACCGCAAACCGCTCGCTCCCCACTGGATACGACGTCAGGTCATCGGTTGCGAGCGGTGACGAGGGCGAAGGTGAGGTACTCGCCCTGGTCGGCTTCGAGCATCGGCAGGCTCGGGTTGCCGCCCTGCTCCTTGCCGTGCTCGGCGATCACCTGGGCCCAGAGCAGCCAGTCGCTCCAGCCGGACTCCTGCAGCCGGGCCGAGGTGACCGTGACGAGCTCGGTGATGTCCCACTGGAACCTCCACCAGTCGGCGGTGTGCCAGGCGATCGCCTCCCAGCCGACGCACTTCTTGATGTGGTCCGGGATGTGGCCGAGGTCGCGGATCTCACGGGTCAGCGCCGGGGTGGCGATGCCGAGCTGCCCGCCGGGTTTGAGGAAGTAGGTGAGATACGCGAGGTAGTTGTCCGCCGTACCGAAATACTCGTAGGCGTCGATGCAGACGATCGCGTCGAAGAACTTGCCCGAGAACGGGAGCGAGTGCGCCTCCGCCTTCAGCGCGATGACCGAGTCGCCGACGCCTTGCCGGTCGAACATCGCGGACGTCTCATCGGGCGAGACCCACAGGTCCGCGGCCCACACCCTGACGCCGAACTCCCTCGCCAGGAAGACCGAGGTCGCGCCCTTGCCGGAGCCGAGGTCGAGCACCCGCATGCCCGGACGCAGGTCGAGATCCCTCGCCAGGTCCTCCAGCAGCCAGAGCGGGTTCGGCCCCATGTCGCACTCCACCAGCCACTCGGCGTCGTACGTCGACGACCGCGGGTACTCCGGCCGGTTCAGCACATCCAGGGAAGCCACCGACCCACCCAACAACCCCGCCCGGACCGCACGCAACGCAATTAATGCTCCTGGACCAAGGTCGCGGCTCCGTGTCGTCCATCCCTGTGGAAACCCTTCTGCCGATTCGTCGCTTCTGGGGGCGGACTCGCCGTGGGTGTGCCCCAGTTGCGACGAATCGCCGGAGTGTTGTCCACAAGCAGCCTGCCTGGCGGGCTGCCGGAGGGCTGCCGGAGGGCTGCGGGAGGGCTGCGGGGGTTGTGGGTCGGGTGCTCATGGCGGGGGTGTCGGGGCCTTGCCGAAAAGCCAGTCGAGTGCGGCCAGGGACTTGTCGACGTACCGGTGGTCGTCCGCCTCGATGCCGTACGCCAGGTCTTCGAGGACGCTGCAGCGTGCGTAGAAGCCGGCCCGTTCGGCGATGCCCGGGTCCGGATAGTGGCTGAGGGCAACCGTCAGAGCCTCGGGCCCGAGGTCGCGGTAGATCAGACCGAAGTCGTATGCCGGGTCGACCAGCGCGGCATCGCCCCAGTCGATGATGCCGGTGACTGCGCCGGACGTTGGCCCGACCAGAACGTGCTCGATCCCCAGGTCGTGGTGTGAGAAGGCCGGCTCGAACTCCTCCTCCGGCGGTGCCGCCCACAGGAAGGATGCGATCGCAGCGTGACGTTCGGCCGGGATCCGCTCCGCCAGAGCTGTGAAGTAGTCGGCCGACTCCTGCAGCCAGTCGGCCGGTGGTACGACGTCCGGCTCGACCAGGCCGACAAGACGATCCATCGGTACGGCGTGCAACGTGGCGAGGAATCCGCCGAGCGCCGCCGGGATCGACGTACGAGACCACAGGTGCGGAACGTCCAGCAGCGGCACGCCGGGGACTTTGAAATAGGCGAGGCAGCCCAGCTCCGGCACCGTGAAGGCCGGTCTCGGGACGGCCAGCGGCGAGACCTCGGCAACGATCGACAGCAGCCGCGCCTCCCGATCGACCCGCACTGGGTCGGCCTCCGTACCGATGCGCACGATCAGCTCGTCGTTGACCTCATAGGCGAGGTTGTCCGTGCCCGACCCGAGCAGGACGACCTCGTCGATCCGGTAGCCGGGCCACTGCGAAGCCAGCAGCCGACGCACGTCCTCCTCAACAGCCACCCCTCGAATGCTAAGGGGAGGCGGTCCGATTGCCCGTGGCTGGGAGGGCGGAGCGGCCCAGTCGCATGACGAACAGCGGCGGTGCCTGGTCAGAAGGCGGTGTAGCCGCCATCGATGACGAGGACGGAACCGGTCATGAACGACGACGCGTCGCTGGCGAGGTAGACGACGCTCGGCGCGATCTCCTCCCCGCTGCGACCATGCCGCGCGGGACCGCGGTGCTGCAGTGCCACAGAGCCGTCACGTTGAGGTCCAGCACCTGATGCCACTCGTCGTCACCGATCTCCAGAGCCGGACGGTGGCTCGCGATGCCGGAGTTGTTCACGAGGATGTCGATGCCGCCCAGCTCGGCGGTCACTGTCTCGACCATCGACGTCACTTCGGCGCCGCGGGTGATGTCGGCCTGTACGGCGAGGCCGCGGCGCCCGCGGGACTCGATCTCGGCAACCACGCCGGCATTGAGGTCGGCATCGCGCGCGGCGATGGCCACGTCGGCGCCGGCCTCGGCCAGCGCGAGGGCGAAGGCCCGGCCCAGGCCGCGGTTCCCGCCGGTGACCAGCGCCCGGCGGCCTTGGAGGGCGAAGCTGTCAAGCACGCTCATCCGGAACTCCTCGGATCGATGGGGACGACATCCACCGCGACGCCGCGGGACTGCAGTGTGAAGATCTCGGCGGGGTCGACACCGTCGTCGAGTACCACCCAGGAGAACGCCTCGACGTCACAGAGCAGGTGCGGCGCGGTCCGGCCGACCTTGGTGTGGTCTATGAGCAGCAGGCGTTCCGCCGCGGCAGCGAACATCGCCCGCTTGACCGCGGCCGAGGACGGCAGCATGTGGAAGCACTGACCGTCGCGCAGCGCGGGCACACTCACGACCGCGACCTCGGCGCGCCACCGCGCGATCGAATCCGTGCAGGCGGTTCCGAACGTCGCCTCCAGGTCGTGGTCGTAGCTGCCGCCGAGCAGGTGCGGCTCCAACCCGGGCAGCTTTGCCGCGGCCCGGATCACCAGCAGCGAGTTGGTCACCACTGTGACCGGTTCGGTCGCGGCAGCCGCGACCAGAGGCAGCAGCGGCAGGACCGAGGTCGAGTCGTCCACCAGCAGAGTCCGCACGCCGGCCAGCCGCGCGACAGCCCCCCGGGCGATGGCTTCCTTCACTTTCTTGGCGGCTCGCAGCCGGAACAGCGCACTCGTCTCCACCCGTACGGCCGACGGCGCCACCGCGCGGCCGCGGTCCTTCGTGAGAAAGCCGTCCCTGTGCAGCGCGTCCAGGTCGCGGTGAACCGTCATCTCGCTGATGCCGAACTCATCGGCCAGCTCGGAGATCCCCACCTCACCCCGGTCGAGCACGATCTCCAGCACAGCCTCCCGGCGAGCCTGGACGAGCGCGTCACTCGTGCGGCCGGCCCGTATGCCCACGCCCCTCCCGTCGCCGTCAGCCACCGGGACGCACGATCAGCTTGACGTGCCCGGCGCTCGGATCGGGCCTCAGCGCGTCCCGGACGTGGTCCAGGTCGACATGCCCGGTGACCAGTCCGTCGAGGTTCACCAGGCCGCGTGCGGCCAAGGCGATCCCGGTCGGCCAAGTGTTGGCGTAGCGGAACGTGCCGACCACATTGATTTCACGCCGCTGCAGCAACGACAGCGGCAGGGTCACCTCGTCCGCACCCATGCCGACAAGTACGACCGCGCCGCCCGGCTTGACTGCGGGAACGCCGGCCTTGAGTGCGGCCGGAGCGCCCGAGCAGTCGATGAAAGCGTCCACTGCCAGGTCGCCGGTCGGCTCGGTTGCGTCCAGGAGGGTGGTCGCTCCGAAGCTCCCGGCGAGCTCGAGCCGGCCCGGCTCCACATCGCTGACGATGATCTCGGTCGTACCTAGCGCGGCAGCCACCTGCGTGACAAGCAGCCCGATCGGCCCGGCACCGGCGATCAACACGCTGGATCCGGCACCCAGCCGCGCCGTGCGGTGGGCCCAGATCCCCACCGACAACGGCTCCACCAGAGCGGCAGCGTCGTCGGACATCCCATCCGGTACGGCGTACGCGTGGTCTGCGGGCACCACGACGTACTCGCGGAGGGCGCCGTCGATCGGCGGAGTGCCGAAGAACCGCATGTCCCGGCAGAGGTTGTAGCGCCCGCCGCGGCAGTAGCCGCACCGCCTGCAACCGACGCCCGGCTCCAGCGCGACCCGGCTGCCGACCCGGTCCGTCGCCACTCCGTCGCCCACCGCAACGATCTGCCCGGCTGCCTCGTGGCCGGGCACCATAGGTGACTTCACCACGAACTCGCCGATCCGGCCATGCTCGAAGTAGTGCACGTCGGACCCACAGATCCCGACAGACGACACCTTGACCAGGACCTCATCGGGCCCCGCGGACGGCGTCGGACGCTCCTCGATCACGAGGTCCTGGGCGCCGCGCAGGACAGCCGCCCGCATCGTCTTGCCGGGCGTCGGGTCAGTCATCGATGACAACTCCTAGGTCGTCCAGCACGGGAAATGAAGATCTCACGGATTTTGTGTGGGATCCAGAGCCGTGTCACGAATTTGGTGAGATCTCCGAGGTAGTGCTGACGAGCAGTGCCGGGGAACGAGACGCGGCGTGGCGCCTGGGCGGTCCGTGCCCCCCAGAGCACTTACACTGCCGCGGCGGAAGATGGGCCGACCAAGCGCAGCACCAACCTGGACTGGGGACGAGTGATGGCGGACAACAAGTCGGCGCCGAAGCCCGGGCACTTCCTCCCCGGCGGCGCCGGTGACGCGGCCGGAGTGCCCGGTACGACGCCGCGGCCCGCGACGCCCTCAGGTGGTCGCCAACTCAGTTTCGGGACGGCCCGGCCGGTACGGCAGCCGGTCGACCCAGCACTCGTCAGGCCCGGGCGGGGGAAGCCGGCTCTCGCCGGCCCAGCCGCGGCTGGTGAGAGGTTCGGTGGACCCCCGCCCGCACCGCTGCCCGGGGCTCCCGCGACCGGCACGCCGCTGACCGCCAGGCGTGAGGCCGGCGGAGCGCGTTCCGCGGGCTGGCAGTCTTCGTCCACGTCGCGGCCCGGTGCGCGGTACTTTGCCGAACTGCCGGAAGGAAAGCCGCCGCGCAGATTCTCCAAGCCGGCGATCGCCGCCTTCGCCGCGTTGGCGGTGCTGACTGTCAGTGGCGTCGTGGCCGCCGGTCTCAAGTTGGTCGACTCCTACGACAACCTGGTCGAGAACCCGTTGGCCGCGCCCTCGGTGAGACCGTCGGCGACGGCGCCTCCGGAACCACTGCCCTCGCCGACGGTGACGGTCACGGTCCAGCCGGTCCCCGACGCTGTCCGGGTGAAGCAGAACAAGCTCTATGCCGTGGGACGGCTGGCTTCGGTCAACTGCCAGGAGCCGGCGATCAAACCCTCGACGAAGGCCGCGGTGCTGAAGTACTACCAGGCCTTGTTGCCCTGCCTGAACAGGGCGTGGGCACCGCTGGTGCGCAAGGCCGGTTACGAGTTCAGCGCGCCCAAGCTGGTGCTGTTCGACAAGAAGGTGCCGTCGGCATGCGAGGGCGACAGCAACGTCGCCTTCTACTGCGGCGACGACCAGACCATCACCATGCGGTGGGAGCGGGACGTACAGCGATACAAGCAGGACGAGCTGTTCGGACGCGTCGCCATGATGGACACGATCGCGCACGAGTACGCCCACCACGTCCAGGAGCTGACGCACATCATGATCTCGTCCGCATCCCGTGAAGGCTGGGCCAAGACGGAAGCGGCCAAGCTCGAGGAGACGCGCCGGCTCGAACTGCAGGCATCGTGCCTCGGGGCGGTGTTCCTGGGCGCGAACAAGAAGTCGCTGGCACTGACCGGGGAGAAGCTGGACGAGTGGCAGTACCAGGTCAGGCACAGCGGTGACGAGTACAACCCGAAGAAGGTTCGCGACCACGGCTCGCGCAAGAACCTGTGGTACTGGACCGGCCCCGCGTTCGAGAGTGCCAATCCCAAGTCCTGCAACACCTACACCGCGCCGGCTGCACGCGTCTCCTGACCTGCTTCGTCGCGACGAGGCACTCTCGGATGCGGGACCTCAGCGCACGTGCGTATTGATGAAAGCGCCGACGGCGCGCCGTATCGTCGGATCGCCATCCTGCGCAACGAGGGCGACACCGTGCATGGCGCCCGGTACGATGTGGAGCGACTTCTGCGATTTGGTTGCCGCATGCAAGAGCCTGCTGGCATCGGCGAAGCCGTCGTCGTCTGCTGCCGCCCCATAGAGCACCGGTACGCGCAGCAGGCTCGCCGCGGTGCGGGCGTCGATGCCGGCGTACTCCGCCGGGGCCGACAGGCTCACCACTGCATCGACCCGCGGTGTGGTGATCGCCGCAGCGGCCAGCGCCGCAGTCCCGCCCATCGAGGCACCGACCAGGACGACCTTGCCCGCACCCTGCCGGCGCAGGTAGCTTGCCGCCGCTGAGACGGACAGACCGAGCGGGTTCGGCTGAACGCCTTCGTACTGCACGGAGCCGGATGTCCTCAGGTCGAGGTCGAGAACGAGGTAGCCGTCCCGCACGAGCTCGCGGGCATACGGCAGCCATTGGCAGACGTCCCCGTCGGACTGATGGACGAGCACCACGCCGTGTCGCCCATGACCCAACAACGCGGCGGTGAGCTTCGCACCGGCACTCGTCGCAATGATGATGCGGCGTGCCCGATCGGACGGCTCCAGGCAGGTGGCGCCGACCTCGGGCAGCGGCGAAGGCGGGATCGTCGAAGTGGGTCGTCCAGTCGGCGTGATCGGACCGAGAGGCTTGGCGGACGGGCTGGGCGAGACAGGCGTGGCAGTCGGCGACGTGACAAATGTCGGCGCGACCGTCGGCTCGCTCGACCCGCTCGTCTCCGTGTCGGCGCTGCAGCCGGTCAACCCCAGCACAACGGCCGTGAGCAGGCAGAGCGCGGCGACCCATCTGTGTGACATGGCCCTGAATATAGGGCGCCAACGGTCGACACAGCGGTTCACCCGGCCTAGGCCAGCTGGAGCTTGAAGCCTTCATGGGTGGCTGTGAAGCCGAGCCCCTCGTAGAAGCGGTGGGCGTCCACCCGCGCCTTGTCCGAGGTCAGTTGGACAAGGCTGCAGCCGCGGCTGCGTGACTCCTCGATCGACCACTCCAACAACGTCGTTCCGAGCCCGGAGCCGCGCGCCGAGGCCGCAACCCGGACCCCTTCGACAAGACCGCGGGAGGCGCCGACCCTGGACATGCCGGGGATGATGCTGAGCTGTAGTGTGCCGAGCAGCTCGCCGTTGCGCTCGGCAACGACCAGGACCTGGTTGGGATCGGCATCGATCGCCTCGAACGCGGCCCGGTACGGCGTGAGGTCGTCAGGTGTCTCTCGGGTGGCCCCGATCTCGTCGTCGACGAGCATCGCGACAATCCCGGGAACGTCGGCGGCGGTGGCGCGGCGGATCACGACATCGGTCATGCCCACAGCATCTCAGGGCCGGGATCCGGTGGTGTCAGCTGCGTCGTACGCCGGACTGGTCAGACCGTGGCGTCCGGTCCTGCCCGGCGAACATCCTCGACCTTCGCCATGGCCTCGCGCAGTTCTGCGAGCCAGCTCTCGCTGTGCTGAGCGACGAGCTTCACGCACCAGCCCAGCGCGTCGCTGCGAGAACGGGCGACGCCGGCGTCGACGAGGGTGTCGAGCACCTGCCGCTCGGGCTGCCGCAGCCGGGTCATCACCGGGGCCGAGAGCGAGGTGAACACCGTCTTGGTGTCACCGCAGCGCACGCCCCAGGCGACCTTGCGCCGGGTAGCGTGCTCGAGCTCACGGGCGATCTCGATCCGCCGCTCACGGGTGTCCTCCCGGAACTGCTTGATCCGGCCCTCCTCGGCGGCGGAGCGTGCCGCCGGTGTGACGTCGTTGTCCTGCCGAGGTGCTGGGATCCTGCCGACGACGAGGATCTCGTCGCGGTCGATGCTGACTTCTGGTTCTCCGTCGAACCAGTCGGAGGGAAGCCGGCCGGTCAGCCAACCTCGCACTCGCTCGTGTTCGTGCTGTGTACTCATGTAATCATGATTACACCCGAGCTCAAGTCCACGCCAGAGCCGATGGCCGCGGCACACCAGGAAGTCAGGGCAAGCGCCAGTCGATCGGATCTGCACCCCGCTCGATCAGCAGCGCATTGACCCGGCTGAACGGTCGCGAGCCGAAGAAGCCGCGATCGGCCGACATCGGGCTCGGATGCGCGCTCTCCACGGAGGGCGTGCCGTCCAGCATCGGCTTCAACGTCTGCGCGTCCCGGCCCCACAGGATCGCCACCAGCGGTCCACGCCGCGCGACCAGCGCCGTGATCGCCTGCTCGGTCACGGCCTCCCAGCCCTTGCCGCGGTGCGATCCCGGCTTGCCGGGTTGAACCGTCAGCACCCTGTTCAGCATCAGCACACCGCGATCGGCCCACGGTGACAGGTCACCGCTGGAGGGCGCCGGTACGCCGAGGTCCGCCATCAGCTCGCGGTAGATGTTGGCCAGGCTGCGCGGGATCGGCCGTACGTCGGGCGCGACCGAGAAGCTGAGGCCGACCGGATGCCCGGGCGTCGGGTACGGATCCTGCCCGACCACCAGCACCTTGACGTCCTGCAGCGGACGGGTGAATGCGCGCAGCACGTTCTCGCCGGCCGGCAGGTAAGGCCGCCCCGCCGCGATCTCGGCGCGCAGGAACTCGCCCATCCGGGAGACGGTCTCCTCGACCGGGGCGAGCGCCTCGGCCCAGTCGGGAGCGATGAGGTCGGTCAACGATTTCGGGCTCACCCGACCAAGCATTGCAGGCTCGCGGGGCCTTCGGTGCCGGCCCATCGGTCGGACACGCCGGGTTGATTGCAGCCGGAATCGCAACCGTTGTGCCTATCGTGTCCTGCCATTACCTGGCTGTTCACCTGGATTTGCCCGGGTCAGAGCAAGGTCTGCTCGATTGCTTCAGGCATCGGCGTGGTGAAGGCCCCGCAGGGTATGAGTCTGCGGGGCCCTGCCGGCTCACGACCACGTCCTCCGACTCCGTCAACCCGCGAGGCGTTTGAGGGCGGCTGCGTAGCGGCGTGCGAAGAAGGTCTGTCCCAGTCGCCCGAGCGGCCCACCGAGGCGCGTGTACCAGACGGCCGGCCGGCTGTAGGCGCGCACGGTGAACCACACGTCGTCGCCGTCCCTCGTCACCAGGAAGGACTCCTCGCCCGACTCGGGATGACCCTGCAGCGTGCCGTACCCGAATCCCACCCGATCCGGTTCTCGCACGATCCACACCACCCGGCAGATCACCACCAGCGCGGCCGGTCCGATCCCGACTCGCCCCAGCGAGTTGGTGCCGATCACCGGCGGGGTGTCGGTCGCCTCGATCCGGAGGCCGGCCGCGTTGTGCATCCGCCAGCTCATCAGGTCATCGGCCGCGCGGTGGAAGACCGCGTCGCCGGTGCCGATCTGAATCCGGTGCTCCAGCCGGTGGTAGCCCTCCGGAGTCCGGTCGAACCGGCTCGAACCGACGACGTCGTAGTTGAACCGGCGGTCGGCGAGGTCTGCCAGCTTCATCATCATCCCAGCCGTCGGATCAGCTCGCGAGACCGGTCGTGCGGTCCTCCTTCAGGGCCCTGAAGAGCGCCTTGGCCTTCTCCGTGTCCCACTTCAGGGCCAGGCCGTCCGGCGTACGGAGGCTGCTGTTCGCGATCGGTACTGTCAGGGTGACACCGCCATCGCCGGAGACCGCCTTCATGCCACGGGCGAAGCGGAACAGGTCGAGCGGGCCGGTGTCGTTGTCGATGGTGAGCGCGTCGGCGCTCGCGGTGCCGAGGCGGTAGTACCGCACCGGGTTGAGGAAGGTGGCCGGCGAGACGGCCTTGCCGGCCACGGCCCCGATCATCTCGCGCTGCCGCTGGACCCGGCCGAGGTCGCCGAGCGGGTCGGAGTAGCGGGCGCGGACATAGCCCAGCGCGTTCGTGCCGTTCAGCTCCTGGCAGCCCTTCGGCAGGTTGATGTGCGCCTTCTGGTCCTTCATTGCCTTAGGCAAGCACATCTCGATGCCGCCGACGCTGTCGACGATCGAGACGAAGCCGCCGAACCCGATCTCGACGTAGTCGTCGACCCGCAGCCCGGTCACGTTCTCGATCGTCTGGACGAGCAGCTTGGGGCCGCCGATGGCGAAGGCGGCGTTGAGCTTGTTCCTGCCGTGACCCGGGATCGGCACGTAGCTGTCCCGCGGCAGGCTGACCAGCGCGGTCGGACCCGACTCGGGCACGTGGAGCAGCATGATCGTGTCGGTCCGGCGACCGGCGGTGTTGCCTGTTCCCAGCTTCTTGCGCTCAGCCGCGCTGAGACCCTCGCGGCTGTCCGAACCCACCAGCAGGTACGTCGTCCCCGGGGTGTTCGCCGGGCGGTCGCCCGACGGCATCGCGTCGACCTTGTCGATCCGGCCCCACGCGTAGAGCGGAACGCCGACCAGAACCAGCAGGAACAGCAGGACCACCAGCCCGATGATGCGGCCGAGCCAGTTGCGTCGGCGCTTGGGGGCGGGTGGCTGGCCGGCGAAGCGGGGGTCGATGGGTTGTGGCTCGGTCATGGTCCGACCGTAGCGGGAGCGCACAAGGAGGCGGACGGCCGCCACCCACCGTGCCGGCCGGCCGCGACTGGATGGTCCTACCTGTGCACCGCCGTCGCCCAGTAGGGCGTGGTGGGGGTCGGCGGGGTGGTGAACCGGGCGTTCGGCAGGTAGAGCCGGTGCCCGAACGCCGCCACGGTGGTCGGTACGTCGAAGTCGCTGCTGGTGATCTCGCGGACCAGCGAGCCCATCGTGCCGGATCGGTTCAGGTGCAGCACGGCGATCTTGTTCAACTGGTTCTGCACGACGTACAGGGTGCGGCCGCGGAGCAGCAGGCCGTCGCCGTTGGTCATCAGCACGGAGCCGAGGTCGACCCGCGTCGTCACCCCGGTGCGCGGGTCGACCCGGAACAGGAAGCCGGTGGACGACTGGACGATGATCAGCCCGCGTCCGTCCGGGGTGAGCGAGATGCCGTTCGCGTTGAAGGCGGCCGGATTGTGGACATAGTCCCCGCTCAGTGGGATCGTCCGGACGGCCGACTGCGCGGGAAGCCCGCCGTGCCGGCCGAGCGGGACCTTGTAGATCACCGGCTGGTTCGAGTCGGTGAACCAGGCGGCCGACTTGCCGAGGACCACGTCGTTCACGAACGTCGGCCTGGCGGTGGTGAAGGTGTAGCTGGCCAGGACCCGCCCGGTGCGGGTGCTGATCACCCTGCCGTCGCCACCACCGCCTCCAGCCACGAACAGGCGGCCGCGGTGGTCGGTCTTCATTCCCAGCGAGGCGGTGCCGGGGCCCTGGCTGATCACCCTGCCACGGCCGGTCCGCAGATCCGCGGCGTAGATGTCACCGTCCACCCGGGAACCGAAGTAGGCGCGGCCCGCGTGGTCGATCGCGATGCCTTCGGGCTGGAAACCGGCCGGTAGGTCGATGTGGGTGGGGAACCGTGGGGCGTGTCCGGCGGCGGCCGGGGCGGCGAGGCTGCCGAGCAGCAGTCCCGACAGCCCGAACATCGCCGCGAGGGCGCGGGCAACGGTACGGCGAGACATGGGCGGTCCTTCCTGGCAGGGCCGGCGCTCCCACGCCGACGCAGCGGCTGGTGGTAGTTCAACCTTAAGCGATTTTGTCAGCCAGTCCACCCGGCGCCTTGTACTGTCGGCCGACAGTGGAATCGTGCACCCCGCAAGCGGGCGACCCGAAGGAGCAGGCAGCGATGACGACAGGGATCGACAGTTCGAGCGTGTCGGCAGCGGTCCGCCCGCAGGACGACCTCTACCGGCACGCGAACGGGAGTTGGCTGGACCGGGCCGACATCCCTGCCGACAAGGCGATCTACGGCGCCTTCCACGCGCTGCAGGACGAGGCCGAGCGGAACCTTCGCGCGATCGTGGAGGAGGCGGCGGCCGCCGGGCACCCGGAGGGAAGCGAGGCGCGCAAGATCGGTGACCTCTACGCCAGCTTCATGGCGGAGGACACGATCGAACAACTGGGCTTCGAACCGATCGCCGACCAGTTGGAGCGCGTGCGGTCCGTCGAGCGGCTCGACGACTTCCTCACCACCATGGGCGCCCTGCACCGCGAAGGCGTCTCCGGGCTTTTCGAGTGGTGGGTGAACACGGACGCCAAGGACTCCGACCGGTACCTCGTCCATCTCGGGCAGGGCGGCCTCGGCCTGCCCGACGAGTCGTACTACCGAGATGCCGCGTTCGCCGGCGAGCGCACCGCCTACGTGGAACATCTGGCCCGCATGCTGGAGCTGGCGAACCACCCTGAGCCCCACGCCGCGGCCGATCGGATCATGGCGGTGGAGACAGGCCTCGCCGCCGGCCACTGGGACCGTGTCACCAACCGCGACGCCACCTTGACGTACAACCACGTCGACCGAGTGGGACTCGGCGGGCTCACCCCAGGCCTCGACTGGTCGGGGTGGCTGGCGGCGGCGGGAATTCCCGACAGTGCCTTCGACGAGCTGATCGTCAGCCAGCCGAGCTACCTGACCGCGGCCGCCGAGGCGCTGCAGGCTGTTCCACTCGAGCAGTGGAAAGACTGGCTCGCCTGGCGGGTGATCCACACCGCGGCACCGCTGCTGAGCAGGGCGTTCGTCGAGGAGAACTTCTCGTTCTACGGCCGCACCCTGACCGGGGCCCCGCAACTGCGAGAGCGGTGGAAGCGTGGGCTCGGCGTGGTCGAGTCCGCTCTGGGCGAGGCGCTGGGACAGCTGTACGTCGCCAAGCACTTCCCGCCCGACGCCAGGGCCCGGATGGTCGACCTCGTCGCCAACCTCGTCGAGGCCTACCGGCAACGGATCGAGGCTCTGGTCTGGATGAGCCCTGAGACCAGGCAGCGAGCGCTGGACAAGCTCGAGCTGTTCACGCCCAAGATCGGCTACCCCGACAAGTGGCGCGGCTACAGCGCCCTGGAGATCCGCGTCGACGACCTGGTCGGCAACGTGCGCCGGTCGGTCGGCGTCGAGACGGATCGCGACCTGGCCAAGCTGGGCAAGCCCGTGGACCGGACCGAGTGGTTCATGACGCCTCAGACGGTGAACGCGTACTACAACCCGGGGATGAACGAGATCGTGTTCCCGGCCGGGATCCTGCAGCCGCCCTTCTTCGACCTGGCCGCGGACGACGCGGCCAACTACGGGGCGATCGGGGCGGTCATCGGCCACGAGATCGGCCACGGCTTCGACGACCAGGGGTCCAAGTACGACGGGAAGGGCAACCTCAGCGACTGGTGGACAGACCAGGACCGGGCCGAGTTCGATCAGCGCGCCGGACGGCTCATCGAGCAGTACAACGAGCTCGAGCCGATCCAGGCGCCGGGGCACCGGGTGAACGGCGCGCTCACGGTCGGCGAGAACATCGGTGATCTCGGTGGACTGTCGATCGCCTACACGGCCTACCGGATCTCGCTGGACGGCGGGTCCGCGCCGACGCTGGACGGGCTCAGCGGCGACCAGCGCTTCTTCTTGTCATGGGCGCAGGCCTGGCGCACGAAGACTCGCGACGCAGAGGTCATCCGGCGGCTCGCGCTGGACCCGCACTCGCCGCCCGAGTTCCGGTGCAACGCCGTCGTGCGCAACCTCGACGAGTTCTACGCCGCCTTCGGCGTGACCGAGGCCGACGAGCTGTGGATCGAGCCGGCGAACCGCGTCCGCATCTGGTGAACGCGGTTCGCCGGTAGGTCAGCTGCTCAGCCAGGCCTGGACGGCGTCGACCTCGCGGGGCATCGCCGCGGAGAGGTTCTCGGCGCCGTCCTCGGTGATCAAGATGTCGTCCTCGATCCGGATCCCGATGCCGCGCAGGTCCTCCGGCACGGTCAGGTCCTCGGCCTGGAAGTACAGCCCGGGCTCGACCGTCAGGACGTAGCCGGTCTCGACGTTGCCCTTGTTGTACTTCTCGTTCCGGGCGGCCGCGCAGTCGTGCACGTCCAGCCCCAGCATGTGGCTGACGCCGTGCAGCGTGTAGCGGCGGTAGATCATGCTCTCGGGGTCGAGCGCCTCCTCGGCGGAGACCGGGAGCAGCTCCATCGCCTCCAGGCCGCGGACGACGACCTCCATCGCGGCCTTGTGACCGGCCACGAACGGTACGCCGGGCTTCAGCGCCGCGATGCCGGCGTTCTGCGAGTCCAGCACCAGCTGGTACAGCTCGCGCTGACGCGGGGTGAACTCGCCGTTGACCGGCAGGGTGCGGGTGATGTCCGCGGTGTAGAGGTTGCGGTTCTCCACGCCCATGTCGAGCAGCATCAGGGTGCCGTCCTCCACCGGGCCGTCGTTCTCGATCCAGTGCAGCGTGGTCGCGTGCGGTCCGGCCGCGGCGATCGAGGTGTAGCCGACGTCGTTGCCCTCCGCCCGGGCCCGGCGCCAGAAGGTGCCCTCGATCCAGCGCTCGCCGTACTTGCGGACCTGGTCCATCTCGGCGAGCACGTCGGAGAAACCGCGGTGGGTGATCGCGCACGCCTCGCGGAGCTGCTCGATCTCGAACGCGTCCTTGACCAGCCGCAGCTCGGACAACACCCTGGCCAGCTCTGCGTCGCGGTCGGCGTCGGCGCTGCTCAGCAGCGACGCGACGGTGTTGTCCTCGCCCCGGCGTACGCGCGTGGGAACGTCGCTCTTCAGCGCGTCCGCGAGGCCGTCGAGGTGGCGGGTCTCGATCCCGTACTCCTTGGCGGTCTCGGTCAGCGACGGGCGGCGGCCTGCCCACAGCTCGCCGTACATGCGGTCGCGCCAGAACTCCTCGCCCTCGCTCCGGTCGGAGCGGGGCCGGAAGTACAGCACGGCGTCGTGGCCGGTCGTGCCGTTCGGCTCCAGGACCAAGACGGCGTCGGAGGTCTGGTCGCCGACCAGCCAGACATAGTCGGTGTGCGGGCGGAACGCATACTCGGTGTCGTTCGAGCGGGTCTTGTAGGTGCCCGCCGGGATCACCAGCCGCTCGCCCGGGAATGCCTGCGAGACCTGGTCGCGGCGCTTGGCGGCCCACATCCCGACGTCACCGAGCGTGAGATTCTGCCGCTCGGTGTCACCCCAGCCCGAGTTCATGAACTCGCGCAGCTTCTCCGGGTACAGCGGGTCGTGGGAAGCGGTCTTGGGGGTGTTCTCGTCGGTCATCGTCGACCAGTCCTCATCTCAGCGGGTGTACGGGTGATCGCCGCGGAGCGTGCCGCTGTCGGGCAGCGCCTCGGCCGGGTCCGAGCCGATGCGGGTGATCGCATTTTGCTCGTCCACGAAGACTACGCTCGGCTCGAAACGCTTGGCCTCCGTATTGTCGACCAGCGCGTAGGCGATCAGGATGACCAGGTCGCCGGGGTGGATCAGGTGCGCGGCGGCACCGTTGATACCGACCACCCCGGAGTCTCGGGGGCCCTCGATGAGGTAGGTCGACAGCCGGTTGCCGTTGGTGACGTCGACGAGGTCGACCTTCTCGCCCGGCAGCAGGTTCGCGGCATCCATCAGGGTCGCGTCGAGCGTGCACGACCCCACATAGTCCAGATCGGCCTGCGTGACGGTGGCCCGGTGCACCTTGGACTTCATCATCTCGCGCAACATGCGCCCAATGATCCGGTCTGCCGGCGATACCTGTCAGTGGCCACCGTCACGGCGAGATGGCGGGTGTGCTCAGCGGGACGCCAGCTCGCGCTCCGGCTCGACGACTTCCGGTCGAAGGGTCCGGCGGAGCTTCTCACCTTCAACGTCCACGTCCGGCAACAACCGGTCGAGCCAGCGCGGCAGCCACCACGCGGACCGGCCGAACAGGGCCATCAGCGCGGGCACGATGGTCATCCGGACCAGGAAGGCGTCGACCGCGACCGCGAAGGCCAGGCCGAAACCGATCTCGCGGACCAGCGTCTGGCTGGACACGATGAAGCCGGAGAACACCGCGATCATGATGATCGCCGCGGCGGTGACGACCCGGGCACCGTGGCCGAACCCGTCCACGACCGCGGTGGTGGACGCGGCGCCGTGCACATGCTCCTCCCGCATCCGGGTGACCAGGAAGACCTGGTAGTCCATCGCCAGGCCGAAGACCACACCCACCAGGAAGATCGGCAGCATGCTGATGATCGGCCCGGTCTGGCCCTCGATGCCGAACAGCCCGTCCAGCCAACCCCACTGGAAGACCGCGACCACCGCGCCGAAGGTGGATGCCACCGTCAGCAGGAAGCCGAGCGTCGCCTTCAGCGGTACCAGGACCGACCGGAAGACCAGCATCAGCAGCAGGAAGGCCAGCCCGACCACCAGACCCAGGTACGGCGCCAATGCGGCTCCGAGCTTGTCGGAGATGTCGATGCTGATCGCTGTCGCGCCGGTCACCGAGACGTCCGCGCCGGGGCCGACCGGCACTTTCCGGATGGCCGCGACCAGGTCCTTCGTCTCTCCGCTGCTCGGGCCGCTCGATGGGATCACCGTGAGGAGCGCGGTGTCGCCCGCGGCGTTGAAGACCGGCGGGGTCACAGCGGTCACGTCCGGAAGCGACCGTACGGCGGTGGCGACCGCTGCGGCCGCGGCCTTGGGATCACCTGCGCCGGTGTCCTCGACGACCAGCATCAGTGGCCCGTTGAAACCCGGCCCGAAGCCGGAGGTCAGCATGTCGTACGCCTTGCGCTGGCTGGACGCGGGCGCGGCCGTGCTGTCGTCGGGGAGGCCGAGCTCGAGATCGAGGGCGGGTACCGCCACGGCGCCGAGACCGAGGATGACGATCAGCAGGACCGGCAGCGGCCGACGGGTGATGAGGCCGGCCCAGCGACGTCCGGCGGTCGGCTTGCCTGCGCCCGGCTCGGGATCGCCCGAGCGCAGCCCACGGATGCGCCCGCCGAGCACCCGGCGGCCGGCGAAGCCGAGCAGAGCGGGGAGCAGCGTCAGCGCGACGGCGACGGCGATCACCACGGTCAAGGCCGCGCCCAGGCCCATCTGGCTCAGGAACGGGATGCCCACGATCAACAGGCCGGTGAGGGCGATCACCACGGTCAGTCCGGCGAAGACCACCGCGGAACCGGCCGTTCCGACCGCCCGGCCGATCGCCTCCTCCGGCTCCAGACCGTTCGCCAGCTCGTGCCGGTAGCGCGACATGATGAACAGGGCGTAGTCGATGGTGACCGCGAGGCCGATCATCAGGGCCAGGATCGAGGTGCCCTCGCCGATGTCGAGGAAACCGGTCGACGCGGTGATGGCGCTGACGCCGATCCCGATGCCGATCACGGCGGACAGCAGCGGCAGACCGGCCGCGACGAGCGAGCCGAAGGTGATCAGGAGCACGACGGCGGCGACGCCGATCCCGATCACCTCGGTGGCGCTCTCCTCGTCCGCCGGCTGCATCGCGTCGCCGCCGTACTCGACCTCGAGGCCGGCCGCACGGGCCGGCTCACCGGCGGCGATCAACGCGTCCTGGATCTGCGGAGTCACCTCCGGTTGCGCGACCGAGTAGCCGACCTGCGCGAAGGCGGTGCGCCCGTCGGCGGACACAGCGCGGGTCTTGAACGGATCCGCGACCGACGCGACCAGGGGAGCCGACTGCAGCCGGTCGACGGTCGCGCGGATGGCGGCGGCATTCTCCGGGTCGGTCAGCTGCTCGCCGGCCGGGACCTGGAACACGACCCTGGCGGTGGCTCCGTCGGCATCGGCCTCGGGAAACCGTTGCCCGAGCAGGTCGATGGCCCGCTGCGACTCGGTGCCCGGGATCGAGAACGCGGTGGAGGTCGGGCCCGAGAAGGCGGCCGCGCTGGTGATGCCGGCGGCCAGCAGGCCGAGCCAGATGAGCACGACGAGGCGACGCCGCCGGAACGCGAACCGGCCCAGCCGGTAGAGATAGGTAGCCATGGCAACGATCGTTGCCGCCGAGCACCCTCCACCGCGTCTGCCAGGCGTCGGCTTCCAGGGCTACTGCATATGTCGTACGTCGGCAGTCGGGCTACTGCCGTCGGACGAGCCGACCTGGTTACAGCCCGTCGGTCGAGCCGGCCCGCACCAGGCCGGTCTGGTAGGCGATGACGACCAGCTGCGCACGGTCCCGGGCACCCAGCTTCACCATGGCCCGGTTGACATGGGTCTTCGCCGTCAGTGGCGACACCACCAGCCGTTCGGCGATC
This sequence comes from Kribbella sp., assembly GCA_035759015.1. Classification (GTDB taxonomy): domain Bacteria; phylum Actinomycetota; class Actinomycetes; order Propionibacteriales; family Kribbellaceae; genus Kribbella. Next base: position 27,742 of record DASTVQ010000115.1, read on the forward strand.
TCGTCGTTGGACAGACCGATCGCGACCAGACCGAGCACCTCCCGTTCCCGGTCGGTCAACGCGGTCAGCCGGGCCGGTGCGGCCTCCTGGTCGAGCTCGGGCTGAGCCAGGAATCGGTCGATCAGGCCTCGGACCGCCTTCGGCGACAGCAGCGCGTCACCCCGGGCGACCACGCGGATCGCGTCGATCAGCTCGACCGGCTCCACGCCCTTGCCGAGGAACCCGCTGGCCCCGGCCCGGAGCGCCTCGAAGACGTACTGGTCCACCTCGAACGTGGTCAGGATCAGGACCCGCACCCCGGCCAGCGACTCGTCGGCCATGATCGCGCGCGTGGCCGCGAGGCCGTCCAGCTCGGGCATCCGGATGTCCATCAGCACCACGTCGGCACGCAGGCTGCGGGCCAGCTCGACCGCCTCCCGGCCGTTGGCCGCCTCACCCACCACTTCCAGGTCGGGGGCTGAGTCGACAAGAACCCGGAACCCGCTCCGGATCAGCGTCTGGTCGTCGGCCAGCAATACCCGGATCGTCACGTACGACTCCTTCTTGCGAGGGCAACGGCAAGACAGCGTGGACGTGGAAGCCGCCACCGGGCACCGGCCCGGCGCTGAGGTCGCCGCCGACGGCAGTCACCCGTTCCCGCATCCCGAGGAGCCCGTGGCCGGTACCCGAACCAGCTGCGCCGAGGGGACGCGCCGTCGTACCGCCGTCGTCGGTGACGTCGACGGCCAGGCTGCCACGTTGCCGGTGGATGCCGATGCGGACGACGGCTCCGGGGGCATGCTTGACCACATTGGTGAGCGACTCCTGCACGATCCGGTAGGCGGTGAGCTCGACCACGTCCGGCAGCGGACCGGGCGCCTCCGCGGGCTGCCAGTCGACCTTCAGCCCGGCGGCGGCGAACGACTCGATCAGCGGACCGAGCTGGTCCAGCGAGGGAGTGGGTGCCGTCGGCAACGAGGTGTCGCCGGAGCGACGGAGAACGCCGAGCAGGACGGTGAGCTCCTGCAGCACGGTCCGGCCGCTGTCACGGACCAGCGCCAGCGCCCGGTCCGCCTCGGCCGGTTTCTCGCGCAGCAGGTGCGAGGCCACGCCGGCCTGTACGTTCATCAGGGCGATGTGGTGGGCGATCACGTCGTGCAGCTCGTGTGCGATCCGCATCCTCTCCTCGATCACCCGGCGCTCGGCCTCCTCCTCGCGCGACTGCTCCGCCCGGCGGATCCGTTCCTCGATCTCCGCCTCGTACGCGCGGCGGTACCGCACTGCCTCGCCGATCGCCGTCGCCAGCAGGACCAGCACACCGACGCTGAGGTTGTGGAGCACGCCCTCGTCGGTGAACGCGGTCGCGGCGCAGACCAGAACCAGGACGGTCACGCCGGCGGCCGCCGTTCGCGTAAGGCGATCCTTCTGCACCACGACTGTGTACATAGCGACCGCGACGGCCAGCTCGATGGGGCTCTTCACACCCTCCAGGTAGGCATAAGCCACAGTTGCGGCCGCCGTGATCGCCAGGACCGCCATCGCCTGCTTGCGGCGGAACACCAAAGCCGCGCAGGCGACGAAGCTCAGCGACGCGGCTGTCGGCGTCAGCTCGATCTGCTGCCCGCCTTGACGGTCGCCGGGCTGCAGCAGGTTGATCACCAGCAGGACGAGCGCGAGTGTGACGTCGCTTGCCACCGGATGTGCGCTCAACCGGCCATGCCAGCGCGTGGGTGCGCCCATGACCCCACGGTACGGCGTACGCCGCTCGCCGGCGTCCTCCATCGGTTGTAACCCGGGCCTACTGCGACGGCAGTAGCGCGGATGCCTGCACGGCAAGCTCGCGCAGCTGCTCATACCGCGGACGCAACGCGGCCACCCGCAGTACATCGGCCTGGTCCGGGGCCAAGGTCTCGCCGCCAGGGGAGGGAGACAGGCCGAGCGCCACCGCCGCAGCCCCGCGAGCGCCCACCTCGGGCTCGGCGCAGACCTCGGCCGACCGGGCGAAGGTGGCGGTGAGGCAGTGTCGCCACCAGGCGGAGGCGTGGATGCCGCCGCCGCCGAGCACCACGTCGAGCTCGCGGCCGAAGAGCGAGTCGAGCATTCGCAGGCCGCGGTCGATCTCCAGCGAGGCCCCCTGCAGCGAGGCGGCGAGCAGGTCGGCACCGGTCTCGTCGAAGGACAGGCCGAAGTACACGCCGGAGCCGCTCGGCACTGTCTCCGGCGGCCGGGTCCCCGCCTGGAACGGAATCGCGATCACCCGGGAGGAGCCGACTTCGACGCCCGTGGGTTCGTTGTGCTCCGCATCGAGGTGCAGCACCCCGGCCAGCCAGGCGTACAGGTTCCCGGCGGCGGAGAAGGCCATTCCGGTGACGGCCCGCTCGTCGTCGACGCGGTAGCGCCACAACTCCCAGGGCAGTTCGGGAGCGTCCTCGACAGGGTGGACCACCCGGACGGCGGCCGAGGTTCCGACGGTCACCGCGACGGTGGTCTCGTCGTACGCGCCGCTGCCGACGTTGGACGCCGCGCCGTCGCCGGTCGGTGGATGGATCGGTACGCCGGCCAGTGCCGGCCAGCGTCGCGCGAACTCCGCACTGAGCGAACCCGTCCAGGCAGCCGGCACGATCGTCGGCAGTCGGTCGGCGGAAACCCCGGCGACCGCGAGCGCCTCGTCGTCGTACCGGCCGGTGGCGAGGTTCAGCGTGCCGGTGCCGGATGCGATCGAGACCGAGGTGACTCGCTCGCCGGTGAGGCGCTCCAGCACCAGGTCCGGGAGACCGGCGAACCGGGCCGCCGCGGTGCCCAGCTCGGCGCGGAGCCAGGGGATCCGGCGGGTCCAGTAGAGCCGGTGCAGCCAGACCCCTGTGCGGGCGTGGAAAGCGTGCTCGTCGAAATCGCCGGGCACCCGCCGCGGCACCGACCGGGTGTCGACCCAGGGCACCACAGGGGTGAGGGCCGTGCCGCTGCTGTCGAGGGCAACGATCGAGTGCCACTGGGAGGACAGCACGATGTCGCTGACGCCATCGAGCCGGCCGGCCCGGTCGAGGCTGTCGATGCAGCTCAGCACGCCCTCGATGTAGTCCTCCAGCTCCAGCGTGGCCTCGCCCTCCTTCCCGTACGTCGGTAGGACCTTGTGGCGGGCCAGCGCGCCGGGAACCGGCCACGCATCGGGGGACAGCACCAACGCCCGGCCGGACGACGTACCAAGGTCCAGTGCGAGGATCCGGCCTTCAGTCCTCGGCATGCAGAGCCTTGAGGAAGGACGCGGCCCAGACGTTCACGTCGTGCGCCGCGAGGTGCTTGCGCATCGCCTTCATCCGGCGGCCGAGCTGTCGGTCGTCGGTGTTCATCGCGTCGATGATGGTGTCCTTCATACCGTTGATGTCGTGCGGGTTCACCAGGAAGGCCTGGCGGAACTCGTCCGCGGCGCCGGCGAACTCGCTCAGCACCAGCGCGCCCGTGTCGTCGTACCGGCACGCCACGTACTCCTTGGCGACCAGGTTCATTCCGTCGCGCAACGGCGTCACCACGGCGACGTCCGCGGCCCGGAAGAGCGCGGCCATCTCGGTGCGTGAGTAGGAGGTGTGCAGGTAGTTGATCGCCGGCGTGCCGATCCGGCCGTGCTCGCCGTTGATCCGGCCGACCAGCAGCTCGATGTCGTCGCGGAGCATCCGGTACTCGTCCACCCGCTCCCGGCTGGGCGTGGCCACCTGCACGAAGACGGCTTCGTCGACCGTCACGCGCTTCTCGTCCAGCAGCTCGCCGAACGCCCGCAGCCGCTGCCGGATGCCCTTGGTGTAGTCGAGCCGGTCCACGCCGAGCAGCACGTGCTGCGGATTGCCGACCTCCCGACGGATCTCCTGGGCCCGTGCCTCGGTCTCGGGCTTGCGGGCCAGGTTCTCCAGCTCGCCGACATCGATCGAGATCGGGAACGCCTTGGCCCGGACGATCCGGTCGTCCGGCAGGTGGATCCGGTCGCCGCGGGTGCGCAGCCCCATCCGGTTGCGGGCCAGCCGGGCGAAGTTCGAGGCCGCGCCCGGTCGCTGGAAGCCGACCAGGTCGGCGCCCATCAGACCGTCCAGGATCTGGCGGCGCCACGGCAGCTGGGCGAACAACTCGGTCGGCGGGAACGGGATGTGCAGGAAGAAGCCGATCCGTACGTCGGGCCGCAACCGGCGCAGCATCGCCGGGACCAGCTGGAGCTGGTAGTCGTGCACCCAGACCACGGCACCGTCTTCGGCCGCATCCGCCGCGGCCTCGGCGAACCGGCGGTTCACCGCGACATAGGACTCCCACCACTCACGGTGGAACTGCGGTGCGGCGATGACGTCGTGGTAGAGCGGCCACAGGGTGGCGTTGGAGAAACCCTCGTAGTACAGCTCGACGTCCTCGTTGGACAGCGTCACCGGCACCAGGTGCATGCCGTCGCTGTCGAACGGTTCGAGCTTCTCGTCGGCGGCCCCGGACCAGCCGATCCACGCGCCGTGGTGCCGCTGCATCACCGGTGCGAGGGCCGTGACCAGGCCGCCCGGGCTGCGGCGCCAGGCCGTACCGCCGTCGGCCATCTCGACCCGGTCCACCGGCAGCCGGTTGGCCACCACCACGAAGGGGCTGCGGCCGCTGGAGGTTCCCGACTGTTTCGGCATCTGCTGCTATCCGCCCAGGTACTCGTCGTCACCGGGGTAGTTGACCCCGATCTGTCCACGCGTCTCGTCGAGCAGCTCGAGGATCGCGATGGTGTCCTCGTGCGGCAGCGCGGGACACTCCACCAGACCTGCTCGTAGCGATCGCATCACCTCGGCTGCCTCATAGTGGTACCCCAGCCCATGCGTCGGTACGTCGATCCGCTCCTCGCCCGCCGGGGTCCTACGGACGTAGTAGTCGGGGTTGTGGAACCTGTGCGGGAGCAGCAGGCTGCCCTCCGGCCCGCTGACCGAGGCGGTCCAGGGGTTCTGCGAGCGCAGTCCACAGGTCAGCGCGGCGACGGCGCCGGAGTCGTAGCGCCACGCCATCGCCACGTTCAGGTCGACGCCCCGGTCGTTGAGCGAGCCGACCGCCTTCACCTCGTCGGGCCGGCCGAGCGCGCAGTAGACGAAGGTCATCGGGTAGATGCCGCCGTCCATCAGGGCGCCGCCACCCAGGTGCGGGTTGAGCAGCCGGTCCGGCAGTTCGGGCTTGTGGAACCCGAAGTCGGCCAGCGCCTCCATCGGCGCACCGATCACGCCCTTGGCCAGGTCGTCGAACATCGCCTGCACCACCGGGTTGGTGCGCATCCACATCGCCTCGGCGAAGAGCGTGTCGTGCTCGCGCGCCACGGTGACCAGATCGCGCGCCTGCCGGGCGGTCAGGGTCACCGGCTTCTCGCACAGCACCGCGATCCCGGCCTCCAGCGCCGCCCGGGCGACGGCGTAGTGCTGGGGGTGCGGCGTGCCGATGTAGAGCACGTCCACCTGGCGCTCGTCGATCAGCCGCCGGTAGTCGTCGTAGCGGTGCTCGATGCCGAACTGGTCGCCGAACCGGTCGGCGCTGCCCTGGCTGCGGGACGCGACGGCGGTGACGACCGCGTCGTCGAGCTCGGCGAGGTCTCTCGTGAAGGACGTGGAGATGTTGCCGGTAGCAACGATCCCCCAGCGGACGCGGTCTATACCCATGGGATGAGCTCCGGAGGTGGGAATGGGCCGTGTACGTCGATTCTCGCTGTTTCGAAGGCATGTGCCAGTCGGATCAGCGTGGCGTCGCTGTGGGCTGTGCCACTGAAGCTGATGCCGACCGGCAACCCCTCGACCAGACCCGCCGGCACCGAGATCAGCGGATAGCCCGCCAGCGCCGCGTGCGTCGACGAGCTGCCGAGCACGTGGTCGCCGTTCAGCAGGTCGATCGTCCAGGCCGGCGAGTACGACGGCATCACCAGCGCGTCCAGCCGGTTCTCGCGGAGCAGGTCGTCGATGCCGTCGCGGCCGGTCCGCAGCGCGGCCAGCCTGGCTGCGACGTAGAGCGGCGACTCGAGTCCGTCGGTCGCCTCGGCCTGCTCGAACAGCTCCTGCCCGAAGTACCGCAGCTCGACGTCCGCGTGCTCCTTGTTGAACGCGATCAGGTCGGCCAGCGTGCGCGGTCCGCCCTCCTTGCGCGTCGCCAGGTACACCGCCAGGTCCACCTTGAGCTCGTGGCACAGCACCGAGAGCTGGTCCTCCTCACCGCCGGGCGACGGCAGGGACAGGTGATCGACCACGGTCGCGCCACAGCCGGACAGGAGACGCAACGCCTCCTCGGCCACCTGGTCGAGGCTCGGCGAGTACCCCCACAACGGCCCGCGGGGTACGCCGATCCGAACGCCCGTGAGGTCCGCGCCGAGACAACTGTCGGCGTAGTCCGTGCCGCCGCCGGTCAGCACGGTCAGCAGTGCCGCGGCCTGGCGGACTGTCCGGGTCATCGGCCCGGCCGTGTCCTGCGAGTGCGAGATCGGCACGATGCCCTGCTGCGGGATCAGCCCGACCGTCGGTTTGAGTCCGACCACGCCGTTCAGCGCGGCCGGGCACACGATCGACCCGTTGGTCTCGGTCCCGACGGCGAAGTCGGCCAGTCCGGCCGCGACCGCCGCCCCCGAACCGCTGGACGAGCCACCGGCCGAGCGGTTCAGCGCGTACGGGTTGCGGGTCAGGCCGCCGTACGCGCTCCAGCCGGACGTCGAGGCGGAGCCGCGGAAGTTCGCCCACTCGCTCAGGTTGGTCTTGCCCAGCACGATGCAGCCGGCCTCGCGCAGGCGTCGCACCAGGGCCGCGTCCGACGGTGGTGGTGGCTGGTCCGCCAGCGCCAGCGATCCCGCCGTGGTCGGGAGATCGGCGGTGTCGATGTTGTCCTTCACCAGGACGGGGACGCCGTGCAGGGCGCTGCGAACCCGGCCGTCGGCACGCTCCGTGTCCAGTCGGGCGGCTTCGGTGAGAGCGGCGGGGTTGGGCGTGCAGACGGCGTTGACCAGCGGGTCCACGGCACGACTCCGGGCCAGCAGCTCTTCGACCGCCGCGACACCGGACGGGTGGTCCTCAGGGGCCTGTCGAGTTGAGCTCACCTGCCTGATCCTGCCAGAGTTGCGCGGGTCCGCACCTGCCGCGACGACACGTGGAACGAGCTACGCAGTGAATGACATCGCTGTTGTTCACCCCGTACAGTGGAGCGCGGACGGACGATCACCGACCGCACGGGAGTCACCAGCAGATGGACACCGCCAACGCCACAGCCGCCGATGCAGCCCAGCAGGCCGTCGAGGGGTTGTCGGAGCGTGATGGCGCCATCCTCGGTTTCGAGCGGCACTGGTGGAAGTACGCCGGAGCCAAGGAGCAGGCGATCCGCGACCAGTTCCAGATGTCCGCCACCCGGTACTACCAGGTGCTGAACGCCCTGATCGACCGGCCCGAGGCCCTCGCTCACGACCCGCTCCTGGTCAAGCGGCTGCGCCGGCTGCGCGCCGCCCGCCAGCGAGCCCGGTCGGCCCGGCGCCTCGGTATCGAGGTCTGAGCAGCCCGATGTCCAGCCGCGAGACGGACGAGCGAGGCCAGGTTCTCTCGTCCTTCGTCGCGGTCGCCGCGGTGGTGGCGATCGTGGCCGGTCTGCTGGTCCTGTTCGGGACCAGGGGCGACGACAGTGCCGCCGATCCCCAGCCCGCGGCGAAGTCCTCCACCCCGAAGCCGTCGTCGTCCAGCGCTCCTGTCACGACCAGTGCCACGCCGATGCCATCGGCCTCGGAGTCCGACAGTCCCTCGGCGGAGCCGACGCAGCCGCCGACGACCACAGTCGCCCCGATCCCGACCGCCGACCTGCCCGCGGTCGAGATCTTCAACAACACCAACCGCCGCGGACTGGCCGAACAGGTCGCGAGCAGGGCCCGCGCGGCCGGCTGGCAGGTCACCGGCGCGGACAACTGGCACGGCAAGATCGTCACGAGCACGGTCTACTACCCGGCCGGGATGCAGGCCGCAGCGGCTCAGCTGGCCAAGGTGCTCGGCATCGGCCGGATCAAGGACGCGCTGCCCAACATGAAGCAGGACCGCCTGAGCGTCATCCTCACCTCGGACTACAGCGGATGAGCACCCCCGTCCTCACGACGGCGGCCGGGCGGGAGGGCTGGGAGGCCATCGTCGCCGATCCGGCCCGGGCGGTCATCGCGTCGGACTTCGACGGCACCCTGTCCCCGCTGGTCGGCGATCCGGCGATGTCCCGTCCGACCGCCGGCGCGCTCGACGCCCTCGCCAGGCTGTCGCGGTCGGTCGGCCAGGTGGCCCTCGTCACCGGACGGCCCGCGCTGGTCGTGACCGAGCTCGCGGGTGTGAGCGGTTACCCGGGCCTTGAGCGCCTCGTCGTACTCGGGCACTACGGGTTGGAACGGTGGGAGGCGTCAACCGGTGCGGTGACCAGCGATCCGGTGCCGCAGGGCGTTGCCGCGGCGCGGGAGCGGTTGCCGGAGGTCGTGCGTGAGGCGGGCCAGCCGGATGCGTTCATCGAGGACAAGGGCAGCTCGCTGGCGGTCCACACCCGCCGCCTGCCCGAGCCGGAAACAGCGCTGCGAGTCCTTCGCGAACCGCTGGCCCGGCTGGCCGCCGAGGCAGGGCTGCGGCTCGAGCCGGGCAACCTCGTTCTGGAGCTTCGCCCGCCGGGCATCGACAAGGGCGTCGCGCTGCGCCGCCTGCTGGAGTCCACCGCGGCGCGGTCGATGCTCTACGCCGGCGACGACCTGGGCGACCTCGCGGCGTTCGGTGCCGTCAATGTCTTCCGCGAGCAGGGTCTGCGCGCCGTCCTGCTGGCCGCCCGGTCGTCAGGTGCGACCGACCTGACGGATGCCGCGGACATCGTCGTCGACGATCCAGCCGGGGTGGTCACGGTCCTCACCGCTCTGGCCGACGCCATCACCGCTCGCGGCTGAACGCTTTGCTGCCGGTGATCAGCCGCGGCGGAACGCCTTGAGGAGCGAGCGAGGCCGGCGTTCGTGGTAGCCGCCGTCGACCAGGCCGGCGAGTCGCTCGAACGCGTTCCGCGAGGCGAAGTCGCCCGTCCGCAGCCACGACCAGCAGGCGGCCAGCGCGTACAGCGGCAGCATCGGCAGACCGATCAGGCAGACGTACTGCCAGGAGTGCCGCTCCTCGTGCCTGACCAGGCCGGGATTCCCGTCGAAGTAGGCCTGGTCATGCTTGGACACCACCACGTTCCCGATCGTGAAGGCTCCCGCGATCGGGAAGCCCAGCCGGTAGCCCGTGGCGTAGAGGAGGCCGCGCGGCCCGCGGCTGAACCGGGCGCGTCCGATCAGGCCGACGACGACGCCGCTCGCTGTCGACAGGTTGACCAGGTTCACGACGAACTTCACTCGCTGCCAGCCCGACATCGCCTCGTTCATGCGGTCAGTATCGACCCGATCATGGGGCTGGAGTATGCCTGTCGGTGCAATCGACGACACTGTGGCGGTGAGTTCGGTGGTACGTCGATGGCAGCCGGGGCGCCCGGTGGATCCGCACCTGCTGATCGGTGGGCTCCGCCGGGGTGCGGGCGATCCGACGTACCGGTTCGACCGGGCGACGCGGACCGTGTGGCGGGCGACCCGCACGCCGGACGGCCCTGTCCTGCTGCGCCTGAGGCCGTACGCCGCGACGGCCGAGGTGGAGGCGGAGGCATGGGGCCCGGGCGCGGAGTGGGCCCTCGACGGTGTGCCGGAGCTGCTGGGTGAGGCGGACAGCTTGGAGGGCTTCGAGCCGTTGCCCGAGCACGGGCCGCTGGTCGAGGCGGCTCGGCGATTCCCGCACTTCCGCGTGCCGCGGACCCGGGCGGTCTTCGAGTCGATGGCTGCGGCCGGCATCGAACAGGTGGTCACCGGCAAGGAGGCGTTCGGCGCGTGGCGGCTGCTGATCCGCGAGTACGGCGAGCCGGCGCCCGGCCCGGTGCCGGCCGACGGGCGGGCCCTGATGGTGCCGCCGGCGCCGACGGAGTGGCGGCTGATCCCGTCCTGGCAGTGGCTGCGCGCGGGCGTGGACGGGCGCAGGTCCCGCGTCGTGATCACAGCAGCGACCCGGGCGGCCGCCCTGGAGCGGACCTTGCTGCTGAGCGACGGAGCCGAGGTCGAGCGCCGGCTCCGGTCGCTGCCCGGTGTCGGTGTGTGGACCGCCGCCGAGGTGCGGCAACGCGCCCACGGTGACGCGGACGCGTTCTCGTTCGCCGACTACCACGTGTCGCGCAACGTCTCCTACGCGCTGACCGGCGAGGAACTGGACGACGACGGTTGTGCCGAGCTGATCGAGCCGTATCGCGGACACCGGTTCCGGGTCCAGCGGCTGCTGGAGCTGACGGGTCAGGGGCATCCGCGTCATGGCCCGCGGATGACGCTGCCCACGCACACGCCGGGCGCCACCCACCGGCTCCGCTGAGCGGCGGCGGCCGGGTCTGCCGCTGCTTCCGTGCGGGGTGTTGCGGCGCGGGACACTAGGGTCGGTCAGGTGCGAATCGACGGGGACGGTCTATTTCTGGTCGCGGGACTGGCACTGCTGGTCGGCGCGATCCTGCCGCGGCTGCTGCGCCGCTACGCGATCTCCGCACCGATCGCGTTCCTGGGCGCGGGTCTCCTGCTCGGCCTGGCGGTGGACCGCAGCCACCTGAGCCCGATCGCCGAGCCGGCTCTGACCGAGCACCTCACCGAGCTCACCGTTCTGGTCGCTCTGATGGGTGTCGGGCTGGCCATCGATCGCCCGATCGGCTGGCGGCGGTGGAGCGTCACCTGGCGGTTGTTGCTGATCGCGATGCCCGCCTGCGTCGCCGCGGTGGCCGGTGTGGGCTGGCTGCTCGGACTGGCACCCGCGACTGCCCTGCTGGTCGGTGCCGTCCTGGCTCCGACCGATCCCGTGCTCGCCTCCGACGTCCAGGTCCAGGGTCCGACGACCGGCGAGGGCGTCGAGCCGGAAGAGGACGACGAGGTCCGTTTCGCGCTCACCTCCGAGGCTGGGCTCAACGACGGCCTGGCCTTCCCGCTCGTCTATGCGGCCGTCTTCGCCGCGACGAAAGGGGCGGTGGGGGACTGGGCGCTGGAGTGGTTCGCCTGGAACCTGGTCGGCAAGACGGCGATCGGCGTCGGCGTCGGCGTCGGTGCGGGTTGGCTGCTCGGCAGGATGGCCTTCTCCGCCCCGCTGCCGAGCTTCCGGCTGGCCTACTCGCGGGAGCCGGTGCTGGCCCTCGCGATGACATTGGGTGTCTACGGCCTGGCGGAGGTGCTGCGCGGGTACGGGTTCGTGGCGGTCTTCGTCGCCGCGCTGACGCTGCGGGCGGCGGAGCGCAACCACGAGTTCCACGAGGAGTTGCACAGTTTCCTCGAGCAGCTGGAGCACATCCTGACCTGGGGGATCCTGCTGCTGCTCGGGGTGGCGATCACCGGTGGCGTCCTCGGTCCGCTCACGCCCTCAGGCGTAGCGATCGGCATGTTGCTGGTGCTGGTGATCCGCCCGCTGACGGCGTGGCTGTCGCTGCACCGTACGCCGATGAGGCGGTCCGAACGGTGGGTGACGGCGGCTTTCGGCGTACGAGGGGTCGGTTCGATCTACTACCTCGCCTACGCCGGCGCGGAGTTCACCGAGGACCTGCCGTGGCTCTGGGCCACGGTCGCGTTCACCGTGGTCCTGAGTGTCGGCGTTCACGGCGTGGCGGCCACTCCCATGATGCGGATGCTGGAGCGCCGCCGCGGCTGGTGAGATCCGCGATCTCGCATACTGAGAAGGCGAGACGGAATGTGGACCTCATTCGGTAGCCTCGTCAGTGCTCATCCAGAGGGACTGAGGGAAACGGCCCGCAGAAGTCCCGGCAACCCTCCCCGTCGAGGTGTCTCGGTCCGAGGCCCTCGCGGCGGAACGGTGCCAATTCCGTCCTGCGCCGAGATCCGGCCCGGGGAAGATGAGGAGGGAAACTCCGTCATGAGCCTGACCGCCGCACCCCCCACCCACACCGTCCGGGAGGGTGCCTTCGGCAACGGAACGCACCTGAGCTGTCGCGCCTGCGGCGCCAAGTCGCCGCTCGGCCCGTTCTACGCCTGTATGGAGTGCTTCGGCCCGCTCGAGGTCGGGTACGACTTCCCCACCATCACCCGCGAGCAGATCGAGGCCGGACCCAAGAACATCTGGCGCTACCAGCCGCTGCTGCCGGTGCCGACCGATGTGGCGAGCTTCCCGAACACCGAGCCCGGCTACACCCGGCTGATCGACGCGGGCAACCTGGCCCGCGAGCTCGGCCTGAAGAAGCTGTGGGTCAAGGACGACTCGGGCAACCCGACCCACTCGTTCAAGGACCGGGTGGTCGCGTCCGCGCTGAGCGCCACCCGCGAGCTGGGCCTGAAGGTCTTAGCCTGCCCCTCCACCGGCAACCTGGCGAACGCCGTCGCCGCCGCGGCCGCCCGGGCCGGCATCCGCTCGGTCGTCTTCATCCCGCACGACCTCGAGCGCCCCAAGGTGGTCACCACCGCTGTGTACGGTGGCACGCTGGTCGCCGTCGAGGGCAACTACGACGACGTGAACAAGCTGGCCTCCGAGATCGCGGGTGAGGAGGAGGGCTGGGCGTTCGTGAACGTCAACGTCCGGCCGTACTACTCCGAGGGCAGCAAGACGCTGGCGTTCGAGATCGCCGAGCAGCTGGGTTGGCGCCTGCCGCAGCAGATCGTCATCCCGGTCGCGTCTGGTTCCCAGCTGACCAAGATCGACAAGGGCTTCACCGAGCTGGGCAAGCTCGGGCTGGTCGACGCGACCGACTACAAGGTGTACGGCGCGCAGGCGACGGGGTGCTCGCCGGTGGCGCAGGCCTTCCGCGACGGCCACGATGTGGTGAAACCGGTCAAGCCGGACACGATTGCGAAGTCCCTGGCGATCGGCAACCCGGCGGACGGCCCGTACGTGCTGGACGTGGCCCGGCGTACCGGCGGGGCCATCGCGGACGTCACCGACGAAGAGGTGGTCGAGGGCATCCGGCTGCTGGCCCGGACCGAGGGCATCTTCACCGAGACCGCCGGCGGCGTCACCGTCGCGACCCTGAAGAAGCTGGTCGAGAGCGGTCAGCTCGACCCGCAGGCCGAGACTGTCATCATCAACTCCGGCGACGGGCTGAAGACGCTCGACGCCGTGGCCGACCGGGTGGGCCCGAAGGTCACCATCCCCGCGTCGTACGACGCCTTCGTGAAGGCAGGACTGCAGTGAGTGTGAGTGTGCGCGTCCCGACCATCCTGCGGCCCTACACCCAGGGCGCCTCGGAGGTCTCCGTCGAGGGCTCGACCCTGAGTGAGGTGCTGGAGTCGCTCGACACGTCGTACCCGGGCATCAGGGCACGAGTGCTGGACGACTCCGGAGAGCTCCGCCGCTTTGTCAACGTGTACGTCGACAACGACGACGTACGGTTCGCCCAGGGACTGCAGACCAACATCTCCGACGGCGGCCAGGTGTCGATCATCCCAGCCGTCGCCGGCGGCTAAGCCCACCGGTCAGCCGCCCGAGGTGACGGCGGCCGGGCACGCTCTGGTCAGCCGCCCGGCTGTAGGTGAGGATTGCCGGATGCGCGCGATCGTCGTCGAGCAGTTCGGCGTCCTCCCTTCGGTCCAGGACGTCCCCGAACCGGTCGCGGCCGAGGGCTGTGTCGTGCTCCGGGTCGAGGCCACGGGGCTGTGCCGCAGTGACTGGCACGGCTGGCAGGGGCACGACCCCGACATCGTCCTGCCGCACGTACCCGGTCATGAGCTCGCCGGGACCATCGCGGAAGTCGGCCCCGGCATCACCGGCTGGAAGGTCGGGGACCGGGTCACCACGCCGTTCATCTGCGCCTGCGGCGGCTGCGAGCAGTGCCTCGAAGGCAATCAACAGGTCTGCCCGAACCAGTTGCAGCCCGGCTTCAACTACTGGGGATCGTTCGCCGAGTACGTCGCCCTGCCATACGCCGAGGTGAACCTCGTCCGGCTGCCCGACGCGCTCGACTTCGACACCGCTGCCGGCCTCGGCTGCCGGTTCGCCACCTCTTTTCGGGCGATCCACGACGTCGGCCGGGTCCAGCCGGACGAATCGGTGGCCGTCTTCGGGTGCGGTGGCGTCGGGCTTTCCGCGGTCATGATCGCCGCTGCCCTCGGCGCCCACGTCATCGCCGTCGACACCAACCCGGACGCCCTCGCCCTGGCCGCCCAGCACGGCGCCACCCACACCGTCCTCACCCGCGCGACCGGAGCAGCCGCCGTCCCCACGGAGCGACCGACCGCTGGTCCGGTACGGGCTTCGGTAGCCGGTCCGCTGCGGGATCCTGTGGCCGATGCGGTGCAGGAGATCCTCGACCTGACCGGTGGCGGTGCTCACGTCACGATGGATGCGCTCGGCAACAACCGGGTCGTCCAGGACGCCTTGCGATCGCTGCGACCGCGTGGCCGGCATCTGCAGGTGGGCCTGCTGCCGTCCGGCGTACAACTGGACGTCGCCCGGCTGATCGGCCAAGAGCTGCAGTGGCTGGGCAGCCACGGCATGGCGGCTCACTCTTACCCCGAGATGCTCGACCTCGTCGCCTCCGGCGCCCTCCGCCCAGCTGACCTGGTCACCCGCGCCATCAGCCTCGACGAAACCCCCGCCGCCCTAGCCGGCCTCACCACCGCTACCCCCGCCGGCATAACCGTCATCCACCCCTAGCCCACCCCCAACCCTTAGCCATCCATCGGTCCGAACCCGCCCCCTGCGTCTGCGTGTCGCCGTCGATCGGTCCGAACCTGCCCTCTGCGCCTGCGTGTCGCCGTCGATCGGTCCGAACCCGCCCTCTGCGCCTGCGTGTCGCCGTCGATCGGTCCGAACC
>DASTVQ010000116.1:0-40434 GCA_035759015.1 Kribbella sp.
CCGCGGACAACCTGCCCGCGCCGGGGGACGTCGTACCGGTGTGAAGATGCGAACGATGGCCGTGATCGTGGCCGGCCTGGCCCTGCCTGTGACAGCGTGCGGTGACGGCACCGCCCCCGGCGGTGCCGCTGGATCACTGAAAGGCCGATCGTTCCTGTCCACCTCGGTGACCGAGGACGGCAAGCCCAGACAGCTGGTGACGAAGACCCGCATCCGGTTGCAGTTCACCGATGACGGTAGGTTGCTGGCCGATGCCGGCTGCAACTCGATGCAGGCGCCGGTCTCGACCGGCGACGGCAGGCTGGAGCTCGAGGACCTCGCCGTGACCGAGATGGGCTGCGATGCTCCTCGGCACGCGCAGGACAGGTGGCTGGCCGGCGTCTTGTCGTCGAAGCCCGCTTGGCGGCTCGAGTCCGACCGGCTCACGATCACCGCCGCGAACGCCATCCTCGTTCTGCACAGCAGCTAGGCATCGCGCAACAACTGCCGGGTCGCATTCGCAACCTGGCCGGCGACCTGCAGCGCGACGACCGGGCCGCCTGCCGCGGCGAGGTTCGCCGCTGCGCCATGCAGGTAGGCGCCCACACTCGCGGCATCGAGCGGGTCGAGGCCGGCGGCGAGCAACGAGCCGCACAGCCCCGCCAGTACGTCGCCTGCGCCGGCGGTGGCGAGCCAGGCGGGCGCATTGGAGTTGACTCGCACCTGCCCGTCCGGTGCGGCGATCACCGTGGTCGAACCCTTCAGCAGTACCGTCGCGCCGAATCGCTCGGCGGCCGCCCGGGCGTGCTCGAGCCGCCGTGCCTCGACCCACTCCCTCGGTACGTCGAGGAGGCGGCCGAGCTCACCCGCGTGCGGCGTGAGCAGCACGCGAGCCTTGACCGGGCCGCTGAGCGCCTTCAGTCCGTCAGCGTCGAGCAGCACCGGCTCGTCGCCTGACAGCAGTTCCTGGAGCCGGTCACGGTCGAACTCGTCACCGAGGCCCGAGCCGACCGCCCAGGCCTGCACTCGACCTTCGCCGGCGACCACCTCGGGGTGGACCGCACGCACCGCCTCCGCGACGGGATCGGGCCCGACGTACCGGAGCATGCCGATCGGGCCGCCGAGCGCGCCGGCGGTCGCTATCACCGCGGCGCCCGGGTACTGCGCCGATCCGGCCACCAGGCCGAGGACGCCGCGCGAGTACTTGTCGGACTCACCGTGCGGGACCGGGTAGAGCCGCCGCACATCTTCAGCCTGCAGCGACTCGACGGGCGCCTGCGGCAGGTCGAGACCGATCTCGACCAGGTGGACCGGGCCGCACGCGGTGGCAGCCGGATCGATCAGGTGACAGATCTTGTGAGTGCCGAAGGTGACGGTGAGAGCGGCCCTCACATGCTCGGCGGGGGTCTCGCCCGTGTCGACGTCCACGCCGGACGGCGTGTCGACGGCGACGATCGGCACTGCGTGCCGCTGCGCAAGCTCCACCGCGGCCAGCGCCTCCGCTCGGAGGCCAGGGTGACCGCCGATACCCACGATGCCGTCCACCACGACATCCGCGGCGGCGATCGCATCGGTCGAGCCGACCCTGCCCCCGGCTGAGAGCAGCGCGGTGATGCCGCGCGTGTGAGCCTTGTCGGACAGCAGGATCGCAGCCACCTGGGCGCCCCGACGAGCCAGCTTCTCGCCCGCGTACAAGGCGTCGCCGCCGTTGTCGCCCGAGCCGACCAGCAGCACCACGCGGGCGCCGTACGAGTAGCCGAGGAAGTTGCTGATGGCAACCGCCAGTCCGGTGGCGGCGCGTTGCATCAACGTGCCCTCGGGCAGCCGCGCCATCAGCTCCCGCTCGGCCCGGCGGACCTGGGCGACGGTGTGGGCGCGGCGCATTCTCAACCCTCCAGGACGACCACGGCCGACGCGATGCCCGCGTCATGGCTCAACGACAGGTGCATGCTCTGGACGCCCAGCTGGGCCGCACGCTCGGCCACCGTGCCGGTGATCTCCAGCCAGGGCCTGCCGGTCTCGTCGGTCCGGACCTCGGCATGGTGCCACTGCATCCCCGCCGGGGCACCGAGGGCCTTGGCGAGGGCCTCCTTGGCCGCGAAACGCGCGGCCAGGGAGGCCGGCGGCTTGTGCGCCTCGGCGTCGGTGAAGACCCGGTCGCGCAGACCGGGCGTGCGCTCGAGCGTCTGCACGAAGCGATCCACGTCGACCACGTCTATGCCCACGCCGACGATCATTCGACCGTCACGGACTTGGCCAGATTCCGGGGCTGGTCGACGTCGTGACCCTTGGCCGTCGCCATCTCGCAGGAGAACACCTGCAGCGGCACGGTGGCGACCAGCGGCTGCATCAGCGTCGGCACCATCGGCAACCGGATGACGTGGTCGGCGTACGGGTCGACGGAGGTGTCACCCTCCTCCACCAACACGATGGTGCGGGCGCCACGGGCCCGCACCTCCTGGATGTTGCTGACCATCTTGTCGTGCAGGACGTCGCGGCCCTTGGGCGGGACCACGACGAAGACGGGCAGGCGGTCCTCGATCAGCGCGATCGGTCCGTGCTTCAGCTCGCCGGCCGCGAAGCCCTCGGCGTGCATGTACGCGAGCTCCTTCAGCTTCAGCGCACCTTCCAGCGCGACCGGATAGCCGACGTGCCGGCCGATGAACAGCACCGACCGCGCGTCCTTCAGCTCGCGGGCGAGCCGCCGGACCGGTTCGACCGACTCCAGCACCTTGGCGACCGCGGCCGGCACCTGCTCCAGCTCGTTGATGATCGCGCCGATCTCGTCGCCGTACATGATGCCGCGCACCTGCGCCAGGTACAGCGCGATCACGTAGGTGGCGACGATCTGGGTCAGGAACGCCTTGGTGGAGGCGACGGCGATCTCCGGACCGGCGTAGGTGTACAGCACCGCGTCGGACTCGCGCGGGATGGTGGCCCCGTTGGTGTTGCAGATCGCCAGCACCTTGGCCCGCTGCTCGCGCGCGTGCCGCAGCGCCATCAGAGTGTCCATCGTCTCGCCGGACTGGCTGATCGCGATCACCATGGTCGAGCGGTCGACGATCGGGTCGCGGTAGCGGAACTCGCTCGCCAGCTCCACCTCGCAGGGGATCCGGGTCCAGTGCTCGATCGCGTACTTGGCGATCAGGCCGACGTGGAACGACGTGCCGCAGGCGATCACGATGATCTTGTCGATCTCGCGCAGGTCGTCGTCGGACAGCCGCATCTCGTCCAGGTGCAGTCGGCCCTCGGGGCTGAACCGGCCGAGCAGGGTGTCCGCGATCGCCTTCGGCTGCTCGGCGATCTCCTTCAGCATGAAGTAGTCGTAGCCACCCTTCTCGGCGGCGGAGATGTCCCAGTCGACGTGGAAGGGCGTCGTGTCGGCGGGGGTGCCGTCGAAGTTCGTCACCGTGACACCGGTCGGCCGCAGCTCGACGACCTGGTCCTGGCCCAGCTCGATCGCGTCCCGCGTGTGGGTGATGAAGGCGGACACGTCCGAGGCGAGGAAGTTCTCGCCGTTGCCGACGCCCACCACCAGTGGCGAGTTGCGCCGCGCCCCGACCACGACGTCCGGCACGTCCGCATGGACCGCGACCAGGGTGAAGGCGCCGTCCAGCCGGCGGCAGACCCGCCGCATCGCGTCTGCCAGGTCGCCGGTGAACTCCTCGGCGAGCAGGTGGGCGACGACCTCGGTGTCGGTGTCGGAGCCGAGCTCGTTGCCGCGCGCCTCCAGCTCGGCCCGCAGCGAGGCGAAGTTCTCGATGATGCCGTTGTGCACCACCGCGACCTTGGTCGAGTTGTCGCAGTGCGGGTGGGCGTTGCGGTCGTTCGGCGGGCCGTGGGTGGCCCAGCGGGTGTGCCCGATAGCGGTCGTCGACGGCGGCAGCGGCCGCCCGACCAGCTCCTTCTCCAGGTTGGCGAGCTTGCCGGCCTTCTTCGCGGTGACCACTTCCTGGTCAGTGACAAGGGCCACACCCGCGGAGTCGTAGCCGCGGTACTCCAGCCGTCGCAAGCCTTCCAGGACCACCTCGAGCGCCGGATTCGCACCGACGTACCCAACGATTCCGCACATGCCGGTCAGCGTAGCGGGCTCGGGTGTGGGAAGAATGGGCCCCATGCTGCAGCCGCCGCGGGAGGTGACCCCCTACACGGAGCTCGATCGTGCCGCCTGGTCCCAGCTGGCCGAGACCACCGAGTCACCGCTGACTGCCGAGGAGGTCGAGCGGCTGCGCGGGCTGGGTGACGAGGTCGACATCAACGAGGTCCGTGAGGTCTACCTGCCGCTGTCTCGCCTGCTGTCACTCTACGTAAGGCACGCCCGGGCCCTGCACTCCGACACCGAGGCATTCCTCGGCAAGCCGGCCGCGACCCGGACCCCCTTCGTGATCGGCATCGGCGGTTCGGTTGCCGTCGGCAAGTCCACTACCGCCCGGCTGCTGCGCGAGCTGCTGGCTCGCTGGCCGGAGCACCCGCGGGTCGCGCTCGTCACCACCGATGGTTTCCTCTGGCCGAACGCTGAGCTGGAGCGCCGCGACCTGCTGCAACGCAAGGGCTTTCCCGAGTCGTACGACCGCAAGGCCCTGCTGCGCTTCGTCGTCGAGGTGAAGTCCGGCATGGACAATGTCGAGGCGCCGGTCTACTCGCACCTGCACTACGACCGGCTGCCAGGCGTCCGCACTACGGTGGAGCAGCCGGACATCCTGCTGCTGGAGGGCCTGAACGTCCTGCAGCCCGCTCCCCGGCGCGGCGACGGCAAGAGCGGTCTCGCCGTGAGCGACTTCTTCGACTTCTCCGTGTACGTCGACGCCGCGGCCGACGACATCCGCGCCTGGTACGTGCACCGGTTCCTGAAGCTGTGGGAGACGGCCTTCCGCAATCCCGAGTCCTACTTCGTCCGGTACGGCGAGCTGAGCCGGGACGAGGCGATCGCCAAGGCCGGGTCGCTCTGGGACGGCATCAACGGGCCCAACCTGCGGGAGAACATCCTGCCGACCCGCTCCCGCGCCACCCTCGTGCTGCGCAAGGGCGCCGACCACGCGGTCCGCTGGGTCAGGCTGCGGAAGCTTTGACCGCCGGGATCACCGCCAGGCCGAGGACCAGCGCGGTGAGCCCGAACGCGAGGGGGTAGCCGGTCCAGCCCACGACAGCGCCGAAGCCGATCGCGCCGATGCCCATGCCGGCGTCGAAGGCGATGTTCCAGACGGCGCTCACCCGGCCGTACTCCTGCGCCGGTGCTCGCTCGAACATCACCGCCAGGGTGACGTTCTGCGCGGCACCGAAGCCGATCCCGAACAGCAGCATGCCGCCGATCAGCATCGCGGGCCTGTCCACGAGCATCAGCGCGGCCGCACCGATGGCCGAGACCAGGATCGACGGTACGAGGAACCGGCGCGAGCCGAAGCGGTCGCCGTACCGGCCGGCCGCCCAGCGGGCGATCGGGGTGACCAGCGACTGGGCGAGCAGGGCCATCGGCACCACGGAGTGCCCGGTGGTGACCGCGAGCGGAAGGAAGGTCACCACGACCCCGGCGGTGAAGGTCACCGCTGCGAACACCATCGCCGGTCGGAGCAGGCCGCTCCCGCCCAGCCCCCGCAGGATCGGCACGTGTGGCGCCCTGGACGCGGCCGGCTCTGCCCCGGGCAGCCCTGGCAGCATCACCAGGCCGACCAGAGAAGAGGCAGCGGCGATGACGAAGACCGGGTCGAAGCCGATCCTGCTGCTCAGGTAGACACCCAGTGGCAGGCCGACGACGGCCGGCGCGCCCACCACGACGCCGTACAGGCCCAGCCCCTCGGCCCTGCGACTGGTCGGCACCAATTCTGCGACCAGGGCCGTGCCGGCGACGACGAGGATGGCCAACCCCGCGCCTCGGGCCAGGCAGACGGTGAGCACCAGTGGGAGGCCTGAGGACAGCGGCAGAACCAGCGCGGGCGCGCCCATCAGGACCAGCCCCAGGGCCAGCACGGCACGCTGGCCGAGGCCGCTGAGCATCCTCGGGACGGCCACCTCGGTCAGCACGGTGGCGAGCATCATCACGCCCATCGCCAGACCTGCTCCGGCTCCCCCGGCCCCGGCACGGTCCAGGTACAGCGGGACCACGGAGAGCAGGAGGTAGAAGCTGAACGCCGACCCGACCAGAGCGACGAGCAATCGCAGCAGGGCGGGCGTCAGGATCGGTGGAACGACGGGCGAGGCCTCGGCACCCGCGGTCCGCGGCAGGGTGCTGCATTCGTCGCTCACGGTGCTCTCCTGGAGGATCGGCGAGGATATCGTTCCCTGCCACCGTAAGGACGGCAGCGGTCCTCCAGGCAGATCCAATTCAAGGCGCTGTGGGAGTACCGATCTCGCCGCGAGCGGAGGTCAGCGAGGCTCGACGGGCGGATCCTGGCTGGGGGCGAGGGAGCGCTGGACCCAGGCGACGTCGTGCCAGGCGTCGTGTTTCCAGCCGATGCGGCGGTAGGTGCCGACCGGCTCGAAGCCCATCGCCCGGTGCAGGCCGACGCTCGCCTCGTTCGGCAGCGTCATGCCCGCGACGGCGGTCCGGAAGCCGCGCTCGGCCAGCCGGGCTAGGAGCGCCTCGTAGAGTGCGCGCCCACCGCCGATCCGCCGCAGGCCCGTCTCCAGGTAGACACTGACCTCACAGGACCAGCGATACGCCGGGCGAGGCTTGAACGGCCCGCCGTACGCGTAGCCGGCGACCCGGCCGTCGTGCTCGAGCACCATCCAGGCATGCGTTCGCCGAGCGGTCTCGATCCGCTCGGCCATCTCCGCCGGCGAGGGCGGATCGATCTCGAAGGTGATGGCGGTGCCGGTGACGTATGGCTCGTAGATCGCCGCACAGGCTTCGGCATCCCGCACCGAAGCGTCTCGCACGATCGGCTGAATCCCACTCATGGCCACGATAGTAGCGACAACTGTCCCCTATAGTGAACACATGCCAGATCAGCTCTCCGCTTCGATCGCCGCCACGCTGCGCTCTGCACGGCTGGCCCGGGATCTGTCGGTCAACACCCTGGCCGAGCACTCCGGGGTCTCCCGGGCGATGATCGGCAAGGTCGAGAGAGGCGAGGCACAACCCACGGCCGCGCTCCTCGGTCGCCTGTCGGCAGCGCTGGGCATGACCCTCACCGAGCTCGTGGCTCGTGCGGAAGTCGACGACCGGCGCCTCGTCCGGGTCGCGGACCAGCCGGTCTGGGTCGATCCAGCCAGCGGCTACCGGCGCCGCGCGGTGTCACCGCCTGCCGGGGGGCCGCTCCAGCTGGTCGACGTCGAGCTCCCGGCAGGTACGGAGCTCACCTTCCCGGCCGATACCTACGCCTTCATCCACCAGCAGATCTGGGTGCTGGAGGGACACCTGCGCTTCTGCGAGGGCGATACGGTGCACGAGCTCGACGCCGGGGACTGCCTCCAGCTGGGCGATCCGTCACCCTGCACCTTCATCAATCCGACGCGGCTGCCCTGCCGGTACCTGGTGGCCCTCACTCGGCGCCACCCGTGACGCGAAGACCCGCGACGGCAAGATCCATGGAAGTCGGCAGGACGCGACGCCGTCAGGCTACGAAGAGCCGGCGCAGGAAGGCCGCGGCCTCGGCAATCGCCTTGCGGCCGCCATCGAGTGCGCCCGGCATTGCGAAGAAGCCGTGCACCATCCCGTCGTACCGGCTGAGCTCGGCGGGGACCCCTGCGGCCTGGAGCTTCTCGGCGTAGAGCTCGCCCTCGTCGCGGAGCGGGTCGAACTCGGCCGTGATCACCAGCGCCGGCGGCAGGCCGCTGTGGTCGGGCGCGAGCAACGGCGAGGCGAGCGGATCAGCGCCGTCGGCAGGATCGGTCAGGTAATGCTCCCAGTACCAGCTGACCGAGGTGCGGTTGAACAGGTACGGGTCGTCGCCCGCACGCATCGACGCGGTGTCCGAGCCGTACAGCGTGTTCGGGTACACCAACAACTGCCCGGCCAGCGCAGGCCCGGCGTCACGGGCGAGCAAGGTGGTCGCTGCCGTGAGATTCCCGCCGGCGCTGTCCGCACCCACCACTAGCCGCGACGGATCGACGCCCAGCTCCGACGCATGCCGGGAGATCCACAGGGTCGCCTGATGACAGTCGTGCACAGCAGCCGGACACGGGTTCTCGGGCGCCAGCCGGTAGCCGACGGCGATCACCTGGCAAGGCACCGCGTTGGCCAATCGGCGGCAGATGCCGTCCGCCGTGTCGATGCTGCCGAGCGTCCAGCCTCCACCGAAGAAGTAGACGAGGGTCGGGAGCCGCCCATCGGCATCCGGCCGGTAGACGCGGATCGGCAGCTCGCCGTCGGGGCCCGGGATCGTCCGGTCGGTGACCGAGTGGACCGGCTCGGCCTCGCCGGCGGCGGCGGGGGCCTTCGGCGCGGCGGACCTCGTGCTGAGGCGCGTTCAGGGCATGCGTTGCCAGCCCTGGTTCAGTTCCACCGGGCGGTAGCCCATTCTGGCGTTCACCGCGTTCAGGTGGTCGTTCTGCTCCGGGGTCAGCAGGGCCTCACTGTAGGACAGCGAGCTACGCGGGCGCGCCCAGTTTTCCGAGCGCGACGGCGACCCTGCCGTCGGCCTGCTCGAGCGCCACCCGGGCCTCCGCCACCGGACTGCCGGTCAGCAGGTGCACCAGCGCGGGCTTCAGCTCACCGTCAGCTGCGGCGAGCGCGGCCGAGCTGGCCGCCGCGTCCGCGCCCGTCGCCTCGGACAGGATCCGCAGCATCCGCCCGCGGAGCTTGTTGTTGGTGGCAACCATGTCGACCATCAGGTTCGACCAGGTGCGGCCGAGCTTGATCATCAACGTGGTGGAGAAGCTGTTCAGGATCATCTTCTGCGCCGTGCCGGCCTTCAGCCGGGTGGAACCCGCGATCACCTCGGGCCCGGTGTCGGCGGCGATCACGATGTCGGCCAGCTCGGCCAGCGGGGCCGACGGGTTGGAGGTCACCAGGGCCGTCGTGGCACCGACCGCTCGCGCCATCCGCAGGGCGCCGGCGACGTACGGGGTGCTGCCGGAGGCGGCCAGACCGAGCACGACATCTCGCGCGGTCACCTCGGCCGCGTCTGCCGCGCCGCCCTCCTCGGAGTCCTCCACGTTCTCGACCGCGCGCAGCAACGCCTCCATGCCACCGGCATGGTGGGCCACGACCAGGTCGTCGGGCGCATGGAAGGTCGGCAACAGCTCGGCGGCGTCGAGAACGGCGAGCCGGCCGGACGTGCCGGCACCGAAGTAGTGGACCCGGCCACCGTTGCGGACGGCCTCGACGGCGGCGTCCACGACGCGGGCTAGCGCGGGGATCACCGCGGCGACCGCGCCCGCGACCCGGGCGTCCTCCTCATTGACCATCCGGAGGATCTCGGCGGTACCCACCGCATCGATCGCGAGCGTCCGGGGGTTGCGCTGCTCGGTGGGTGCGATCACCACACCGATGTTAGTTTCCTACTGATGAATATTCAATTCTGTTGATCATTGACAGAACCCTTCAGCCGGTGCCCGCGCACCGCGCTGGCCGTCGTCTCGAGCGCCTTTCGGGCATCCGGCAGCACCTGCTGGGCGACGCCGATGAAGACGCAGTCGACCACCACGAGCTGGGCGATCCGGCTCGACATCGCCCCGGACCGGTACGTCGTCTCGCGGGCCGCGGTGGTCAGGACCAGGTCGGCCGTCCGGGCGAGCGGCGAGCGTGGGAAGTTCGTCACCGCCACCGTGGTCGCCCCGTGCTTGGCGGCCTCCTCCAGCGCCTCCACCACCTCGACCGTGGTGCCGGTGTGGGAGATACCGACCGCGACGTCGTCGTGCCCGAGCAGTGCCGCGCTGGTCAGCGCCACGTGCACGTCCGACCAGGCGAACGCGACCCGGCGGATCCGGTGCAGCTTCTGCTGCAGGTCGAGCGCCACGAAGGCACTCGCCCCGGACCCGTAGATGTCCACCCGGGGCGCCTTCGCGACGGCGGCGACGACCTTGGTGAGGGCATCCACGTCCAGCTGCTGCGCGGTCTCCCGCACGGCCCGCTCGTCGGCGAACGCGACCTTGCCGACCACGTCCGCCAACGAGTCGCCCGGCTCGATGTCCCCGCCGACCTCAGGTCGCACACTCTCCTGCGCGGACTGCGCGGCCAGCTGCAGGCGGAGCTGCGGGTAGCCGGGCACGCCGATCTGCTTGCAGAACCGGATCACCGTCGTCTCCGACGTGGAGGCCACGTCGGCGAGCTCGGAGATCGTCATCGCCGCCACCCCGCCCGGATCGGCGAGCACCGCGTTCGCCACCCGCTGCTCGGCCGGGGCCAGCGCGGGCATCACCGCGCGGACCCGGACCAGCAGCGGCCCCGTGGGTTCGGGAGAGCTCATGGAAGTCATAGCGCCACGGTACGGCGGATAGGCACCGGACGGGGTCACCGACGCGAAAGTCTCCAACCGGCGGCGACGAATGACTCAGGCGTTCGTTCAGCGTCGAGCAGCACACGGTGACCGCTCATGATCCTGACACCATCGACGTAGACACCACGGCCCGTGTAGAGCGGGTCGGAGGTGTAGCGCCACCGGAGCAGCTGATCGCCGGCGGCCAGGTCCGCGGAGGCCTGCTGCCAGTGCCGGTCGCCGGAGCCGCTGATCGATCCGTCCGTCTCGGTCATCGAGCCGCGATCCGTGACGGTGAAGGGAACCTTCGTCCAGGTGGCGCCGTCCGGTGAGCTCTCCAGGTACAGCAAGTCGCTGTCCTCGGTGTCGACGAACAGGTCGAACGAGGCCCGCGCGCCTTCGGCCGGTACGGCGACCCTGGTGGTCAGCGTCGCGGTGCTCGCATCCGCCGTACCGGAGAACCAGGCATCGAGGCCATGCTGCGGCTTCACGCCGAGAGCCAGCGCGAGGCCCTGTACGACGGCCCGCCGCGCCGGGTTGTTGCTGCCCCAGCTACGGCTCGGGTGGACCCGGTTGGTGAGCAGGATCGCGAAGGAGCGCGAGTCGAAGTCGATCACGATCGAGGTCCCGGTGTAGCCGGTGTGGCCGGCCGTGCGTGGCCCGGACAGGCCGCTCATGTACCAGCGCTGGTTGAGCTCGAAGCCCAGGCCGTGGTCGTTGCCGGGGAAGGCTTGGTTGAAGTTCGTGATCATCGCGGTGACGGAGCTCTCCTTCAGGATCCGTGCCCCGGCGTAGCTGCCACCATTGAGGAACGTCTGGGCCAGCACGGCCAGGTCGTCGGCCGTGGAGAACACACCGGCGTGCCCGGCGACACCACCGAGCGACCATGCGTTCTCGTCGTGCACCTCGCCCCAGACCATGCCGCGCGGCGGCGACGCCTGGAACTCGGTTGCGGCGATCCGCGACTTCTTCCTCGGGTCCGGGTTGTACCCGGTGTCGCGCATCCGCAGCGGCTTGGTGATGCCGTCCGCGACCAGCCGGTCCAGCGACTTGCCGGAGGCGCGGGCGGCCACCTCGCCGAGCGAGATCAGGTTCAGGTCGCTGTACAGGTACCTGGTACCCGGCACGCTGGTCGGCTTCGCGGTCAGCGCCATGTGCATCCGCGAGGCCGGGTCCGGCTGGGCGCTCCACAACGGCAGCCAGGCGGGCAGTCCGGTGGTGTGCGTGAGCGCCTGCCGGACGGTGATCGCCTCCTTGCCGTTCTCGGCGAACTCCGGCACGTACGTCGCGATCGGCGCGTCCAGGTCGATCCGGCCGGCCTCGACCTGCTGCAGCACGACGATCGAGGTGAACAGCTTCGACACCGACGCCATGTCGAAGATCGTGTCGGTGCGCATCGGGATCTGCTGGTCCGCCGGCAATTCTTCAGTGCCGGTGCCGGCCGAGTTCACCGCGTACTTGAGCGCCATGCCGGTCGCGTTCCGGGTGACCACCCGGCCGTCGTGGCCGAGCAGCGTCACCGCGCCGGCGTACAGGGGTTTGGCGGTGCCCGTCGGGCGGGTCCAGCCGTCGACCTGGGCGAGCGCCGCGTCGATCGGCGCGGGATCGAGCCCGGCCTTCGCCGGGGTCGCGTCCCGCAACAGGGTCGACCTCTGCGCGTACCCGTCGTACGGCAGGTCGAAGCGTCCGGGCTGATGGTTGCTGGTGGCAACTGCAGGGGTGGCCATGGTGAGGAACAGCGTAGCGACTGCGGTGACCGCGACGGTCCGCCTCACCGGTGCGCTCCGTTGTAGAGCAGGTACTGAGCACGGCGTGCGTTCCAGGCGTCCGTCTCCGGCTGCCAGGCGGCCACGATCTCCTCCGCGGACGCGCCCGCGGTGAGCATCGTGCGGAACCGGTCCGAGCCGGTCAGCAGGTCGATCCACCGGCCGGGCGGGGTCTCGGCCCGCCAGCTGAACTCCGGGTACAGCCGCTTGGCCTCGACGATCATGTGCGTGGCCGCGGTGATCGCCTCGATCTTGTCCGGCTCGGTGATCTGCACCTGAACGCCGCCGCACAACTTGTTGGCGTTCTTGCTCGACAGGGGCGTGAAGTAGGCCTCCCGGAACTCCACGCCCGGGACCTCCTTTGCCGACAAGGCCTCCGCCCACCGGTAGTCGATGTACGGCGCGCCGATCAGCTCGAAGGGGCGCGTCGTGCCGCGCCCCTCGGACAGGTTGGTCGCCTCGAACAAGCACGTGCCCGGGTACAGCAGGGCCGTGTCCGGAGTCGGCATGTTCGGGCTGGGCATCACCCAGGTCAGGCCCGTCTCGGCGTAGGTCCGGTCCGGCTGCCAGCCCCGCAGGGGAATGACCTGAAGCTCGGTCAGGCGGGCGCCGCCGGTGTCGAGCGGGAGGTACTCGGCGTTGAAGAGCCGGGCCAGCTCGCCGACGGTCATGCCGTGCTGCTGGAGGATCTCCTCCTTGCCGACTCCGGAGGTGTAGCCCGGCTTCAGCATCGGTCCACGGGCGTAGCCGCCGACGGCGTTGGGCCGATCCAGCACGACGAAGCGCGCGCCGGTCTGGACCGCGGCCAGCATCGCCTCGTACATGGTCCAGATGTAGGTGTAGAAGCGGGCGCCGACGTCCTGGATGTCGAAGACCACCGTCTCCACGCCGGAGGTCCGGTAGAACCCGGCCAGCTTGGCCGCGTTCGCGCCATACGCGTCGTAAACCATGATCCCGGTGCGCGGGTCGACGTGGTTGCCCTCGGAGTCGCCGGCCTGGGCAGTGCCGCGGAAGCCGTGCTCGGGCCCGAAGACCGCGACCACGTTCACCGCGCCGGACGCGTGCATCGTGTCGACGATGTGGGACAGGTCGTTCAGGATTCCGGTCGGGTTGCTGATCACCCCGACCTTCTGACCCGCGAACGCCGTCCACCCCGAGTCGGCCAGCGACTGGGCACCGGTTACCACCCTGCCCAGGCTGCGGCTGTTGTCGTCACCGGCGAGGGCGGGCTGTACGTCCAGCAGCGGGGCGGCGGCGAGTGCGCCGGCACCGGCGAGCAAGCTACGTCGCTTCATCGGTTCTCCTTCAGGAAGGGCGGGAAGGGGTCAGGACTGGAGGAAGAGGTTCGCGACGACCGGACGGTGGTCACTCGCGTCGGTGGCGCCCGGCTTCTCCGGAACGGCCGCGTCGCGAACCCGGATCTTCGGACCGATGGTGACGAAGTCGATCCGCTTCACCGCGACGACCGCCGGATAGGTCGACGGGCCACCCGTGGTCTGGGCGGCGGCGGTCCAGCTGTCCGAGACCGCCGTCCAGAGGCCGGCCAGCTCGGGCGCCTGGTGCTCGGCGTTGAAGTCGCCGACCAGGATCTGCCGGTCTGCCGTCGGGTCCGCCGCCAGGATCGCCAGCGTGTCGGCGACCTGCGCCCGACGCACGGACGGATCGGCCCGGTAGTCCAGGTGGGTGACGTAGACATGCACCCGTCGCCCGCGGACATCGAGCTCGGCCTCGAGGAAGCCGGGCGCCGGCGCCGGGACAGGGTTCGGGTCCTGGGTCGACAGCCGCGTGATCTGGTGGTTCTCGGTCCGCACCAGGGGGAACCTGGACAGCACGCCGACGCCGTACTGACGACGCGGCGCCCCGGCCTCCGGTGGGTCGAAGTCGTAGATCGGCGCGAACCCCGCGTGCATGCCAAGCCGCCGTGCCAGCTCCCCGATCGTGTCGAGCCACTCGCTGCGGGCACCCCAGTGGACGTCGACCTCCTGGAGCCCGACCACGTCGGCGTCCAGCGCCTTGATCGCCGCCGCCGTGCGGTCCAGGTCGAAGACGTTGTCCTCCCCCGCCCCAGCGTGGATGTTGTACGACGCGACCGTCAGCCGGCTCTCACCGGCCGGCCAGGTCAGGCCGTGCCCGAACGGGTACAGCACGGTCTCGGGATCACCCGCGACCGGAATGTCCACCGGGAGCTTGCCGGCCGGCGCGATCTCGCCGTACAGCACCTTCGCCAGTGCCTCCATGGAGACGGCGGTGTAGGAGTACGTCGCCAGCGCCGTCTGCGCCTCGAAGTAGGCGACGTCGTACGGGTCGCGGACGGCGACGACCACGACCGGGCGGCCGGTCGCCAGCAGCGCCTTCACCAGTTTCTGCTGCTTGCCCTGCTTGTCCGTGACGGCCGTGTCCCAGGCCTTCATGGTGAGGACGACGGTCAGGTCCGCCTTGTTCGCCTGGGCGACAGCGTCCGCGATCTTCGCATCGGTGGGTGTGGCACCGGTGTCCCTGACGGTCGTGGTCGCGCCGCGCTGCTGCAACGAGCTCGCCAGAGCCGCCGGCGTGTAGCCGGTGACCAGGACGGAGCGAGGTGCAGCGGAAAGCGGCAACAACCCGGCGTCGTTCTTCAGGAGCGTGGTCGTCACGTCAGCGATGCCCTGTGCTGCCGCGTAGTTCTCCGGCGTACCGACCACCGCGGGGACCCGCGCCACGTCGACGTACGGGCGTTCGACCACGCCGGTGCGCCACTTCAGCGCCAGGATGCGCTCGACGCTGCTATCGATCCGCCGCTCGCTGATCCGGCCGGAACGCACCGCGTTGAGCACCGAGTTGTAGGCGAGGTCCATGTCGACGGGCATCAGCAGCTGGTCGACGCCGGCCTCGATGGCGCGCAACGGGATCTCCGCGTCGCCATACTTGTCCCGGACGCCCTGCATGCCGAGCGAGTCGGTGATCACCACCCCGTCGAAGCCGAGCTGCTCGCGCAGGATCCCGGTCAGGATCGGCCTGCTCAGCGTTGCCGGGTCCCCGGACGGATCGAGTGCCGGTACGACGATATGCGCGGTCATGATCGACTCGATGCCGGCGTGGATCGCCGCCTCGAACGGAGGCCGGTCGATCGTGTCCCACTGCGCCCGGGTGTGGCTGATCACCGGGATGCCGGTGTGGCTGTCCGTCGCGGTGTCACCGTGACCGGGGAAATGCTTGGCGGTGGCAACCACCCCGCCCCTGCGCTGGTACCCGCTCACCTGAGCGGCCGTGAGCTGGGCGACCAGCTGCGGGTCGGACGAGAACGAGCGGACGCCGATCACCGGGTTGAGCGGGTTCACGTTCACGTCCGCGACCGGGGCGAGGTCGGTGGTGACACCGACCGCCCGCAGCTCACGCCCGCCGATCCGACCGGCCAGCCGGGCGTTGTCCGCCGACCGGGATGCACCGAGCGCCATGGCGCCGGGGAACTGCGTGGCCGGCGGTCCGACCCGGAACACCACGCCGTACTCCTGGTCGGTGGCGATCTGCAGCGGCACCTGGTCGGTGTCGAGCGCTGCCTGCTGCAGACCGTTCGAGAGGCCCGCGATCTGCGTCGGGTTCGCGACCGAGTCGGTCCAGGCGAAGTAGATGACGCCGCCGAGGTGATACTTGCGCACCGCCTCGGCGCCCGTCGCCACGCCGTACTTGGCGTTGTTGCGCTGGTCGGCCGTGTCCGCTGTCGGCCCGTAGACGTAGTTGACGAACAGCTGGCCGACCTTCTGCTCGAGGGTCATCCGGGCCAGCGTCGACATCACCCAGCCGTGCTCGCCGGCCGTGGTCGCCCGGGCCGGCAGCATGCCGTTCGCCCAGGCCGTCGTACCGGCAACCGCCGCCGCGGCCAGGCCGAGCACCCGGCGGCGGGGCAGCTCCCGCCTCGGCCCGGTCACCAGGTGAGCCCGTGGCCGAACGGGTAGAGCGGGGTGTTGGGCTGTCCGGCGACAGGGATGTCGACCGGCAGCTTGCCCGTCGGCGCGATCTCGCCGTACAGCACCTTGGTCAGCGACTCCATCGAGACCCCGGCGTAGGAGTACGTCGCGACGTACGTCGGCGCGGCATCGAAGTAGGCGATGTCGTACGGGTCGCGTACCGCCACCACGATCACGGTCTTGCCCGTGGCGAGCAGGGCCTTCACCAGCTTCTGCTGCTTGCCGAGCTTGTCGGTCACCTTGGTGTCCCAGGCCTTCTGGGTGAGCACGACGGTGACGTCATTGGCCTGGGCCTTGGCCACGGCATCTGCGATCGCGGCGTCCGACGGCGCCGCACCGGTCTCCCGGACCGTGGTCGTCGCGCCTCGCGCGGTGAGGTCGGCGCCCAGCGTCCGGGTCGTGGTGACGCCCCAGCCGGTGACCAGGATCGACCGCGGGTCGTTGCTGAGCGGCAGCGTGCCGGCGTCGTTCTTCACCAGCGTGACGCTCTTGTCGACGATGCCCTGCGCCGTGGCCAGGCTCTGCGGCGTACCGACCGTGCTGGGGATCTCGGCAGGGTCGACGAACGGCTTGGTGATCACGCCGTGCGTGAGCTTCAGCAGCAGGATCCGCATCACGCTCTCGTCGATCCGCTGCTCGCTGATCCGCCCGGACCGGACCGCATCCGTGACGGCCTTGAACTGCACGTCGGGCGCCGGCGGCAGCAGCAGCTGGTCCGCACCGGCCTCGATCGCGCGGACGGCCACCTCGGCGTCGCCGTACTTCGCCCGGACCGCGGCCATCTCCAGCGCGTCGGTGATGATCAGGCCCTTGAAGCCGAGCTGGTTGCGCAGCACGCCGGTCAGGATCGGCTTGCTCAGCGTCGCCGGGTCACCGGACGGGTCCAGCGACGGGACCACGATGTGCGCGGTCATGATCGAGTCGATGCCGGCCTTGATCGCGGCCTTGAAGGGCGGCGCGTCGATCGTGTTCCACTGCTCGAGGGTGTGGTTGATCGTCGGCAGCGCGGTGTGGCTGTCGTCCACCGTGTCGCCGTGACCCGGGAAGTGCTTCGCCGTGGCCATGATCTTGGCGTCCTTCTGGTAGCCCTGAACCTGGGCCACGGTCAGGTCCGCCACCAGCTGCGGGTCCGAGGAGAACGAGCGGACCCCGATCACCGGGTTGAGCGCGTTCACGTTCACGTCGGCGACCGGCGCGTAATCCTGGTGGATGCCCATCGCCTTCAGCTCCCGGCCGGTGATGCCGGCGGCGGTCCGCGCATCCTCGACGCTGCGGGCGGCGCCGTGCGCCATGTTCCCGCCGAACTGCGTAGCCGGCGGCCCGATCCGGACCACCACGCCCTGCTCCTGGTCGGTGGCGATGTTCAACGGCACGTGCATGCCGGTCGCGATCGCGGCGGTCTGCAGCTGGTTCGAGTAGGTGGCCAGCTGGGTCGGGCTCTGCACGTTGTCGCGTGCGCTGAAGTAGATCCAGCCGCCCGGCTTGTACTTGGCGATCACCTCGGCTGGCGTGGCCACGCCGTACAAGGCGGTGTTGCGGGCGTCAGGCTGAGCGGCGTCCGGCCCGTAGGCGAACAGCACGAACATCTGCCCGATCTTCTCCTCCAGCGACATCCCCCGCAGGGCCCTGGCGGCCTCCTGCACGGTGGAGGCGGCCGGTGCGTCGGCCTGGTCGGCCGGTTCCGGCGGTGGAGTGCTGGTCGCGACCGACGGCGCAGCAGCCGTGGCAGTGGCAGTCAGCGTGGCGAGAGTGGCGAGTGCGAAGCGGCGCAAGGCGGACATTGACCGGCCCCTAAGGTAATTGAATTACTAGACGGCTCCCCGGCCACGAAAGTTACCCACGCCTCAAGGGCGGGTCAAGAGGGAACGACGATCCAGGGGGCAACCCGGGCTGGTGACGCGCAGGTGCGCGCCCGGCGACGGGCTGTTGCCCGGCCGGGCGGGAATCAGAGCTTGAGGGACGCCTCGACCACGGCGGCGAGGTCGGCGGCGACCTCGCGGGCCGTGTCGCTGGACTCGGCCTCGACCATCACGCGGACCAGCGGCTCCGTGCCCGAGGGGCGGAGCAGCACGCGGCCCGTGTCCCCGAGCCGGGCGGTCGCGGCCGCCACCCCAGCCTGTACGTCGGGATCGGTGCCTGCCCGGGCCTTGTCGACGCCGGACACGTTCACCAGCACCTGCGGCAGGCGGGTCATCACGCCGGCCAGGTCCTGCAGGCTCTTGCCGCTCTGAGCCACCCGCGACAACAGCATGACCGCGGTCAGGGTGCCGTCGCCGGTGGTCGCATGGTCGGACAGGATGACGTGACCGGACTGCTCGCCGCCGAGCGTGTGTCCGCCGGCCTTCATCGCCTCCAGCACGTACCGGTCGCCGACCTTGGTCTGCTCGACGGCGATGCGCTCTCGGACCATCGCCTGGACGAAGCCGAGGTTGCTCATCACCGTGGCCACCACGGTGTCGTTGGAAAGCCGGCCCTGCTCGCGCATGGCCAGGGCCAGCACGGCCAGGATCTGGTCCCCGTCGACGAGCTCACCACTGGCATCCACGGCCAGGCAGCGGTCGGCGTCACCGTCCAGGGCGATGCCGACGTCGGCAGCGTGGCCGACCACCTCACGGCGGAGTCCCTCCATGTGGGTGGAGCCGCAGTTCAGGTTGATGTTCAGCCCGTCCGGGCTGGAGGCGCAGGTGATCACCTCCGCGCCGAGACGGCGCAGTGCCTCCGGCGCGGTCAGGGAAGCCGCACCGTTGGCGCAGTCGATGACGACCTTCAGGCCGTCGAAGCGGTTGGGTGCGGACCGGACCAGGTGGGACACGTAGGTCTCGAAGCCGGCGCCGTCGTCCAGCACCCGGCCGACGGCCGCGCCGGTGGGGCGCTGCCAGTCCTCACCCATCCGGGCCTCGATGGCGTCCTCGATCGCGTCGTCGAGCTTGACGCCGCCGCGGGCGAAGAACTTGATCCCGTTGTCGGGCATCGGGTTGTGACTGGCGGACAGGATCACGCCGAGGTCGGAGCCGGTGGCGGCGGTCAGGTGCGCGACCGCGGGCGTCGGCAGCACACCGAGGCGGACCACGTCGACACCGGCACTCGCCAGCCCGGCCACGACGGCGGCCTCGAGGAACTCACCACTGGCACGGGGATCCCGGCCCACGACGGCGCGCGGCCGGTGCCCTTCGAAGGCACCGGCCTCGCCGAGAACGTGAGCGGCCGCGACCGACAGGTCGAGAGCCAGCTCCGCGGTCAGGTCCTCGTTCGCCAGGCCACGGACGCCGTCCGTGCCGAACAAACGTGACATCAGCTGATCAGCGCTTGGAGTACTGCGGAGCCTTACGGGCCTTCTTGAGACCGGCCTTCTTCCGCTCCTTGATCCGCGCGTCGCGGGTGAGCAGACCGGCCTTCTTCAGCCCCGGACGGTTCGCCTCCTCGTCGGCGGCGTTCAGGCAGCGGGCGACACCGAGCTGCAGCGCACCGGCCTGGCCGGTGATGCCGCCGCCGTTGATCCGGGCGATGACGTCGTAGGAGCCCTCGAGGCCGGCGACGACGAACGGCTCGTTCACGTGCTGCTGGTGCACCTTGTTCGGGAAGTAGACCTCCAGCGGCTTGCCGTTGACGGTCCAGTTGCCCGTGCCCGGCACGAGGCGGACGCGCGCCACGGCCTCCTTGCGGCGACCGGTGGCACCGGCCGGGTTGATCACCGCGACGCGGCCGGACTCGGCCCGCTGCTCCGGCGTCGGGTTCGTCTCGGAGGTGTAGGCGACCGGGCCGTCGGTTTCGATCGGCACCTCGGGGTCGAAGTCGTCGGTGTCGGTGGTGATGTCGCTCACGCTGGGAATCCTCGTCTACCTGGCTGGTCGATCGCTGTCACTGAGCGATCTGGGTGATCTCGAACGTCTTCGGTTGCTGGGCGGCGTGCGGGTGCTCCGGACCGGCGTACACCTTGAGCTTGGTGAGCAGCTTCCGGCTGAGGCGGTTCTTCGGCAGCATGCCCCAGACAGCCTTCTCGACGGCCTTGCGGGGGTCCTTGTCGAGGATCTCGCCGATCGGGGTGGCCGACAGGCCGCCCGGGTGACCCGAGTGGCGGTAGGCCATCTTGTCGGTCCGCTTGTTGCCGGACAGCGCGACCTTTGAGGCGTTGATGACGACGACGAAGTCGCCGCCGTCCACGTGCGGCGCGAACGTCGGCTTGTGCTTGCCGCGCAGCAGGGTGGCGATCTGGACGGCGAGCCGACCGAGCACGACGTCGGTGGCGTCGATCACATGCCACTCACGAGTGACGTCAGCAGGCTTCGGGCTGTACGTGCGCACGGTCGTTGACCTTCGTTTCTCAGAGGTTGACAAATCTGGTACGTCGGCGAGCGGTCCGCCACGCCGGCGAGGACCTGGAACGCACAACAGCAGCCCAGAATACCGGCGCGAGCACCCTGGGGTCAAAGCGAGCGCGACTACCGTCCGGCGCGACCCGCCACCCTGGCTTGGAAGCGGCCCCGGACCCGATTAGCGTAGCGGAGAAGATTGCAGTCCGATCCGCGTCCCGCCGGCGACGATAACCCTCACTCACCGGACGATGGCGCCAGCTTCCGAAGAGGGCAACGTGACCGAACAGTCGCTCACCGTCCGGGACAACCGGACCGGCAAGGACTACGACCTTGCCATCACCGATGGCACCATCAGGGCGGCGGATCTCAAGCAGATCCGAGCCGCCGACTCCGACGGCGGCCTGGCCACCTACGACCCGGGCTTCGTCAACACGGCCTCCTGCCGCTCGTCGGTGACCTACATCGACGGCGACAAGGGCATCCTCGAGTACCGCGGCTACCCGATCGAGCAGCTCGCCGAGCAGTCGAACTACCTGGAAGTCGCCTACCTGCTGGTGAACGGCACCCTGCCGAACAAGGCGGAGTACGAGGCCTGGGCCCACGACGTGACCTACCACACGTTCGTGCACGAGAACCTGAAGACCTTCATGCAGGGCTTCCGCTACGACGCGCACCCGATGGGCATGCTGCTCGCCTCGGTCGGCGCGCTGTCCACCTTCTACCCCGAGTCGCGCGACATCTTCGACGAGGAGTCGCGGGCGCTGCAGATCCGCCGGCTGATCGCCAAGATGCCGACGCTGGGCGCCTTCGCCTTCCGGCACGCGCAGGGCAAGCCGTACGTGTACCCGGACAACGAGCTGAGCTACGCGGCGAACTTCTTGTCCATGCTGTTCAAGATGAGCGAGCCGAAGTACGCCGCCGACGACCGGCTGGTGCGCGCGCTGGAGATCCTCTTCATCCTGCACGCGGACCACGAGCAGAACTGCTCCACCAACGCCGTCCGGGCGATCGGCTCCTCGCACGTCGACCCGTACACCGCGGTGGCCGGCGGCATCGGAGCGCTCTACGGCCCGCTCCACGGCGGCGCCAACGAGGCGGTGCTGAAGATGCTGCGCCGGATCGGCTCGCTGGACAACATCGCGTCCTTCATCGAAGGGGTGAAGAACGGCGAGGAGCGGCTGATGGGCTTCGGCCACCGGGTCTACAAGAACTACGACCCGCGCGCCACCATCATCAAGAAGGCCTGCGACGACGTGTTCGAGGTGACGGGGGTCAACCCGCTGCTGAAGATCGCCGTCGAGCTGGAGAAGATCGCGCTGGAGGACGACTACTTCGTCTCCCGCAAGCTCTACCCCAACGTCGACTTCTACTCCGGCCTGATCTACGAGGCGCTGCAGTTCCCGCCGGAGATGTTCACCGTGCTGTTCGCCATCCCGCGTACGTCGGGCTGGCTGGCGCAGTGGCTGGAGATGCTCGGCGACCCCGACCAGAAGATCGCCCGGCCGAAGCAGATCTACACCGGCGGCCGTGGCGTCCAGTACGTCCCGATGGGCGAGCGCTGACCTCTGACTCGATGGGGACGGCCCCGGTCCGGCTTGTTGCCTCGGACCGGGGCCGCGCCGCGATTCCGCGGGCTACGACACGGCCGGCGCGGGTGCCGGTCCCCGCAGCACCTTGATCAACTGCTCCATCTCACCCCGGGCGCGGGCGAACGCCACGTGGTCGATGTAGTCGCGCGACTCGACGATCAGACCGTCACGCACCCGGAGCACGAAGATCGCGGGCACCGCGAAGGGGGCTCCCGTGGCCAGCACGGTCCCCCGGTACTCGAACTCCGCCACGATCACCTCCGGGTCCTGCGTCTCGTGCACGACGATGTTCTCGGGTCGGAACTTCACCACCTCGGCGACTTGTGGCCCGGCCGCGCCGAAGTGCTTGCGCAGGGCGTCCCGGGTGAGCAGCGGGTGATCGCCGTACGGCGACATGGGATGGCGCACGTCGGTGTGCTCGGCGTACAGCTCGGGCAGAACGTCGAACTGCCGGTCGGCGACGCCATGGGCCAGGCGCAGGAAGACTTCACGAGGGGTCATGGGGAATCTCCTAGGATGTGGAGTGATGACTCCGAATATACGGAGTCTTCACTCCGGATACAATCCCCTCAGGAGCCCCGGATGAGACCGTTGCGCGCCGATGCCCGAGACAACCGTGCCCGGATCCTGACCGCCGCGGAGCAGGTCTTCAGCCGATCGCCGGCCGCGTCGACCGAGGAGGTGGCAAGGCTCGCCGGGGTCGGCATCGGCACCGTGTTCCGGCACTTCCCCACCAAGCTCGACCTGCTCGAGGCGGTGCTGGCCCTGCGGCTCGAGCGGCTCCGCGACCGCGCGCGTGAACTTGCCGAGCACAACGATCCCGGTACGGCGTTCTTCGAGTTCTTCACCCAGGTGGTCTCGGAGGCGGCGTCGAAGCTCGCCATCGCCGACGCTCTCAGTGAGGCCGGCGTGGCGGTCAGCGCCACGGCCAAGAACGCGGGCTCCGGCCTGCGCGAGGCCTTCGCCCGGCTGCTCGAGCAAGCGCAGAAAAGTGGTGCCGTCCGGTCGGACGCCGCCGCGCCAGAGGTGTACGCGCTGCTGATCGGAGCCTCGCGCGGCGCGACCGCCACCGAACTCGAACCGGACGTCCGCGACCGCATGCTCGCGATCATCTTCGACGGCCTACGCCCGTGACAGCTGTCGCGAGCCGCCGCCGCTCGAGGTGGCGGTGGGTCTTGGCCGCCTACCGCGAGGGCTGGTGCCACTGAGATCCACGCGGTCAGCGGGCGCGCTGGACCCTGCCTTCGTCCCAGACAGGCTCGTCGGACTCGTAGACGCCGCCGTCGCTGCCGAAGACCAGGAAGCGGTCGAAACCCCGGGAGAACCAGCGGTCGTGCGTCACCGCGATGACCGTTCCGTCGAAGGCGTCCAGGCCCTCCTCCAGCGCCTCCGCCGACTCGACGTCCAGGTTGTCCGTCGGCTCGTCCAGGAGTAGCAACGTGGCGCCGGACAACTCCAGCAGCAGGATCTGGAACCGCGCCTGCTGGCCGCCGGACAGGCTGTCGAACGTCTGCTCCGTGGCATGGGCCAGCTCGTAGCGGTCCAGCTTGCGCGACGCCTGCTCGCGCCCCATGCCTTCGCGGTGCTCGTCGCCGCGGTGCAGGATCTCCAGCAGCGTCTTGCCCATCAGCTCCGGGTGTTCATGGGTCTGCGCGAACCAGCCCGGCCGCACGCGCGCGCCGAGCTTGGCCTTGCCCGTGTGCGCGACCGGCGGGATGACCACCTCGCCGACCGGCTGGTGCTCGATGTCCGGGTCGGAACCACCGTTGGCCAGCAGCCGCAGGTAATGCGACTTGCCCGAACCGTTGGACCCGAGCACGGCGACGCGTTCGCCGTACCAGACCTCGAGGTCGAACGGCTTCATCAGGCCGGTCAGCTCGAGCTCGGTGCAGACCACCGCTCGCTTGCCGGTGCGGCCGCCGGTCAGCCGCATGCTGACCTTCTGCTCGCGCGGCAGCGCCTCCGGCGGGCCGGCCTCCTCGAACTTGCGCAGCCTGGTCTGCGCCGCCTGGTAGCGCGAGGCCATACCGGAGTTGTACGCCGCCTTCTGCTTGTACATCAGCATCAGCGCGCGCAGCTTGGCGTGCTCCTCGTCCCAGCGCCTGCGTAGCTCCTCGAACCGCTCGAACCGGCTCTTGCGAGCCTCGTGGTAGGTCCTGAAGCCGCCGGGGTGCGTCCAAGCGGTGTTGCCCGCGGCACCGAGCTCGACGGTGACGATCCGGGTCGCGGTGTTGGCGAGCAGCTCCCGGTCGTGGCTGATGTAGAGCACCGTCTTCTGGGTCGCGTTGAGCTGCTCCTCCAGCCACCGCTTGCCCGGTACGTCGAGGTAGTTGTCCGGCTCGTCGAGCAGCAGGACCTGGTCCGGGCCGCGGAGGAGGGCCTCCAGCACCAAGCGCTTCTGCTCGCCGCCGGACAGCGTCTTCACCTCGCGCCAGCGGCACCTGTCGAACGGGACTCCGAGGGCGGCCGTCGTACAGACGTCCCACAGCACCTCGGCGTCGTACCCTCCGACCTCGCCCCAGTCCGCGACGGCCTGGGCGTAGCGCAGCTGGGTCTTCTCGTCGTCGGCCTCCATCATGGCCAGCTCGGCCTCGTCCAGCTTCGTGGCGGCCGCGCGGATCGCGTCCGGCGCGACGCCGAGCAGGAGGTCGCGCACCGTGCTCTGGTCGCGAACGGAACCCACGAACTGCCGCATGACGCCCAGCCCGCCGGACCGGTTGATGCTGCCGCTGTGCGCTTTCAGGTCGCCGGCGATGATCCGGACCAGCGTGGTCTTGCCCGAGCCGTTGGCCCCGACCAGGGCGACCCTGGCGCCGTCGCCGACCCGGAACGTGACGTCGTCCAGCAGCACCCGCCCGTCCGGGAGCTCATAACCGATACCTGCGACGTCGACGTGGCCCATTCCCCCAGTGTGACCGGGCGCCCCACCGGACCGCGAACCGTTATCGAGTCGGCGGCGCGTTATCGTCATCCCCCATGGCCGGACAGAAGGGCCGCGAGCTCGACCCGCGGTCGCCCGAACACCAGTGGGTGGCCGGCATCATCCGCACCGTCGAGCGGCGAACGGGCGTACCCAGCCGCTGGAACGGCCGGCTGTTCGAGGAGCTGGACGCCGGGTCGTTCGGAGCCGCTCTCGCGGACGGTGGCATGACCGTCAACCCGGTCACCGTGATGGATACCGTGCGGCGCGCGTACACGGGCCGGCAGTTGAGTGCCGATGAGCACCTTCAGCTGCGCAACTCGGTCCTCACCATCACGCACGAAGCAGTGCATCTGACGGTCCGGATGGGCGACGCGACGGCACCTGGCGCGCACCCGACGCACGACGAGGCCGGGCGTGCCCTCGAAGAGGGCCTGGCCGAGTCGTGGACCCACGAGCACGTCAACAGCGTGATCTTCGAGATCGGCATGCATCGGGTGACTCCCGGCGTGATCGGCATTCCCAGCCACGATGCATATCCCGCCTACAGCGGTGCCGCCAACGGCCTGCTCGACGACCTGGCCGCTGCCACCGGCGTCTCTCGGCCGGAGATGGTGCGGCGGGTGCTGAG
Source organism: Kribbella sp. (assembly GCA_035759015.1). GTDB lineage: Bacteria > Actinomycetota > Actinomycetes > Propionibacteriales > Kribbellaceae > Kribbella. Next base: position 25,498 of record DASTVQ010000116.1, read on the forward strand.
CAGTGACAGGGCCGACCGCTGGAACGCGGTGGCCGACCAGTTGATCAATCATCGGCTCGGCGGCCTCATGCCTGAGCAGCACCGCGCCGAGATCCGGGACCGGCTGACGGAGCCACTGCGGGCTCGGTTCACCACCCTTCCGCAGGTACAGCAACGCCAGGACCTCGATCCCACAGCGAAGCTCCAGTACGGCTGGCAGGTGGGCCGGCACGCAGTCGCCGGGATGACAGCGCGGGTGGACCAGATGCAGGCCCACTACCTGAGCTATCAACCGGCGGCGGCGCAGGTCGGCCAACAGAGTGCAGCGAACCCTGGGGTGGACAAGCTGCGCAGCATGATGGCCGGACAAGCGTCGGCGTCAGCCGCTCCGGGCCACCAGACCGCGCCTGGCGCGGCTGCTACCAGCCCCGCAGGTGATCGAGGTAGGTCCCGCCACTCGGCCGGACCGAGCCTGTCATGAAGAGCTTCAGCGGTGCCGCGTAGAGCCCGTACGTACGCTCGCCGGTGAAGAACCCGGCCGACGAGCAGCCGTCGTACCCGACCCACACCTCGCGCACGCCCGCCGCAGTGCCGAACCGCAGCACGATCGCCTCATCCGGCTTAGCCTCGGCCGGCATGCACTTGAAGACCGGCAGGTCGGGATTGCGCTCCGGCAGGCTGGAGATCGCCTTGACGACAGCCTGCGCTGTTGCGGCGCTGAACGAGGCCGAGCCCAGCAGGGGCTTTCCACTCTGCCCGGGACCCAGGATCCGGTAGCGACAGGCTTGCAGCCCGTTCACCGGCGTACTGAGGTCCAGCCCGACTCCCGGCGGTACGGCGTCGTGGCTGGGCGCCTGGGTGATCGGATGCTGCGCCGGGCACGTGTCGGGCGCCGTCGGCGCTTTCGCCGACTCCTTGGCATCCCCCGCTCCCGCCGCCGCGCTGTCGTTGCTGCTGGTCGCTACAGGCGCCGGACCACCCGCGGAGGACCACACGCCGCCGATCACGACAGCGACGACCACTGCCGCCGCACCCGCGGTCAGCGCCTGCCTGCGCTTGCGGACCCTGCGACGGGCCTCACGAGCCAACGACTCGCCTCGTACCGGGCGGGCCGCGTCGGCCTTGGCCTGCAGAGCGTCGGAGACCCTGGGGCCGAGCTCCTGCTCGGGTTCGTTCTCGGGCTCAGGCATCCTCGGCTCCTTCCTTGCTCAGCGTGACCTTGAGGGCCGCCAGGGCCCGGTGGACGCTGGACCGCGCAGTCGCCTCGGCGCAATGCAGCAGAACCGCGATCTCGGCGTACGAGAGCTCCTCGTAGAACCGCAGTACGACCGCGGCGCGCTGGCGGTCCGGCAGGGTCGCGCAGAGCGCCCAGATGGCCTCGGCCTCGGCGCGGTCGGAGGTCCCGTCGGGCGCCGGCGACATCGCCGTGACGGGCTCGGCGGCAGGTGCCTCCCGGCGGCGGAACCGGCGCCACCAGGAGATGTGTGCGTTCACCACCATCCGCTTGACGTACGCCTCGGGATCATCGGCGCGGCTGACCCTGGACCAGCGGGCACAGGCCGTGGTCAGCGCGTCCTGGACCGCGTCCTCGGCCAGGTTGGCGTCACCAGTGAGCACATAGGCGAAGCGCAGCAGCCGGTCCGACCGCTCCGCCACCCAGCTCTCGAAGTCGACCGGTTCAGCCTGCGCCTGTGGTGCCGCCAAGGCTGCCTCCATACCTTGAGGACGGTGCTGAGCCGCGATTCGTTGCAGGAGGCGACGACGTTATCAGCCGTCGGAGGTCGCCAGCTCGTCCACTACGTCGAGGGTGAGGGCGGCCGACCAGCTGAAGTCCCGGGTGCCGTGGCCCAGGCCTGTGCGCGGGTCGAAGTACTCGCGGAACCCCGCCTCCGTGGCCAGCTCGACCATCGTGTCCGCGAGCGGCCGTGCCAGCTCCGGGAGGCCCTGCCGGCGCAGACCGCGCCAAACCAGCCAGGTGGTGTTCAGCCAGGTCGGACCTCGCCAGTACCGGCGCGGGTCGAAGTCGTGCGCACGCAGGTCATAGCTCGGCACCCCGCTGATGCCATCGTCCAGCAGGCCGAAGTGCGGCGACTGCAACTGGTCGGCCAGAGCCCGGACCACCCGCGGTTCCAGGCCTGGCACGACAAGGGGAACGAGCCCGGCGACGGTCCGGTGCGGTACCCGCGAGCCGGTGCTCACGTCGAACGCGGTGAAGGTTCCGAGGTCCGGGTCGAACAGGGTCTTGGTCATCGCCGCGGCGATCCGGTCGGCCTCGGCCAGGTGCGGCTCCGAACTGAGCCCGAGCAGCTCGGCGATCCCCGCCAGCGCCTCCTCCGACCAGGCCCACAAGGCATTGAAGAGCGGGTCCACGACATAGAACTCGGCATGACCCGACTGCTCGTCGTCGGCGTACCCGTGATCGCGGTACGCGGCGGCCAGCCGGATGTAGCGGGTGTAGTCCTCGTCGGTCGGGCGCTCCCCGCTGCCCGCGTGCTGAAGGTCGCGCCGCCGGTAGCGCAGCAGCAGGCCCGGGTCCGCGGGGACGTTGGCCAGCGGTTCGTCCCAGGACGGCGAGTTGTCCAGGCCCGACTCCCAGGGATGCACGATGGCCGCCAGGCCGAGGTCCGGTACCGTCCGCCGGGTGGCAAGGTAGCGATGCTCCTGCAGCAAGCGCGGGTAGAGCCGCCGCAGGAAGGCCAGGGCTCGCTCGGGCTCGCGGGCGTTGTGCGCCACCTCGAGGGCGGCCCGGGCGTGGATCGGCGGCTGGATGATGCCCGAGGTGGCTAGCGGCGAGGCGCCCGGAACACGGTCGGACCGCCAGAAGGCCGGCCCCGGGAAGTACTGGTCCTCCTGTACCGACGGGTCGAAGACGATGTGCGGCATCCGGCCGTCCTGCCACTGCCCGCCGAACAGGCTCAGCAGCTCGGTCTCGGCCCGGCGTTGCGACCACCGGGACAGCCCGATGGCGATGAACGCGGAGTCCCAGCTCCACTGATGGGGGTAGAGCGACGGCGACGGCACCGTCGAGCTGCCCCGCCAGTTCAACGCCAGCGTGCGGATCGCGGCACCCCGCAGGGCCTCGGCAGGCAGCGTCACGCCATCCTCCGCAGGAACGCGGTGGACCGCGGCAGCGCCTGCTCGGCCGGACCGGACAGCCGACACTCGTACGCCAGCTCGTGCTTGAAGCCGATCGCCTCGAGCGCGGCCAGCACCGTGCCCCAGTCCAGGTGCCCGGCACCGGGCTCCAGCCGGTTGGAGTCGCTCACCTGGACGTGCGCGAGATACGGCGCGGCCTGGATCAGGGCCGCCGCCGGATCGGCCTCTTCGATGTTCATGTGGTACGTGTCGGCGGCGATCCGCAGGGCCGGCGACCCGACCGCCTCGCACACCTCGCTCGCCGCCGCGAGCGTGTTGACCATGTGGTCCTCGTACCGGTTCAGCGGCTCCAGGGCGATCACCACACCCTCCGACAGGGCGTGCTCGGCCAGTTCCCCGAACACCTCGACGAGCACCTTCTGGTCGTCCTCGGCGCTGCGCGGAGGCTCGAACGGCGGCAGTCGCCGGCTGAACATCCCGTACGACGCGGGGGTCATCGCGAGGCGTCCGCCGAGTGCCGCGATGGTGCTCAGCTGGCTGCGCAGCTGCACGACCGCGTCTCGGCGCAGGTCGGGGTCGAAGGCACCGACGAAGTGGGACATCTCGACGCAGACGGTCGGCATCGGGACCCCGTTGGCGGCGGCCCGTCTCAGCTCCGGCAACCGCCGCGCGAACGCACCGTCGCCGGCGCCGCGCAGCTCGATCGCCTGGAAGCCCATCGCCTGAGCGGCTGCCCACTTCTCCTCGAGCGTCCCGCCCGGCAGCAACTGCTCCTGGCAGGACAGCCGCAGTGATCGCCTCATCCTGCCTCCTGGTGTGTGTGATCGCCGGACCGGCCGGTGAAGTCGAGAACCACCTGCAACGCCTCGCCGCCACCGGTGTCGAGCAGCTCGAACGCGGTCGCCACGGACTTCGCCGGCAGCGTGTGCGTGATCAGCGGGGCCACGTCGACGCGGCCGGCGTACACCTGCTGCATGAAGCTCGTCTGCAGCCGCTCGACGTTCCAGCGCGACGACAGCGAGGTCGGTACGCCTCCGATCTGCGAGGCGACCACCCGCACCCGGTTGTGGTGGAACTCCTCGCCGAGGCGTAGGCCCACTCCGTCGCCCTGGTAGAAGCCGGCGGCGACCACCTGGCCGCCCGGCGCGACCGACCGGATCGCCTCGTGCAGGGCCGGATATGCGCCGGACAGCTCGAGGGCGACGTCCGCGCCACGGCCGTCGGTGATCCGCCGGATGCTCGCGGCGGCGCCGGGCTCGTCGAGCGGGTCGAGGAGAACCTGTGCGCCGAAGGCGCCAGCGGCCTTGCGTCGCTCCGGGAGCATGTCCACCGCGACCACCTGCGCTCCGCTGAGCGCGGCCAGCCGGGATGCCAGCAGGCCGATCACACCCTGGCCGAAGACGGCGAGCCACTCGCCGAGCCGGACCTCGGAGGCGAGGACGCCGTTGAGCGCGATGGCGCCGACCCGCGCGAAGACGCCGTCGACCAGGCGGGAGCCCGCCGGCATGACGTGGCGCTGCACCGCGGCGGCCGCCACCACTGCCTCCTCACGGTGTCCCCAGATGCCCCAGACGGCGTCCCCCACCTGCGGCGCCGTCACGTCGGCTGCCACCTCGACGACCTGTCCGACCTCGGAGTAGCCCCACCCGGTCACCGGGTAAGCCACGGTCGGCTCGCCGGCCGTGAACAATCGGTCGTCCGGGTCCCAGTGACGATTGAGGTACGGGTTCGAGCCGCGGTAGGCGGTCAGTTCGGTCCCGGCGGAGATCCCGGAGTACGCGGTACGCACCCGGACGGATCCCGGCCCCAGCGGTGCGGCCGGCTCGTCGGCCAGCTCCACACTCCTGGGGCCCGTGAAGCGGACAACGGCAGGCATGTCGGTTCCTCTCGGCTTCTGCCTAACGCTAGCAGGACTTAAGTATTGCAAAATAACGAAAGCTGCGCTTTTATCTACCAATACTGGCCACCATCCGGCAACCGGTCCGTGCCGGCCGTCACGCACCAGGAGTGGATCGCATGAACACCAGGTCTCTCATCGCGGCCGGGGTCCTCCTCGCCCTGACCGCCGGCTGCACCACGAGCGCACCACCCGAGGAGGCCGGCAACGACACGACCACTGCCGCCGGCGAGATCACGGTCTGGACGCTCGAGGACGTGCAGGACCGGATCACCTCGACCCAGAAGATCGCCGACGCGTTCACCGCGAAGAGCGGCATCAAGGTGAAGCTGGTCGCCATCGCCGAGGCCCAGTTCGACCAGGTCGTCACCACCGCCGCCGCGGGCGGCACCCTCCCGGACGTCGTCGCGGCGTTGAGCCCCGCCGGGGTGCAGTCGATGTCGGTGAACGGCCTGCTCGACACCAAGACACCCGGCGAGATCGTCTCCGCCCTGGGCGAGGACTCCTTCTCCCCTGCGGCGCTGGACCTCACCCGCAGCGGCAGCGACCAGGTCGCCGTGCCGAGTGACGCGTGGACGCAGTTGCTGTACTACCGCAAGGACCTCTTCGCCAAGGCCGGGCTGGCCACGCCCGACACCTACGAGAAGATCACCGCGGCCGCGAAGGCGCTCACGCAGGGCGGCACCGCGGGGATCGCGTTGTCGACCAAGGCCGGCGACACCTTCACGCAGCAGTCCTTCGAACACCTTGCCCTCGGCAACGGGTGCGAGCTCGTCGACCAGGCCGGCGAGGTGACGCTGGACAGCCCGGCCTGCAAGGAGTCGTTCGCCTTCTACGGCGATCTGGCGCGGAACTACTCGGTCAAGGGCAACCAGGACGTCGACACGACCCGGGCGAACTACTTCGCCGGGAAGACCGCGATGGTGATCTGGTCCACCTTCTTGCTGGACGAGTTGGCCGGCCTGCGCAACGACGCGCTGCCGACCTGCCCGGAGTGCAAGAAGGACCCGACCTTCCTGGCGAAGAACACCGGCGTCGTCGGCGCCATCAGCGGCCCGTCCGGTGAGCCGAAGCAGTACGGCCAGGTGACGTCGTGGGTGCTGACCAAGACCGGCAACGCCGCCGCCTCGAAGCAGTTCGTCGAGTACATGATGAACGACGGGTACGTCGACTGGCTCGCGATCGCGCCGGAGGGCAAGGCCCCGGTGCGCAAGGGGACGGCGGACGAGCCGGAGAAGTTCGTCGACGCCTGGGGCGGGCTGAAGGCCGGCGTGGACAAGAAGGCGCCGCTCACCGACTTCTACTCACCGGACGTCGTCCAGACCATCTTGACCGGTCCCGACAAGGTCTCCCCGTGGGGCTTCCCGCAGGGTCAGGGCGCCCTGGTCGGAGCCACCCTGGGCCAGCTTCCGGTGCCGAAGGCCGTCAACGCCATCGTCAACGGAGAGGACCCGCAGAAGGCCGCCGACCAGGCAGATGCCGCGGTCACCGAGATCGCCAAGTCGCTGAAGTAGCGCTACCGAAGGGGAGCACGCCATGGCAGGCCGCCGCGGGAGCCTGACCCAGCGAGACGCCCGGACCGGCATCGCGCTCATCACCCCCACGCTCGTCGTGGTCGTGCTGGTCGTCCTGGTGCCGTTGTTGTGGACCATCTCGCTGGCCTTCCAGCACATCACGCTGCTGAACATCCGTTACGCCGGCTTCATCGGCGACTTCACGCTGGACAACTTCCGCGACGTCCTGGCCTCACCCGGGTTCTACGGGGCGTTGTGGACGACGCTGCTCTACACGCTGGGATCGACCGCCGGGTCCATCGCCGTGGGCGTCATCGCCGCCCTGGCGGTCCGGCGGCCCTTCCGGGGCCGGTCCCTGGTGCGGGCGCTGATGCTCCTGCCGTACGTCGCACCGGTCGTCGCAGTCACCTTCGTGTGGTCGGTGATGCTCAACCCGCAGTTCGGCATCGTGAACGACTGGGGCACCCGCTTCTTCGGCTGGAGCGACTCGATCCCGTTCCTGTCCCAGCCGTCGACCGCGCTGCTGACCGTCATCGCGTTCGAGATCTGGCGCTACTACCCGTTCGCGTTCCTGTTCCTGATGGCCCGGCTGCAGGCCGTGCCCGACACGATCGAGGAGGCCGCGCGCGTGGACGGCGCCACACCTTTGCAGGTCTTCCGGCACATCGTCCTGCCGCAACTGCTGCCCACGATGGGCGTGCTCTTCGCGCTGCGGTTCGTCTTCACCTTCAACAAGTTCGACGACGTGTACCTGCTGACCGGCGGCGGCGCCGGTACCGAGGTCGTCAGCATCCGCGTGTACGAGTTCCTGACCGCCCGCAAGGACGTCGGCGCCGCGTCCGCGCAGGCCGCGGTGCTCGCCCTGATCCTCGTGGTGTTCCTGGTCTTCCAGTGGTGGCTCGGCCGTCGGCGGCAGGCGGTGGAACTGTGACGACCACGGTGAGCCGTACCAGGGAAGGCGCCGCCGCGGACCGCGCTCAGACCGGTCCGAGCAGGCCGTGGACTCGCGACCGGGTCGAGACGGCGGTCCTGCGGGTGCTGCGGTGGGTCGTCATCGCCTGCTTCGTGCTCGCGTCGGCGCTGCCGTTCTACTACATGCTGCTGCTCTCGGTGCGCAGCATCCAGGAGGTGCTGCTCAACCCCGGCTCGTTGTGGGTCGACCTGAGCACCGTGTCGCTGGATGCGTACCAGCGGGTGCTCAGGTCGGTGGCGGACGGCGGCCAGGGCTTCCTGGCGCTGATCCGCAACAGCATGATCGTCGCGCTCCTCACCGTGGTGGTGACGCTGCTCGCGTCCATCCCGGGTGCCTATGCGATCAGCCGCCTCGGCTTCCGCGGCCGGCGGCAGGTGAGCGCCCTCTTCCTGGCGGTCTACCTGTTCCCGGCCGTCATCGTGGCGGTGCCGCTGTTCGTCATCTTCACCCGCCTCGGGCTGCGCGGCTCGCTCATCGGTCTGGCGATCGTGTACGTCGCACACACGGCGCCGGTCGCCATCTACATGCTGCGCGGCTACTTCGCCACCATCCCGGTGAGTCTCGAGGAGGCGGCCCTGGTCGACGGCTGCAGCCGGCTGCAGGTGATCCTCCGGGTCAGCCTGCCGCTGGCCAAGCCGTCGGTGATGGCGACCGGGTTGTACGTCTTCATGATCGCCTGGAACGAATTCCTGTTCGCGCTGTTGTTCCTGGTCGAACGGCGCGACCGGTGGACCGTGTCCCTGGGCCTGTCCCAGCTTTCTGGGAGCATCGAGGTTCCGACGACGGTGCTGATGGCGGGTTCGGTGGTGTTGACTCTGCCCATCATCGTGTTGTTCTTCGCCAGCGAGCGGCTGCTGGTCGAGGGCCTCACATCGGGCGCCGAGAAGGGGTGAGGAGTGGGTCGACTGCCGTCGCCGAACAGTCCCGGCCACCTGCTGCAGCTGTTCCGGCAGGGGCGGGTGTCGACCCGCCGTGAGGTCGGCGAGGTGACCGAGCTGTCCCGTCCCACCGTGACCGCGCGGATCGACCAGCTGATCGCCGCCGGCTACCTCCGCGAGGGCGGCACCGCCTCGTCCTCCGGCGGACGGCCGCCGGCGATCCTCAGCTTCGACGACGAGACCCCGACCGTGCTCGCGGCCGACCTCGGCGCCACCCACGGCCGGGTCGCCGTCACCGACGCCAGCGGCCGGATCCTCGCCGAGGACGTCGTGGAGAGCCGGATCGACGACGGCCCCGAGCCGGCGCTGACCCGGGTCTGCGACCACTTCGACCAGCTGCTGGAGGAGGCGGGCCGCAGCACCGACAGCATCTGCGGGATCGGCATCGGCGTGCCCGGACCGGTCGACTTCCCGACCGCCCGGGTGGTGCGACCGCCAATCATGCCCGGGTGGCACGACTTCGGGGTACGCGAGCTCGTCGGCCGCCGCTTCACCGCCCCGCTGCTGCTCGACAACGACGCGAACATGATGGCCCTCGGCGAGTACGACCGAGCCCGCCCGGACGCGAGGTCGCTGATCTTCGTCAAGGTCGGCACTGGGGTGGGATCGGGCATCGTCGTCGGCGGTTCGGTGGTGCGCGGCGTGGACGGCGCGGAGGGCGACATCGGCCACGTCCGGGTGCGCGGCATCACCGACGTGTGCGCCTGCGGGGCAACCGGTTGTCTGGCCGCCAGCGCGAGCGGCTCGGCGATGTGCCGTGACCTGCGCGCGCGCGGCATCGACGCCCGCTCCAGCAGGGATGTCGTCACCCTGGTCCGTCAGGGCAACAAAGAGGCCGTCGCCGTCGTCCGCGCCGCCGGGCTGCTCCTCGGCGAGGTGCTGGCCACCGCGGTGAGCCTGCTCAACCCGCAGGTCCTGGTCATCGGCGGCGACATCGCGAACACTGGCGAGCACCTCCTCCGCGGGATCCACGAGGCACTGCTGCAACGGACTCAGCCGCTGGCGACCCGTAGGCTGGTGGTCACGACGAGCGAGCTGGGCGATCGCGTCGGCATCGCTGGGGCCGCGGTCATGGTGCGCGAGCAGGTGTTCAGCGCCGAGGCCGTCGACCAGCGGCTGATCCGGCCAGTCCGCTGAGCCGGTCAGTTCCCGGAGGTGTCCGCAGGGCGGGTCACCCGCAGCACGCGAAATCCCTTGGCGCTGGCGTGCCGAGTGGCCTCGAAGCCCTGCTCGACCAGCCAGCGCTGCAGGGAGTCCGCGCCCAGGTTCTTGCCGACGACCAGCCAGGCCTCGCCGTCGGGTGTCAGCCGCGGCAGCCAGCGCAGCAGCATCGCGTGCAGCTCGGCCTTGCCGATCCGGATCGCCGGGTTGGACCAGATCGCGTCGAACGACACGCCAGCCGGTACGTCGTCCGGCAGCACGGCATGCACGCGGTCCGCCACACCAAGGGCCTTCGCGTTCTCCGCAGTGAGCTCCAGCGCCCTGGTGTTGACGTCCACCGCCCACACCTGCGCCTGGACGGCCTCCGTCGCCAGGGCGCAGGCGATCGGCCCGTAGCCGCAGCCCAGGTCGAGGAACGTCCCGCCGCCCTCGGGTGGTTCCACCTCGCGCAGCAGCACCGAGGTCCCGAGGTCGAGCCGGTCCCGTGAGAAGACCCCGGACGACGTACTGAGCTGGTACTCGCGGCCCCAGATCCGCGCGCGCACAGACCGGCGTACGTCCGAGGACGACGGCTCGGCCGAGAAGTACTGGTCAGCCACGGTGCACCTCTCCTCTGACCCGACGGGACTCCACTGCCCGCGCGGCCAGGTCGGCGTCCGGCGGGTACCGCACGTCCTCCAGCGTGAGCCCGTGCGCCGGGAGGACCGTGACGGCCGGGTTCCGGACCCTGGCCGACAGCACCTCCGACGGCCAGCCCGGATCACGCCGGCCGTCCCCGACCGGGACCATCGAGCCGACCAGCGCACGGACCATCGAGTGGCAGAACGCGTCCGCGACGACGGTGCCCTCGACCAGGCCGGCCTCGGTGCGCCGCCAACCGAACTCGAGCAGCGCGCGTACCGTGCTGGCGCCCTCCCGCTTCCGGCAGAAGGCGGCGAAGTCGTGCTCGCCGAGCAGCTTGGCGGCGGCCCCGTTCATCCGGTCCACGTCCAGGGGGCGAACCACCCGCAGAACCTCGCGCCGTTCGAGCGGGTCCCAGGCGCGCACGTCGTCGCAGATGCGGTAGACGTAGCGCCTCGCCAGCGCCGAGAAACGCGCGTCAAACCCCGGCGCTGCAAGTGCTACCGCGGTGACCGCCACGTCCACCGGCAGTACGCCGTTGAGCCGGCGCAGCAGGTCGGTTGCGGTGGTCTCCGTGGTCAGGTCGACATGGACGACCTGGTGCCGGGCGTGCACGCCTGTGTCGGTTCGGCCCGCACAGGTGACCGCCGGAGCCTCCGGAAGCCGCAGAACCGTGCTCAGAGCCTGCTCAAGGACCCCCTGGACGGTCCTGAGACCGTCTTGACGGGCCCAGCCGTGGAAGTCGGTCCCGTCGTACCTCAGATCGATCCGCCAGCGCACAGAGGCACGCTACATCGGCGCCGGAACGCGACAGCGCCCTCTCCACGGATGGAGGGGGCGCTGTGACGTGTCCGACGGTGGCGACTACTTGTCGTCATCCGCCTTGTCGTCCGACGTGGCGCCGGCCTTGGTGAAGCCAGCGGCCTCGGCGGCCTCCTCGGTGCGGAACCACACCTCGGCGTTGGTCTGCTCGTACCACTGGCTGTCCGGCGTGTGGTACTTCTTCGAGTCCTCGTTGCCCTTGATCTCGAAGCCCTCGGGCGCCGAACCGTCCTCGTTCGGGGCGGCGGCGTCCTCGCCGTACTTCTCGGTCACGGACTCGGCCACTGGGGTCTCCTCGGCGACCTCCTCCGCGGCCTCGGCCTTCTCGGACTCCTTGGCGGCAGCCTTCTTGGCGGCGGCCTTCTTGGCCGGCTTCTCCGCCTTCTTGGCGGCGGCCTTCGCCTTCGGCGAGTCCGCCAGTGCCTCGACCAGCTCGATCTTCACCATCGGCGCGTTGTCGCCCTTGCGCGGGCCGAGCTTGGTGATCCGGGTGTAGCCGCCCGGCCGGTCCGCGTACCGCTCGCCGATCTCGGTGAACAGCACGTGCACCACGCTCTTGTCGCGGATCCGCTTCATCACCTGGCGGCGCGAGTTCAGGTCACCGCGCTTGGCCTTGGTGATCATCGACTCGGCCAGCGGCTGCAGGCGCTTGGCCTTGGTCGCGGTGGTGGTGATCGCGCCGTGCTCGAACAGCGAGGTCACGAGGTTGCTGAGGATCAGCTTCTCGTGCGCCGGGCTGCCGCCGAGGCGGGCACCCTTGGTGGGGGTAGGCATGTCTCTTAACTCCAGAAGGTGTCGGGCCGTTGATCAAGCTCGCACGGCCTTGAACAAGGCTCAGTGTGCTCAGTACTGCTCGGTCTCGGCGAAGCTCTCGTCCTCGTCCTCGGCTTCGTCGCCGTACGCCTCGGCGGCCGCACGCAGGTCGAATCCGGGCGGGGAGTCCTTCAGCGACAGGCCCATCTCGGCCAGCTTCAGCTTGACCTCGTCGATCGACTTGGAACCGAAGTTGCGGATGTCCAGCAGGTCCTGCTCGCTGCGCGAGATCAGCTCACCCACGGTGTGGATGCCTTCGCGCTTGAGGCAGTTGTAGGACCGGACGGTCAGCTGCAGGTCCTCGACCGGCAGGGCCAGGTCGGCGGCCATCTGCTCGTCCACCGGGGACGGGCCGATATCGATGCCCTCGGCCTCGACGTTCAGCTCGCGGGCCAGCCCGAACAGTTCGACCAGGGTCTTGCCGGCCGACGCGACGGCGTCGCGCGGCAGCATCGACGGCTTGGTCTCGACGTCAACCACGAGGCGGTCGAAGTCGGTGCGCTGCTCGACCCGGGTGGCCTCGACCTTGTAGGTCACCTTGAGGACCGGCGAGTAGATCGAGTCGACCGGCATCCGGCCGATCTCGGCGTCGGCCGACTTGTTCTGCACGGCCGACACGTAGCCACGGCCCCGCTCGACGACCAGCTCCATCTCGAGCCGGCCCTTCTCGTTCAAGGTCGCGATCTTCAGGTCCGGGTTGTGCACCTCGACACCGGCCGGCGGCGCGATGTCGGCGGCGGTGACGTCACCGGGGCCCTGCTTGCGCAGGTACATGGTGACCGGCTCGTCGTGCTCGGAGGAGACGACCAGGTCCTTCAGGTTGAGGATCAACTGGGTGGCGTCCTCCTTCACCCCGGCGACGGTGGAGAACTCGTGCAGCACGCCGTCCACCTTGATGCTGGTGACGGCCGCGCCCGGGATGGAGGACAGCAGCGTACGGCGGATGGAGTTGCCGAGGGTGTAGCCGAAACCCGGCTCGAGCGGCTCGATCACGAACCGCGAGCGGTGCTCGTCGACGACCTCTTCGGTCAGGGTGGGACGCTGGGCAATAAGCACTTCTTGACTTCCTTAGTCTCCGCGACGACCACTATTTGAGGTCGCGAACTGGTTGCTGCTGCTCGAAGCCGATGAGCGCCTGCCGGGGACAGGGTCCCCGGCAGGCGACAGCATCAGGTCTTCGAGTAGAGCTCGACGATCAGGTGCTCGGCGACCTGGGTGTCGATCTGTGCCCGGGTGGGCAGTTGGTGCACGAGGATCCGCAGCCGCTCGGGCAGGACCTCGAGCCAGGCCGGCACCACTCGCTCGGAGTGGGTCTCCCTGGCGATGATGAACGGCGTCATCTCGACCGACTTCGGCCGGACGTCGATCACGTCGTGGGCCGCGACCCGGTAGGACGGGATGTTCACCTTGACGCCGTTCACGGTGAAGTGACCGTGAACGACGAGCTGACGGGCCTGCCGCCGGGTCCGCGCGAGACCGGCGCGGTACACGACGTTGTCCAGCCGGGACTCCAGGATGATCAGCAGGTTGTCACCGGTCTTACCAGAACGCCGCGAGGCCTCCTTGTAGTACAGGCTGAACTGCTTCTCCAGGACGCCGTAGGCGAAGCGGGCCTTCTGCTTCTCCCGCAGCTGGAGCAGGTACTCGCTCTCCTTGGGGCGGCCGCGGCCGTGCATACCCGGCGGGTACGGACGACGCTCGAACGCCTTGTCGCCACCGACGAGGTCGACCCCGAGACGGCGCGACTTCTTGGTCATAGGTCCGGTGTAACGGGCCATGGTTCGCTACCTTCCTCTCCGGGTCAGACCCGACGCCGCTTCGGCGGGCGGCATCCGTTGTGGGCGGTGGGGGTGACGTCCTGGATGGTGCCGACCTCGAGGCCGACCGCACCCAGCGAACGGATCGCGGTCTCGCGGCCGGAGCCGGGACCCTTCACGAACACGTCGATCTTGCGCATGCCGTGCTCCATCGCGCGCCGGCCGGCGGCCTCGGCGGCCATCTGAGCGGCGAACGGGGTCGACTTGCGCGAGCCCTTGAAGCCGACGGTTCCCGCGGACGCCCACGAGATGACCGCGCCGGTCGGGTCGGTGATCGTCACGATCGTGTTGTTGAACGTGCTCTTGATGTGCGCGTGGCCGGCGGCCACGTTCTTCTTCTCCTTGCGGCGCACCTTCTTGGCGCCGGCCGCCGTGCGGCTCTTGGGAGGCATAGGTCAGTTACTCCTGGAAAGGTCGAGGCTGGAGGACCGGGGCATTACTTCTTCTTCTTCCCGGCGATCGCCTTGCGGCGACCCTTGCGGCTACGGGCGTTCGTCCGCGTGCGCTGACCGCGGACCGGCAGGCCGCTGCGGTGCCGGCGGCCCTGGTAGGAGCCGATCTCGATCTTGCGGCGGATGTCCGCGGTCACCTCACGGCGGAGGTCACCTTCGATCTTGTAGTTGCCTTCGATCCAGTCCCGGAGCTTGACCAGCTCGTCGTCCCCGAGCTCGTGGACGCGCTTGTCACCGGAGATGCCGGTCGCTTCCAGAGTCTTCAGGGCGCGAGTACGACCTACACCGAAGATGTAGGTGAGTGCGACCTCGATGCGCTTGTCGCGCGGCAGGTCCACTCCTACGAGGCGTGCCATGTGGCGGTGTTCCTTTCGTCGGCAGAGGTGTGGTGACGCGCCGCGTCCCTGCCCGCCTCGGTGAGTGCTTCACCGGCAGGGCCCCGGCCTCTGTTCCGGGGGCAACACCCAGGACTTGCCTGGGCGAGCGGTCGCGCGTTGGCAGTCTGCTGTCAGTGCAGACCTGCTGTCAGGGCCGAGATGCTCAGCCTTGCCGCTGCTTGTGCCGCGGGTTCTCGCAGATCACCATGACCCGCCCGTGACGGCGGATCACCTTGCACTTGTCGCAGATCTTCTTGACGCTCGGATTGACCTTCATCGAGCTACTTTCTTCGACAGGTGGGGTGGTTACTTGTACCGGTAGACGATGCGACCCCTGGTGAGGTCGTACGGCGACAGCTCCACGACGACCCGGTCCTCGGGGAGGATCCGGATGTAGTGCTGCCTCATCTTGCCGCTGATGTGCGCGAGCACCTTGTGCCCGTTGGACAGCTCAACACGGAACATCGCGTTCGGCAG
>DASTVQ010000117.1:0-20550 GCA_035759015.1 Kribbella sp.
TCCTCCTGTCGCGCGATTCCCGCACCCGGTGACCGCTCGGCCCTACTCCCGAGTATCGCCGTCCCAGCATCGCGGCGGACACCGGCGGCCGCTGTGACGCCGACCACCCGCAGGTCGTCGCGTGGGTCACCAGCACGCTACTGTTGTTCGCGCAGGCTCCGCCCCAGGCTGATCAGTAGGTTGTTGATCTCGGGCGTCGGTTCCCAGCGGCCGTCGCGCTGAGCCTGACCGAGACGCCGCCTGGCCTCCTGGAACTTCTCCGCGGCCTTCTCGGTATCTCCCTCCGCGAGCGCCACCGCCGCCTGCTCCAGGTCCCTCGCTGGTTCCCTGGTCACCTTCGAGCCACGACCCTGTGCGCTCTCCCGGACCAGGCGGGCGAGCCTGCGCAGGTCGGCCGGTTCAGCGTCCTTGATCTGCGTCGGACTGACCGACGGGGAGGCACTCGGCGTCGCACTGGTCTTCGGCCGCTGGGTGGTCTTGACGACGGTCGACGGTGCCGGCGTCGTACCGGCAGCCACCGGCGGATCCGAGGCACCTTCTCGGAAGAGCGCGACAGCGACGAGGACGACGAGCACGACAGCGATGGCGGCCATGATCGGCAGGAACGGCAGGCGTCGTCGCTCGTCAGGCCCGTCGACGCTCGTGGCGTCGAGAGGGTCGTCGCCGCCGGAGCCGGGAGGAGTGCCGTCGCCAGGGCCCGGGAGAATCGGGAGGACCTGGGTCCGGTCACCGACCTCCGGATGCGGAGCGGGCGAGGCTGCCTGCTCGAGACGACCGACGACCTCGGCGACCGAAGCGGGCCGGGCTGCGGGGTTCTTGTCCAGCAGCCGCATCACGAGGTCGCTCAGGCCATGGCCGACGTCCGGACGACGGACCTGGATCGGCACCGGCGTGGCTCGCAGGTGCTGCTGGAGGACGCTCTCGACGTCGGCGCCGGTGAACGGCGGCTCCCCCGCCAGCAGCTCATAGAGGACGCAGCCCAGTGCGTACCGATCGCTTGCCGGTATGGCGGGCTTTCCTCGCACCTGCTCGGGGGCGACGTACGCCGCGGTGCCGAGCAGCACCCGTGCGGTCGAGTCGTCGAGTTCTGCCGCTTGAGCGATCCCGAAGTCGGTGATCTTCAAGGTGCCGTCCGCCGCGAGCAGAAGGTTCCCGGGCTTCACGTCGCAGTGCACGATCCCGGCGGCATGGGCCGCGTCGAGCGCTCGTGAGCCCTGGACGGCGAGATCGGCCACCAGTTCCGTGGACGCGAGGCCCTCCTCGCGCAGGAACCGGGCCAGGTCGCGACCCGACACCAGCTCCATCACCAGGAACACCTGGCCGGCCGCGGTGCCGACGTCGTACGTCGCGACCACGTTGGGGTGCATCAGCCGAGCCGCGGCCTGAGCCTCGACCCGGAACCGCTCGGCCGCTGCCATCGGATCGCCGTCCAGCCGGCGCAGCACCTTCACCGCCACCTGCCGCGCCAGCGCCAGGTCCTCGGCGCGCCACACCTCACCGGCGCCACCGCGCCCCAACAGGGTCAGGAAGCGGTAGCGTCCCGCGAGCACCTCGCCGTTCATCACAGAGTCTTCCGGCACCGGATCGACCTAGACGGCGTCCGGCACGACGACATGACCGCCGTAGGTCCGGGCGAGCTCGCCGACCACGGTGAGCGCGTCGGCATCGCGGATGTCGACCGGGACCGGGGGCAGGAAGTCGTCCCAGACGGCCAGCATGGTTCCCCGCAGCTGCAGCATCCCGTACGGCCGGGCGAGGAAGAAGACGTGCGCATGCGCCCCGCCGTCGCCCCACTTGAGCACGTGCACCCGCGCGACCTGCGGCAGCGCCTCGATGGCGGCGCCGAGCTTGACCATGATGCGGCCCAGCTCTGCCGCGCGGTCGTCTGGCAGGTCCGTGAAGTCGTAGTGGTCGCGCGGACAAAGCATCAGCGCCAGCGGTGCGCCCGACGGCTCCAGCGCGAAGACCCGCCAGTGATCGTCCAGCCACAAACCGTCGTCGCGGTGTTCGCAACCGCCGCACGGCTCGTCGCCCTCGCCGGCGCGGGGTGGCTCTGTCTCGACCGGTGGCTCGAGGGGCTTCAGCTTCAGCCCGTCGAGCTCGAACGGGAAGATCTCCCAGTAGGGGATCTGCCCGAACTGCAGGCGACCGTCGGCGTCGGCGGCTGCCATGGCCCGGGCGTAGAACTCCTGCGGTGTCTCAGGCATGACCGGGACTCTAACCCGGGACCGCGCGTGCCCGCACGGCGAGTCGCCCTGCCTCCGCGCTGCCGTACCTGGCCGCGACCGCTCCGAGGGGAGGGTAATACGGCCACCGTCGGAGCTACTGTGACGCCGTGCGCAGGAAACGCGGCAGGCCGCGGCATCCCGACATCCTGACTCCCGCCGAGTGGCGGGTCGTCGACGCCGTGCGGCACGGGATGTCGAACCGGCAGATCGCCGCCCGGCGCGGGATCAGCGTCGACGCGGTGAAGTTCCACGTCGCCAACGCGCTGCTGAAACTCGGCCTGGACCGCCGGGCGGAACTTCGGACCTGGCGCGGTGTGCCGGCCGACAGCGCACTCGGCTCCCGACAGTCCCGGAAGGCGGACGAAGCGATGACCCGAACAGCGGTGCAGCTCGGCGTACTGGGCCAGATCTCGCGGCCCGTCAGCGACATCCCGACCGCGGTCGAGTGGTACGGCAAGGTGCTCGGCCTGCCACACCTCTACACGTACGGCGATCTGGCGTTCTTCGACTGCGGCGGTACCAGGCTCTACCTGAGCGCCATGGAGGATCAGGACCAGACCGGCGAACCATCGGTGCTGTACTTCCGCGTCGACGACATCCAGACGGCGTACGACGACCTGCGGGGGCGCGGCATCGAGTTCGTGAACGCCCCGCACCTGATCTTCAAGCACGAATCCGGCCTGGAGGAGTGGATGGCCTTCTTCCCCGACCCGGACGGGCACCTGCTCGCGATCATGGCGCAGGTGCCGCCCGTCGCCGGGCCGGCCTGAAAGTCTGCGGAACCGGGCCCCGGGGCCCCCGTGGGCGCCCCGGGACTCCGGTCCGAGTCAGTCTGCCGTCGGGTCGGCCAGGGCGGCCCCCCAGATGTCGGTGTTCCCGAAGGTCGCCGGGCAGGCGGTCCCCGGTGCCGGCCGGGCGATCGGCGTGCCGACAACCAGCGACTGGCGGAACGCGTCGATCGCCGGGCAGTCCGCCGCCGCTCGCGTGTCGTTCCACACGGCCACGCCCGAGCCTTCGGTGGCGACCGCGTAGTTGTAGTCGCCGAGGAACTCGGCGGTCAGCCCGTTCGCGCTGGACGCCCGGGCATCGCCGACCGCACCGCGATGCAGGGTCGTGTACGGCCCGGTCGCTGAATCGGCATGCCGGACAACGCCGAGCATCGGGCGCGCCGCCGCGGTGGTGGACTGCCAGGGCGTGAGGAAGGCGTTGTAGGTGACATAGACGTCCTCGCCGTCCGGTGAGATCGCGATCGCCGGCTGGTTGGCCCGGTCGCCGGCCTCGCTGGCGACTGTCCGGCCTCCATAACTGGCACCACCGTTGGTCGAGTGCACGACGTACGCCTTCTCGTTGTTCGTACCGGCTGAGTCATCCGACCAGGTCACGACGATCTCGTCCGTCGCGATCGCGCCGGTGGGCGCACCGTTGGCGATGTCCATGCTCGGGAACGTGTTCGTCCGGGCACCTGCGACGCCGTCGATGGTGAATCGGCCCTGCACCGAGTCGAACTGCCCGATGTTCGTCACGATCGTGATCGGCCGTGGCCGCTCGAAGGTCGCGCCGCCATCGAAGGACCGCGCCTGGAAGAACACGCCCTGCCGGGTCTGGATGTCTGTTCCGACCCAGACCACGTAGACCGTGCCCGTGCTGTCCGTGCGGATCGCACAGCCCTGCCGGCCGCCGGTCTGCGAGTTGTTCGTCGCCGGCGACAGTTGCCTGGTCTGCCAGCTCACGCCGCCGTCTCCCGACCGCGCGAACAGCACCGGCTCAGGCGCGCCTCTGCCGACGCCGCGGAAGCCCACGTTGCACACGTACACGTTGCCGAAGAACGCGCTCGACGCGGCGTTGTCGGCCCACAGCTGCTCCTTGTCGGAGAACAGCGCCGAGTTCTGCTTCGACACCACGACCGGGTCCGACCAGGCCGAGTTGTCGCCGGACAGGGCCTGCGTCAGCTTGTTGCCCGGACCGGTGGCGTCCAGATGGGAGACGGCGATGGCCGCCGCACCTTTGAATCCCGGATTGCCGGGGAAGGGTGTCGCGATGTTCGAGTAGTAGAGCCTGGAGCCATTCGTCCAGGAGAACGTGCCGTCAGCGCCGCGACGTGGCCCGAACGCCAGCTCGGGATCGCCGTTGGAGACCATGCCGTTCTCGAAGTAGTTCGGCAGCGTACCGATAGGCCCGACTGTCGGCGTGCACGCCGCTGGGCCGAGACAGTTGCGGGCACTCCAACCGGAGTACGTCGGTTGCGTCCAGGTGTGGCCCCCGTCCTGCGAGAAAGTCACGCCGGAGACGCCTACGCCGGGTGTGAACGGGCAGGTCGTCGGGTCGCCCGCGTTGCATGCCTCCAGGTCGATGTTGTCGTTGGCCCCGGACGCGAGCAGCGTCGGCTGGTGCGCGTCGACCGCCAGTCCGGGTTCGTTCTGCTTGTTCTGCGAGAAGGGCGTCGACGGACTGCCGACGGTGACCTCCGTATCCGTTCCTGGCTGTGCGGCGGCGATTCCGGTCCCGGTCAGGGACAGGCAGGCGACCGCAGCCAGGACCATGGCGCGTGGACGCCGCATGGTCCCTCCTGAGATCAGGCTCCCCCGAGCGATAGATTGTCCTTTCGACAAAACGCCCGAAGTCAGCCCGACGCAAGACGTCAGCGCTGATTACCGACGGTGACCATCAAGCCCGTCAGTCGGCCGGGGGCTGCCAGACATCCGTGCGCCGCATGCCGGCGGCGCGGCCCTTGGCGGCCACCACCAGCGCCATCTTGCGGGACGCCTCGTCGATCATCTCGTCACCGAGCATCACCGCGCCGCGGGCTCCACCGGCGGCCGAGGTGTAGTGGTCGTAGGCGTCGAGGATGTTCTCGGCGTGGTCGTAGTCGTCCTGCCGTGGCGAGTACACCTCGTTCGCCGCCGCGATCTGGTCAGGGTGCAGCACCCACTTGCCGTCGAAGCCCAGTGCCGCCGACCGTCCCGCCACCCGGCGGTACCCGTCGACGTCCTTGATCTGCAGGTACGGCCCGTCGATAGCCTGCTTGCCGTGGGCCCGGGCCGCCATCAGGATCTGCATCAGGATGTAGTGGTAGGCGTCGCCCACGTCGGACCCGGGCGGCTGCTCACCCACGACCAGCGACTTCATGTTGATGCTCGCCATGAAGTCCGCCGGGCCGAAGATGATCGTCTCCACCCGCGGCGAGGCCTGGGCGATCGCGTTCACGTTGGTCAGGCCCAGGGCGTTCTCGATCTGCGCCTCGATGCCGAGCCGGCCGGGCTCGAGGCCGTGCGTCTTCTCCAGCTGGGTCAGCAGCAGGTCGAGGGCGACCACCTGCTCCGCGGTCTGCACCTTCGGCAGCATGATGCAGTCCAGGTTGGCGCCGGCGCCGGAGACCACCTCGATCACGTCGGCATAGGTCCACTCGGTGGTCCAGTCGTTCACCCGGACCACCCGGATCTTGCTGCCCCAGCCGCCCTCGTTGAGCGCGGCAACGATGTTCTTGCGGGCGTCCACCTTGGCGATCGGTGCGACCGAGTCCTCCAGGTCCAGGAACACCTGGTCCGCGTCGAGACCCTTGGCCTTCTCCAGGAACCGGGGGTTGGACCCCGGCGTGGCGAGGCAGGACCGCCGTGACCGCAACGCCCTGCCACTCTGCTCAGTCATCCGCACCCCTTCAGCTCGGTTACCCACCGGTCACCCTCTGCCCCGCAGCGTACGACCTGATCGCGGTCCAGACCCGTGACGTCCCTCACCTCCCGAACCGCTGCTTCATCACATTCTCGGCCGGTGACCCTTCAGCGGCGTGCTGCCGCGTTGTGACACTCTGGTCCGGTGACGACGGAGCAGCTGGACACCGCCGTGGCCGAGATCGCCGCGGTCATGAAGAAGGCCGGGCTGGTGTGGCTTTCCTGGGGCGGTCGCCGCGCCGTACCGGCCTGGTTCGCTGCCGTGGACGGCTCGTACGTCGTACTGGCGGACAAGTCGGGCGGTGACGAGCAGCCGTTGCCTGGTCTCGCCGAGAACGGCGCGGTCGAGGTCGTCGTACCGGCCAAGCCGGCCACCAACCGTTTGGCGTCATGGACAGCGTCAGTACGGCGGTTGGAACCGCGCAGCGAGGAGTGGACCGCCGCGGCGCAGGTCCTGCGTACTGAGCGCCTGAACGCCTCCGGACTCGACACCCAGCTCGAGCGTTGGCAGGACAGCGCCGACCTGCTGGTGCTCGAGCCGACCGGGCAGATCACCGAGGCAGCCGGCCGGTACGACGACAGCCCGCGGGCGGAAGCCCCGGCCGCCACACCCGCGACCACCCGCGGACCACGGCCGACCACCCTGCACCGCCGATCCCGGCGCAGGCCCGAGCTGTCCTGAGGCAACGTTTCCGTCGTGCGTTCCGGAGCTGCGCTCGTCAGCCGAGAACGAGGGCGAGGGCGGCCGCGGCCCACTGATCCCCGCGCGCCGTGGGTGGCCGGGTTAGCCTTCGACCATGAGCGGAGCCCCGTCGCGCGTGTATGTCGCCCGGCTGGCCGGTCTACCCGTGTACGACCCCAACGGGGACCAGGTTGGCAAGGTCCGCGACGTCGTGGTGATGCTCCGGCTTGGTTCGCAGCCGCCGCGGGTGCTCGGGCTGGTGGTGGAGGTCTTCGCCCGACGACGCATCTTTCTTCCGATGACGCGGGTCACTTCGGTGGAGGCCGGCCACGTGGTCACCACCGGCCTGGTGAACATGCGCCGGTTCGAGCAGCGCCCGACCGAGGTGCTCGTGCTCGGCGAGCTGCTCGACCGGACCGTGACGATCCGCGAGACCGGCGCCGAGGCCGTCGTGTTCGACGCGGCGATGGAGCAGTGGCGCACCCGGGACTGGGTGTTGTCCAAGGTGGCGGTCACCGAGGGTGCGAAGCGGTTCCGGCGGCGGGGTCAGTCGCACGTGCTGGACTGGGCCGAGGTGAGCGGCCTGTCCTCGGTCGAGGAAGGCCAGGGGGCGACCCACATCCTGGCCGCGTTCGAGTCGATGAAGCCGGCCGACCTGGCCGGCGTCCTGCACGACCTGTCGCCGAAGCGGCGCAAGGAGATCGCCGCCGCGTTGCACGACGAGCGGCTGGCCGATGTGCTGGAGGAACTGCCCGAGGACGACCAGGTGGAGATCCTCGCCGGGCTCGACACCGAGCGAGCCGCGGACGTGCTCGAGGAGATGTCACCCGACGACGCCGCCGACCTGATCGCCGAGCTGCCCACCGAGACGGCCGAGCGGCTGCTCACGCTGATGGAGCCCGATGAGGCCGAGGACGTCCGCCGGCTGCTCACCTACGAGGAGAGCACCGCGGGCGGGCTGATGACGTCGGAGCCGGTGATCCTGCCGGCCGACGCGACCGTGGCCGAGGCGCTCGCCCACGTCCGCAACGCGGAGCTCAGCCCGGCGCTCGCGGCGATGATCTACGTCTGCCGGCCGCCGCTGGAGACGCCGACCGGCCGCTTCATCGGCACCGGCCACATCCAGCGCCTGCTGCGCGAACCACCGTCCGCCCTGGTGTCCGGCGTGCTGGACACCGACCTGGACGGTCTGCGCCCGGACGACAGCCTGCAGACCGTGAGCAAGTACCTGGCCACGTACAACCTGGTCGCCGCGCCGGTGGTGGACGAAGAGGGCCGGCTGCTCGGCGCCGTCACCGTGGACGACGTACTGGACCACCTGCTTCCCGACGACTGGCGCGGATCCGGACCGCAGGAGGTGAATCGAGATGGCACGTGAGGATCGCGGCACCATCGGTGAGCGCCGGCTGTCCCGCTCGGCCGGCCGGCTGGACATCCCGCGCGAGCTGCGCCGCACCATAGTCCGCCGCCGGGCGTACGACGCCGACGCCTTCGGCCGGATGTCCGAGCGGATCGCCCGCTTCCTGGGCACGGGGCAGTTCCTCGTCTACATGACGGCGACGATCCTGTTCTGGGTCGGCTGGAACGTCGTGGGCCCCGACAGCCTGCGCTTCGACCGCTATCCCTTCATCTTCCTGACCCTGGCCCTGAGCCTGCAGGCCTCGTACGCCGCTCCGCTGATCCTGCTGGCGCAGAACCGCCAGGAGGCGCGCGACCGGGTCCAGTACGAGCGGGACCGCGACGTCGACGCCAGGAGCCGGGCGGACATGGAGTTCCTGGCCCGGGAGATGGCGGCGCTGCGGATGTCGGTCGGCGAGGTCGCCACGCGCGACTTCCTCCGCTCCGAGCTGAGGGCTTTGCTCAGCGACCTCGACGCCAAGGACCGCCAGGACGATCCCGTCTAGGCCGGTGTCCGGTGACCCTGTGCAGTCGCGAACAGGCGCTGCGGTGTGCCTCGGACGTTGCAGCCGGCGGCCGGGTGAAAGTCACATGGACCGCGGTGGGACCGGGCGAACACAGGACGTAGCCTGGGGACCATGGCCCCAACTGTTGATCAGGTGACCGCTGCACTCGGATCCGTCCTGGACCCCGAGATCAAGAAGCCGATCACCGACCTCGGCATGGTCGAGTCCGTCGTCGTACGTACCGACGGGGTCGTCGCGGTCCGGATCCTGCTGACCGTCGCCGGCTGCCCGATGAAGGACACCCTGCGCCGTGACACCACCGCTGCGGTCAGCGCCCTCGACGGCGTCACCGGGGTGGAGGTCGACCTCGGGGTGATGTCGGCCGAGCAGCGCGCCGAGCTGCAGACCCAGCTGCGTGGCGGCGTGGCCGAGAAGGAGATCCCGTTCGCGCGTCCCGACTCGCTCACCAAGGTGTACGCAGTGGCGTCGGGCAAGGGCGGCGTCGGCAAGTCGTCGGTGACGGTGAACCTGGCCGTCGCGATGGCGGCCAAGGGCCTCTCGGTCGGCGTACTGGACGCGGACGTCTACGGACACTCGATCCCGGCCATGTTCGGCGTCGCGGACCAGCGGCCGACCGCGGTCGACGACATGATCATGCCGGTGCCTGCGCACGGCGTGAAGGTGATCTCGATCGGCATGCTGAAGCCGAAGCGCGAGCAGGTCGTCGCGTGGCGCGGACCGATCCTGGACCGGGCCCTGGTGCAGATGCTGGCCGACGTCTACTGGGGCGACCTCGACGTGCTGCTCCTGGACCTGCCGCCGGGTACCGGCGACATCGCGATCTCCGTCGGCCAACGGCTGACCAGCGCCGAGGTGATCGTCGTGACCACCCCGCAGGAGGCTGCCGCCGAGGTGGCCGAGCGGGCCGGCACGATGGCACAGATGGTGCACCAGCGGGTTGCCGGCGTGATCGAGAACATGTCGTACCTGGCCTGCCCGCACTGCGGTCCGGAGCACCGGATCGAGATCTTCGGCTCCGGTGGCGGTGCCCGGGTCGCCGGCACGCTGTCGAAGCGGCTCGGCTACGACATCCCGCTGCTCGGTGAGGTGCCGCTCGACGAGCGCCTCCGCAGCGGCGGTGACAGCGGGCACCCATTGGCCCTCGCCGACCCCGAGACGCCGGCCGCGAAGGTGCTCAGCGAGGTCGCCGAGCGGCTGGGTGGGCGTCCGCGTGGTCTCCTGGGCCGTCAGCTGGGCCTGTCACCCGTCGGTCGCTGACCGTCACTCGGGGCCGTCCCTCGGAGTCCGGCGCCTGGTGCTCGACCCGGCCGCGGCCGCGAGCAGGCAGCCAGCGGCCGGCGGTTCAACAGGTGCGTAGCCGACGCCGAGACGGGCGTCAGGTGGCTTCGGTGTCGTACGGGGCGCGTTGGCCGGCGGGTAGTCGGGGGCGGTCGCTCATCAGGGCCATCGAGGACCCGACCGGCTTGTCCACGGCCTCGGTGTCGTCCTCGTCGATGCCCTCGAGCAGGTGCTTGCGAACGAAGCTGCGCGGGTTCAGGTCGCGGATGTCCAGGTCGGCGAACTCGGGGCCCAGCTCGTTGCGCAGGTCGTTCTGGGCGGTGGTCACCATCTGTCGTACCTGGCGAAGCAGCCGGCCCGCCGTGCGGGCGAACTCCGGCAGCCGGTCGGGGCCGAACACGAGAATGGCGACGATGCCGATCACCACCAACTCGAGTGGCCCGATGCCGAACATGTCTTCACCTTTCTGAACGTCGTGAAAGACCGCGGACAGACTAGCCCGGGCCTGGTCAGCCCGTCTGCTGGCCCAGGGTCACGGCGACCTGGCGGCTCCTCCCGCCGCGCTCGAAGTTGAGCCTGACGCTCTCCCCCGGCTGGTGGGTGCGGATCGCCACGATCAGCGCCTCGGCCGTGTCCACCGTCTGACCGTTGATCGAGGTGATCACGTCACCGGTGCGCAGCCCCGCCCGCTGTGCCGGGGAACCGGTCGTGACCTCGCTGATCCTGGCGCCGCCCTGGAACTGCATGTCCACGTTCGCCCCGATCACCGGGTACGACGCCTTCCCGGAGGCGATCAGCTGCTGCGCGGTCCGCCGGGCCTGGTCGATCGGGATCGCGAATCCGAGGCCGATGTTGCCGCTGCTGCCGGGCTCGGCGCCTCGTACGGTGGCGATGGCGGAGTTGACTCCGATCACCCGGGCGTTCATGTCGACCAGCGGTCCACCGGAGTTGCCCGGGTTGATCGCGGCGTCGGTCTGCAGCGCGTTGATGTAGGAGATCTCGCCCTCGCCACCGGCGGTGACCGGGCGGTTCTTCGCCGACACGATGCCGGACGTCACGGTGCCGGCCAGACCGAGCGGTGACCCGATCGCGACCACGTCCTGGCCGACGACCGCGAGCTCCGAACGGCCGAACTGCACCGACGGCGCCTTCAGCCCGCTGACCTGGACGACCGCGAGGTCGTACGCCGGTGATCGGCCGACCAGGCGCGCGGTGGCGGTCTTGCCCTTGTCGGTGACCACCTGGATCGACCCGCCGTTGGCGGCGGCCGAGACGACGTGGTTGTTCGTCAGGATGTGCCCGGCGTCGTCGATCACGAAGCCCGAACCGGTCGCCTCGGAGCTGTCCGTGCCCTCCACCTTCAGCTGTACGACGCTCGGCAGCATGGTGGCGGCGACGGCCGAGACGGAGCCGCTGCGGACCCTCGGACCGGCGCTGCCGACCCCGATGGCAGGCCCGGACTGGTCGTCGACCGGATCGTTGCCGCCCAGCGCCACGACGCTGACGGCAGCGCCCGCACCGGCCACCAGACCGACCAGTAGGGCCACCACTGCAGCGATGCCGATCACGCGGCCGGTGCGCTGCGGCGGAGCCGGCGTGTAGGCCCCGGCCTGCTGCTGGTGCCAGTCCAGCGGCGGCGGCGGTGTGTAGTACGGCTGCCGGGTCGGCCAGGCCTGGCCCGGGTAGACCGGCCGCCACGGCTGCTCCGGCTCGTCCGGGTGGCCGAAGCTGCGCTGTGTCACGCTCCGGCTCTCGCCCTGCCGGTATGCCGCGTTGCCCCCCGGCATCGGAATCGGCCGGCTCCCGGCGCCGGGCTGGAAACCGTGTCCGACTGGCTGCGGACTCACCTGACCATCAGGCTGGGAGCTCACTTGACCGTCAGGCTCGTAGCCCGCTCGGCCGTCCGGACCCGGCGGGGCTCCCGCCGGCTGAATGAGTCTGGGCGGTTCTGCCGCAGGTGGCGCCACGGGCGCAGCGACCGGCCGATCGATGGACAGCTCGCGGGTGGGTTCCGGATCCGTCTGGTCCTTCGGCAACCGCACTGTCGGCTCGGCGTCGTCCCAGCTCACGGTGCCCCGCCTCACGTCGTCGTCTAAGTCGTCGGGACAGCCCGCCCGCAAGCCGGTCAGGACTGCCTCGCATCGATTATCCCAGTTTCCGCGAGAGCGCACCCACCGGCGTGATCCACATGGCCATTTTCGCCAGGCCGGTGCCCACCCGCTCGATCGCCGTGACCCGTCGCGGCGGCTCGTGGGGGAAGGCCGCGACCACTGTGGCCAGGACGTCGTACGGGATGTCGCCGATGAGGGTGTAGACGATGCCGCCGGACGACCAGACGGCGTATGAGGGCATGCCCTGGCGGATGTAGACCTGAGCGCCTTCGGGGGTGTTGCTGACGGTGTACCCGGCTACGGCGGCCGGGTCGAGGCCGCCACGCTGCTCGAACAAAGAGACCGCGAACAGGCCGTCCGAGTACGAGAACTGCAGCGATCCACCTGCGGCGTCCGTACGCACGTCGTACAGCTTCAAGGACGCGGGCAGCTCGTTCATACAGTTCCAACCCCTTGAGCGGAGGCTGTCGACCCTGCCGAGGCCGATCGAGGTCACCCCGCTCGGCACCATCGGCGGCAGGTGGCTGAGGAAGTAGGCGCCGTGCACCTCCAGCTCGGTGTAGACCGTCGCCCGGACCATGGTGCGGCCGTCGCCCGCGTACAGCTGGCGCTGCAGCAGGAGCCCCGTCGCCTTGTCGATCCAGAACCGCGCGGCCAGCGTCCGATCCGCGCGTAGCGCCTCGATCAGCACCGCCGGCCGGCCGATCGTCTCGGTACGACCTTTGTAGACCAGCTCGTACGTCGCGCGCAGCAGCGCGAGCGGTCCGCCGTCGACCGTCGGCCCGGCCGTCTCAGCCGCGCGCTGCACGAAGGCCTTGGCGCCGGGCGGCCCGGCTCCGACGACGCTGATCTCCGAGCCCTGCTTGGCGGCGTGCAAGATGTCGAGCATGGCCGAGCTGGCCCCCTGCGGCCCCCAGGAGGTGATGATCTGGATGCCGTGGAAGGAGACGCGGTCCGGTGCCGTGGCGGCGCGCTGGAGCCAGCTCACGGCGAGCGGGGAGTCCTCCCGCTGCGCGGTCGGTGCGGGCGATACGGCGGCCACGGGCATGGGCAGACCAAAGCCGATCAGCGCGGTGCCGACCAGAACGGCGAGCCGGGACAGGCTCACGGTCAACGTCCCGTCGAAGCCACCGGCTGCAGGGCGGGGCGCAGCCCGGGGTAGCCGGCGCCGTTCAAGGAGGTCAGCACGGCCACCGGGTCGGCGAACGGGCTACCGTTCGTCACGCTGGCGTGGTCGGCCGAGAAGCTGCTCATCGGCGGCCGCAGCAGCGGCGGCTGCTCCTGGCGCGCCGGGTCGCCGACCACGAACGCGGTGCCGAGCAACGAGGCGACCGCCGCGGCCGAGCCGGCCGCACCGAGCACCCCGGCACGGCGACGCGAGCGGCCGGTCCGGGTTGTGGGCCTGTTGCCGCGCTGGCGTGGCGCCGGGCCGCTGTGGCGGGCGGCGGGAAAGACCGAGCGCTGCGGGCTGAGCGACACCACCGGCGTCACCACCAGCCGCACCTCCTCGCGGGCCTCGGTCGAGAACGACGGCACGCCGAGCAGGCCCTGCATCAGATCTAGGGACGGCTCCGGGCCGTCATCGGCGAGGGCGCCCAGCCGGGACTTGAGGCGACGCTGTGCCGCCACCTCGGCACGGCAGGAGTCGCAGCCGACCAGGTGGCTGAGAATCCGCTCCCGGGAGTCATGGTCGAGCTCGCCGTCGACGGCGGCGCTGAGCTTGTCCAGCGGGTGCTGCAGGGTCACCGGTCGTCACCCCCGGCGAGGACCGGACCATCGGTGGGCGGCCCGCTCACGCGGGTCTGCCCGGTCCGCGGCGCGCGGTGCTCCAGCTGCTTGCGCAACATCGACCGGCCGCGGTGGATCCGGCTCCGCACGGTGCCCAGCTTCACCTCGAGCACGTCGGCGATCTCGTCGTACGTCATGCCCTCGATGTCGCACAGCACCACGGCGGCGCGGAAGTCCTCCGGCAGCGCGGCCAGCGCATCCTGCACATCGTGGTCGAACGAGTCGTGGTCGTACTTCTCCGCCGGGCCATGGCCCCTTGCCGGCAGCCGGTCGTGCGCGTCGTCCGGCAGCCCGTCGAAGCGGATCCGCTGCCGCCGCCGCGCGCCGTCCAGGAAGAGATTGGTGGTGATCCGGTACAGCCAGCCCTCGAAGGTGCCCGGCGTGTACGACGACAGGGAGCGGAACACCCGGACGAAGACCTCCTGGGTGAGGTCCTCCGCGTCGTGCTTGTTCCCGGTCAGGCGGTAGGCGAGGCGGTAGACGCGGGCCGAGTGGGTGCGCACGATCTCGTCCCACGACGGCAGGGCCTCGAGCTCGACCTCCGTCGCGGGGGCGGTGTCGACCGGCTTCACCACGACGCCTCCCTGGCCGCCCGACCAACGTCCCGCACTCTGCGGGGCAATGAGCGTGACCACCATGGTGCCGCGTTCACCGTCCTCTTCGCACGTCGGGGACACCCGGGTTCGACCCTGAGATGCCGGTACGACGAGACAACGCCGGGCTCCGGAGGGAAGTTCCCGGCCGGATCAGTGTCGCTGCGCGACGGGGCGGTCACGGTCGAGGGTCAGCGCTCCTCGATGACGGCGATCGGGTCGCCGTCGCGGACGACCTCGCCCTCGACCACCTTCAGCTCGGTGATCGTCCCGGCCACCTCGGCGAGCACCGGGATCTCCATCTTCATGGACTCCAAGATGACGAGCGTGTCCTCCGGACCCACCGTGTCACCGGCCTTCGCGGTGACCTTCCAGACGTTCGCCACCAGCTCTGCCACCACGGTGTGACTCACGTGCGTTCCTCCTCGCCCGGCCCGGATCCGGGCTCCTTCCTGATCCTAGTGCCCTCCGCCGCCCCCGCTCGGCGCCGGGCACGGTATGACGCGACCCTGGTGCGGCCGGCACAGGTCGGGCCGCAGAAGCGCCGCGGCCGGTGCTCCGCCTGGTTCACGAACACCCGCTCGCAGTCGGCGGCGTCGCAGGTGCTCATCGCCTCGAAGCCGTGGCCGGCGGCGAAACCGGCCAGGCCGAGTGCGGTCGCCGCGCCGAGCCACTGCGCCCAGCTCGCGTCCTGATCGGCCACATGCAGGTGCCAAGGCGAGCCGTCGTGATCCGACAGATAGGGCCGCACCGCGTACTCGGCGAGCAGGTCGTTCAAGGTGCCCGCGGCATCGGCCGGCGAGCTGTGGAAGACGGGCCGCAGGCGCTCGCGGACGTCGATCACCTCGGCCAGGTCGGCCTCCGTGACGGTGACGGGCTCAGGCTCGGCGTGGGCGAGCAGGAACTCCCGCACCGCGGCCGGCGAGGTGAGCTGCTCCGGATCGCGCGTCCGGGTGTTCACCAGGTCGACGGCCAGACGGATCAGCCGGTCCGGCGTCTGCAGCGTCTCCACGACCAGCACTCCTCCCGGTAGGGCATCGACTGTCGTCATCGTAACGGCTTTGTTAACGTAACGCGTAACGTCAACTTACACGTTACCGAGGTCTGTCATGAGCCTGTTCGGCATCAAGGGAATGCGCAGCTACTACGCCGCGGCGACCATGGCCCGGGTCGGTGACGAGATGGTGGCCTTCGCGCTGGTCCTGCTCGTGCTGGAACGGACTGATCGACCCGCGCTCGCCGGTCTCACTGGAGCGGCGTACGCGTTGCCGGCGGTGGCGACGGGCCCGCTGCTGGGTGCGTGGCTCGACCGAACGCCGTACCGGCGCACGGCGCTGGCACTGAACCAGCTCGTGCTCGGTGCGGTCATGCTCGGCATGCTGGCTGTTGTCGGCCATGCGCCGGACTGGGTTACGCCCGCGCTCGCCGCGGTGGCCGGAACCACGCTGCCGATGGTGAGCGGCGGATTCACCAGCATGCTGCCCAATCTCGTCCCGCGGGCCCTGCTGGTCCGGGCGAACTCCGTCGAGGCGGCGAGCTTCGGCGCGGCCACGATCACCGGTCCGGCTGCAGCCGCGACCATCGCCGCCGCCGTGTCGGTGGAGACAGCGGTGGCTGTCATTGCCGTCACCGCGGCCGCAAGTATCGTCGCGCTGACCCGGCTGCCCGCCCTGCCGCCGGTCGGAGGCGCGACGGACGAGCCATTCGCGCGCGCGGTAGCGGCGGGCATCATCCATCTCATGCGCAACCCTCCGCTGCGGGTCTCGACGGTGGCGTCGACCCTCGCGCTCGGCGTCAGCGGGTTGCTGCTGGTCACCCTGCCCCTGCACGTCGCCTCGCTGGGCGCGCCCAAGGCGGCGAGCGGCTACCTCTGGACCGCCATCGAGGTCGGCAGCGTGACGACGGCACTGCTGGTCGGTCGCCGGCAACTTCCCTGGCGCCCGGAGCACATCGTGGTCCTGGCGGTCGCGGCGTACGCGCTGGCGATCACGACCTGGCCGCTCGCGCCGGACCTGCCGACCCTGCTCGTCCTCGCCGCCCTGGCCGGCCTGCTCCAGGGCCCGATGATGCCGGCGATGTTCACCGCAAGGCAGGTGTACAGCCCGCCGGACCTGCAGGGCCGCGTGAGCACGACGGCCGCGAGTCTTCGCCTTGGAGTGATGGCCATCGGGCAGGCGGTCGGCGGTCTGCTCGTCCCGACCGTCGGGACGAGCGTCGCCTTGATGGTGGTCGCAGGCGGCCTGCTGGCCGCCGCCGCGCTGGGCCGGCTCTCAGGCCTCTCCCGGCGGCGGTCAGTCCAGGATCACCGAGCGGGTGAGGTTGCGCGGTTGGTCGGGGTCGAGGCCAAGGGCGAGCGCCTTGGCGACGGCCACCCGCTGAGCGACGACCAGTGAGGCCATCGGGTCCAGGTCCGGGTGGTGCACGAGCGTCGCGCCAGTGGCGGTCACGTCGTCCACCAGGCCCGCGGGTGGCTCACCGAAGATCCACACACCCCGCCCGGGCTGGGCGATCGCGATCGGTCCGTGCCGGTAGTCCATCGCCGGGTACGCCTCGGTCCACGCGGACGCGGCCTCGCGCTGCTTGAGGCCGGCCTCATGAGCCAGCCCGACGGTCCAGCGGGTCCCGACGTACGTGACCTGCTCCAACTTCGCCAGCTCGTCCACATCGATGGTCAGCGCGGTCTCCGCGTCAGCGGCGGCCTTCGTCAGGTCCTCGCCGAGTGAAGCCCGCAGCAGGGCGAGCGTCGTGGTGGCGAACCGGGTCTGTACGACGGACCGCTCGTCCGCGAAGTCCAACATGATCGTCTCGTCGGCCAGCTCGACGATCGGTGAGCCCGGGGTGGCGGTGATCGCGACCGTCGGCAGGCTGGTCTCACGGATGAGGTCCAGCACCTCGGTGGTGGTGCCCGAGCGGCTGATCACCACGACCACGTCGTACTCCCGGCCGGCCGGGAACTCCGAGCCGGCGAAGGCGTCGGTCAGCCCCTGCCCGGCGTCCTCGC
The DNA here is from genome assembly GCA_035759015.1 of Kribbella sp. Classification (GTDB taxonomy): domain Bacteria; phylum Actinomycetota; class Actinomycetes; order Propionibacteriales; family Kribbellaceae; genus Kribbella. The sequence continues at coordinate 17,275 of DASTVQ010000117.1, forward strand.
GCAGGGCGGCGTAGGCCATCGCCATGAACCAGGACGTGCCGCAGCCGACAGCCGCGACCTTCAGCCCGGGCTTGGGCAATGCGCTGCCGTACTGCGCGATTCCGGCCGAGACCTGACGCCACAACTGCGGCTGACTGGTGATCTCGCTGCTCACGAAGGGGCTTTGGCTCATGTCTGCTCCGCAGAGGTAATGGTCGAAACTGCTCGAACGTGATCGAATGGTGCCAACCGGCAGCCGTCCGGCTGACCGAACTTGTGAAGGAGGAGCACAGGGTGAAGCGTTATGAACGTTTGAACACCTTGCTCGAGTCGCTCGCCGAGAAGGGCGCCATCGACGTCGACGAGCTTGCCGAGCAGCTGCACGTGTCGGCGGCGACGATCCGGCGCGACCTGGACCACCTCGGCAAGCAGCAGCTCCTCACCCGGACGCGTGGCGGCGCCGTCGCGAACGCGGTCTCCTACGACCTGCCGCTGCGCTACAAGACCGCCCGTTTCGCCTCGGAGAAGCAGCGGATCGCGCAGGCCGCGGCCACGCTGGTCCGCCGCGGCATGGTGATCGGCATGAACGGCGGCACCACGATCTCCGAGGTGGCTCGCACCCTGGCGACCCGGCCGGAGCTGTCGGCCGAGCACGGCGAGCCGGCCTTCACCCTCGTCACCAACGCGCTGAACATCGCCAACGAGCTGATCGTCCGGCCGCACGTCAAGATGGTGCTCACCGGCGGCGTCGCCCGGCCGCAGTCGTACGAGATGATCGGCCCGCTGTCGCACCGGATCCTGGCCGACCTGTCCCTGGACATCGCCTTCATCGGCGTCGACGGGATCGACGAGACCGGCGCCACCGCCCACCACGAGGGCGAGGCCAACATCAACCAGCTGATCGTCAGCCGCGCGGCCAAAGTGGTCGTCGTGGCGGACTCCTCGAAGCTCGGCCAGCGCGCCTTCGCCCGGATCTGCGAGCTGAGCGAGATCGACACGCTGGTCACCGACGCCCAGGCCGACGAGTCGCAGCTGGCGGTCTTCAAGGAGGCGGGCATCGACGTCATCCGGGCCTGACCAGGTGGCGGTCCGCGCCACGGCTCGGCAGCTCCGCATCGCCCCACCCTTCTCCGGCCCTGTGCACATCCGATCAAGCCGATCATATCTGCTCGACCCATGAAGTTATGCACATTAGTGCGCAGCCCTCGCGCGTGAGGCGCTGTCGGCGCGTCTCAGGGCGCTAGGCTTTCGCTTAGATTCTGTTCAGCCAGTACGGGCTCTGAGTCAGGGAGGGCACCATCGCCACGGGCATCGACCCCGCGTCCTGGGCGTACGCCGAGGGCTACACCGGTGAGGACGAGGTCGTCACCGGTGCACGGGCGAGCGCTGTGGACAGTGGTGTGGTCCCGATCGGCCCGGGTGCGGCCACGGCCCTGAGCCTGCTCGCTGCCGCGGTCGACGCCAAGGCGGTCGTCGAGATCGGCACCGGCACCGGCGTGTCCGGCCTGGCCCTGCTCCGCGGCATGCGCCCGGACGGCACGCTGACCACGGTCGACCTGGACGCGGAGAACCAGCGCCTGGCCCGCAAGACCTTCCTGGACGCCGGCATCCCCTCCCAGCGTTTCCGGCTGATCGCCGGGTCGGCGCTCGACGTCCTGACCAGGCTGACCGATGGCCACTACGACCTGGTCTTCTGCGACGCGAACAAGCGTGAGTACACGGCGTACCTGCACGAGGCGCTCCGGCTGCTCCGCCCGGGCGGCGTGGTCGCCTTCGACAACGCCCTTTGGCACGACAAGGTGGCCGACCCGGCCCAGCGCGACCCGGAGACCACCGCCATCCGCGAGCTGATCCGGGCCGTGCGCGACGACGACGAGCTGGTCTCGGCGCTGCTCCCCGTCGGCGACGGCCTCCTCGCCGCCGTCAAACGGCCCAAAGCCTGACCCAACCCGCTCTGCGGACCGTTGACCGGTGCAAAACCCGCCACTGACATCGCTCAAGGGCGTCTGCGCGGGCCTAGGAAAGTGCCTGCGAACCGGCCCCGACTGACATCACCTAAAGCCGTCGGGACAGGCGGGTGATGGCGAGACTGACGGCCTCCCGGTCGGCGGCGAAGCACAGGCGGAACCACCCGGGCTCGGCGCAGTGGAAGACGCCGCCGGGCGAGATGTTCACCTTGGCCTCGGTGAAGATCCGCTGCCACAACGCGTGCTCGGCGTCGAACGTGGGCTCTGCCAGTGATGCCCGCAGGTCCATCCACACGAACAGTCCCGCAGCGGCCGGCAGCACCGAGATGCCCTGCTGCTCGACGGCCTTGACCGTGCACTCGTACGCCGCCCCGAGTCGCGCTGCACCGGCTGCCAGGAAACGATCGGTCCACTCCCGGTCTGCCAGCAGGTCGCGCAGCAGGACCTGCGTATCGCTCGACACAGGTCCGAACATGGCCAGGTGGCGCGCCGCCGCCAGCACCTGTGGGTCCCGCGTGTGCAACACCCCGGCCTTGTAGCCGCTGAGCCCGAAGTCCTTCCCGAAGCCCCAGACCAGGTGCAGCCGTTCCGGCGGCACCACCGAAGGGACCAGCCGGGCGGCGCTGACGAACGAGCCGTCGTACACGGAGCCGGCGTAGATCTCGTCCACGATCAGCTGTAGTCCCTGGCCCATGGTCACGTCTGCGACCGCCCGCAGGGTGCGCTCGTCGTACACGTGACCGAGTGGGTTGTGCGGTGATAGCAGGGCCACGGCGCGCAAGGTCTGGCCGCGTCCCCTGGCGCGCACGATCGCATGTTCCACGGCCTCGGCTGTGAGCGCGAAGCCGGCAGCCGGATCCAGCGGCGCCGCTACGATCCGGGCACCAGACCGCCCGGCCAGATCGTGATCCAGCCCGGCATAGTACGGAGCCGGTACGACGATGCCGTCGCCCGGGTCGCACAGCACCTGAGCCAGGATCTCCAGTACGACGGTGGCGCCGCCGGCCACGACCAGGTCGTCCGGATCCACCTCAGTACTGCGCTGTCGAGCCAGGAACCGGGCCAGCTCGGCTCGGAACGAGGGCAAGCCCTGCAGGTGTTGGTAGTGCGTGTCCGCGGCGGTGATCGCACGAGGCGCGGTGAGCTTCGGCTCCAGCAGATCGAAGAGCAGGTGGTTCTCCGCCGTACCGAGGTTGATGTAGCCGTCCGGGTTCGCCTGCGACCATGGGTCCTCGGCCGCGATGTAGTGGGCCTGGACGAGCGGCGCAGGCTCGCCCAGGTAGTGGCGGGCGCGCTTCGAGACGGTCATGCGTCCCTGCTCAGCTCGTCG
>DASTVQ010000118.1:0-2202 GCA_035759015.1 Kribbella sp.
GGACCGAGGACGCCGCTGACCGCACAATCATCACTGGCGGGTGATTGCCGGTCCGTTCGACCGGCCGATGGTGGAGATAGGTCCGCGACCGCGAAGGAGCCCCGCCATGACCTCGACCTCACCGTTCCCGCCGATCGCCGACTACGCGTTCCTGTCGAACTGCCACACCGGCGCGCTGGTCGCCCCGGACGGATCGGTCGACTGGCTCTGTCTACCCGCGTTCGACGCGCCGAGCGTGTTCGGGAACCTGCTGGACCGCGGTGCCGGGTCGTTCCGGTTCGGGCCGTACGGGATCAACCAGCCGACCGCCCGGGTGTACGTGCCGGGCACCAACGTCATGACGACCACCTGGCACACCCCGGCCGGCTGGCTGCTCGTCCACGACGCGCTGACGATGGGTCCGTCGAAAGGCCCCGACACCGTCACCCCCCACACCCGGCCGCCGGCCGACGACGACGCCGACCACCTGCTGGTCCGGACAATCGAATGCCTCGACGGCTCGGTCGAGATCGAACTCGTCTGCGAGCCCGCCTTCGACTACGGCCGGGTCCCGGCCGAGTGGACCATGGTCGGCGAGGACGCGCACGCCGCGGATGCGACCGGGGCCGGCCAGACCTTCCGGCTGAGCACCGACATGCTGATCGGGATCGAGGGTGGCTCCGCCCGGGCCCGGCACGTCGTCTCGAAGGGAGAGAAGGCGTACTGCGCGCTCTCGTGGGCCGACGGACTGGCGTCACCGGCGGACCTGGCCGACGCGGAGGCACGCATCGCCGCCACGATCCGGTTCTGGCGCAACTGGCTGAGCAGGGCCCGGATCCCCGACCACCGGTACCGGCATCCGCTGGAACGCTCGGCACTGACCATCAAGGGCCTGACGTACATGCCGACCGGAGCGACGATCGCCGCGCTCACCACGTCGTTGCCGGAGACGCCGGGCGGTGAACGCAACTGGGACTACCGCTACACCTGGATCCGGGACAGCACGTTCACCCTGCAGGCGCTGCACTACCTGAACCTGGACTGGGAGGCCAACGAGTTCATGCAGTTCGTCGCCGATCTGGAGCCGAACTCGGACGGTGCGCTGCAGATCATGTACGGCGTCGACGGGCGCCGCGACCTGGCCGAGTCGACCCGCGACGACCTCACCGGCTACGAGGGCGCCAGCCCGGTGCGGATCGGCAACGGCGCTTACAACCAACGGCAGAACGACGTGTTCGGGGCGGTGCTGGACTCGGTGCTGCTGCACACCATCCGGAGCAAGCGGCTGCCGCGCCGGCTCTGGCCGCTGGTCCAGTCGCAGGCACAGTGCGCGATCGCGCACTGGCGCGATCCCGACCAGGGAATCTGGGAGGCCCGCGGCAATCCGCAGCACTACGTCTCCTCGAAGCTGATGGGCTGGGTGGCCCTCGACCGGGCGGCCAGGCTGGCCAAGATCCGCAACGAGGAGGACCTCGCCGAGCTGTGGGCGAAGACGGCCGAGGAGATCCGCGAGGACATCCTCGAGCACGGGGTGAGCGACCGCGGCGTCCTCCGGCAGCACTACGAGACCGACGCCCTGGACGCGTCGACCCTGCTGGCCCCGCTGTTCGGCTTCCTGCCGGCCGGCGACGAACGGATGCGGGCGACCGTCGAGGCGATCGACAACGAGCTGACCGAGAACGGGTTCGTGCTGCGCTATAAGACCGACGAGACCGACGACGGTCTGTCCGGCAAGGAGGGCACGTTCCTGATCTGCTCGTTCTGGCTGGTCTCCGCGCTCGCGATGGTCGGTGAGCTCGACCGGGCCCGGAGTCAGTTGGAGCGGTTGCTGCGGATCGAGTCGAAGCTCGGGCTGTACGCCGAGGAGTTCGAGGTGGACCGGGCCCGGCACCTGGGCAACTTCCCGCAGGCCTTCTCGCACCTCGCCCTGATCGGGGCGGCCGGCCGCATCATCCTGGCCGACTTCCGGGAGGAGTTGTCGCTGTGACCGCGCAGACGGAGGGTCCGCACGTCGTCGTACTCGGCGGTGGGCTGGCCGGGGTCGCGTGCGCACACGGCCTCGGCGACCAAGGGGTCCGGGTCACGCTGGTCGACCGCAACGACTACCACCAGTTCCAGCCGTTGCTGTACCAGGTGGCGACGTCGATGCTGGCCCCGCGCGACATCGCCTATCCGCTCCGGAAGATCGCTGCCGACTACCACGATTTCGTGGCGAAGCGCGGC
>DASTVQ010000119.1:0-2870 GCA_035759015.1 Kribbella sp.
ACTGCTCGACCTCGGACATCGTGTCGCCGTCACCGGGCGCGATCGAAGCCGGCTCCGCGGGTTCGCCGAGCAGCTCGGCGAACCCGCCGAGCTGCTGACGATCCGCGGGGACGCAGCCGACAACACCGCGGTCGTCTCGGCCGTCGAGTCCACCGTCGTCGCGTTCGGCCGGCTGGACAACGCCGTCGCCAACGCCGGCTTCGCCACCCACGACGACCTGGCCGACGGTGACCCCGACGGCTGGCGCGACATGATCCTCACGAACGTGCTCGGACCCGCGCTGCTGATCAGGGCGGCGCTCCCCGCGCTGAGGGCGACCAGGGGCCGGATCGTTCTCGTCGGCAGTGTGGCCGGTCACGTCAACACGCCCGGCAACATCTACGGGGCCACGAAATGGGCGGTGACGGGACTCGCGGAGAACACCAGGCTGATGGTGACCGGCGACAGCGTCGGCGTCACCCTCATCTCTCCGGGCGCCGTGGAGACGCACTTCTCCGATCCGGTCGGTGGGCTTCCGCCGGATCGTGACCGCATCACGGCCGACCAGCTCGCCGCGTCGATCGTCTGGGCCATCAGCCGGCCGGCCGGCGTCGACGTCAACACCCTGGTGGTCAGGCCGGTCGGCTCACCCCGGTGAGCTCTGGCCGGCACCGAGGGCGAAGGCTTCCTCCAGCGACAGCTCCGCGCCGCGCGCGAACGCGGCGGCATACTCGTCGTCCCCCAGTGCTTCGCGAACCGCCGCGGTGACGCGCACGATGTCGCCACTTTCCGCCTGCGTCACCAGCATCGCTTCGGTCTCTCGGGTCGTCGCCGCGAGGCCGAGCAGTTGCGCGGCGACCTCGGGTGAACCAGGCAAGTCCCCCGCGAGACCTTCCAGCGCCCAGACCATGCCACGCCTGGACTCGTGCTCGCGCGAAGCGAGGAACGCCTCCGCATGCAGAGCCCGAGCCGCCTCGTAGTCGCCGCGCAGCTCCAGGGTGAATCCGAGCTCCTCGAGCACCATCGACAGGTAGAGCACAGGCTCGTCCTGCTGCCGTGCTGCGTCGATCAGGTCGCCCAGCTGCTTCTCCGCGAGAGCCAGGTCGCCGGTACGACGGGCCGCGAAGCCGCGCACGATCTCGGCGAGCACCTGGCTGGAGCGATGCCCGTGTTCCGTTGCCAGTCGCAACGCTTGCTCGCTGTACTCGCGGGCCTTCGCGTACTCACCCTGACCGAGCGCGATCCAGCTCAGCCAGCCAAGCTCGCCCGCGACCTCCGGCCAGAGCCCGAGCTCCTCTGCCATCCGCAGAGCGTCCCTGTGGAGCTCAGCCGCCCGCTCGTACTGTCCTGTCAGCTCCGCGTGCGCGCCGAGCCAGCCGGTCGCCTGCAGCAGACCCCAGCGGTCCCCGATCTCACGGAACAGCCTCGCGCTCTCCAGAGCATCGGCCTCAAGGGCTGCCAGGTCGAACCGGACGTGGGCGTGCTTGGCCCGCGCGCCCAGTACCGCGGCGACGCCCCACTGGTCACTGTTGCGCCGGAACGTCTCCAGCGCCCGTTCCAGCAGTGCCAGGCTCTTCGCGAGGTCGCCGGTGTCTGCGCCGGCAAGACCGAGGAACCACTCCGCTCGGGCTCGACCCGCGCTGTCGTCGACCTCGTCGTACCGGCGCAGGGCCGCATCACTGTAGGCGATCGCCTGGTGGTCGCCCTGCAGGAACGTGAAACCCGCCCGCCAGGCCTCGACGCCGGCACGCAGTTCCACCGGCACCTCGTCGTCAAGGGCAAGGACAGTCTCCATGGAACGACGCGCCTCGACCAACCGCCCTCGCAGGAACCAGTACCAGGCGAGCGCGTCGACCAGGCGGAAGGCGAGCTCGGCGTCGCCATCGGCCACAGCTCCATCGAGCGCGCTCCGCAGGTTGCCCGCCTCGTCATCGAGCTGCTGGAGCCGGCGCTTCTGGTCGGGTCCGTACAGGTCTGGCCTGGCCCGCTCAGCAAACTCCGTGTAGTAGCGGTGATGCCGCTGCCGGATCGGCTCGAACTCCTTGGCCTCATGCAGCTTCTCGACGCAGTACGCCGCCACGGACTCCAGTAGCCGGTAGCGCGGCACATCGGCACCATGCACCGGCACGACGAGGGACCGATCCACCAGCCGCATCAGTACGTCGAGCACGTCCTCGGCCGGCAAGTCCTCAGCGGCACAAACCAGCTCGGCCGCCTCCGCCGTACAACCATCAGCGTGTACGGCGAGTCGGCGGAGCACTGTCTGCTCCGTAGGAGTCAGCAGCTCCCAGCTCCAGTCGATCATCGCCATCAGCGTCTGCTGACGCGGCGCGGCACCACGGTGCCCAGTCGCCAGCAGGCGGAAGCGGTCGTCGAGCCGCGCGACCAGTCCTTGCACGCCGAGTGCCCGTACCCGGGTCGCTGCCAGCTCGAGCGCGAGCGGGATCCCGTCGAGTCGGCGGCACAACACCGAGACAGCCGAAGCCGAGTCGTCGTCCAGCTTGAAGCGCCTGTCGGCCGCGGCAGCTCTGGCAACGAAGAGCTGCACTGCGGTGGACTCGCCCAGAGTCGCCAGGTCTGCAGCCACGGCGGGTATGTCCAGCGTCGGCACGTTCCACACAACCTCGCCAGCCAGGCCAAGCGGCTCCCGGCTCGTCGCCAGGACCCGTACTCGGGATGCGGCCGCCAGTAGCCGGTCGGTGAGCTCCGCGGCATGCTCAACCACGTGCTCACAGTTGTCGAGCACCAACAGCAGCTCGCGGTCGGCCAGAGCTGCTGCGAGCCGGTCCAGCCCACTCTCCCCATGCCCTGCTGCGTCGTGGAGATCCAGAGCGGCCTGTACGGCGTCCGTGAGCGAGCTGAGCACGTCCAGCGCGTCCGGCTCGACCGCG
>DASTVQ010000120.1:0-13312 GCA_035759015.1 Kribbella sp.
GGGTGGGGGTGTGACGGGTGTGGATGGTGGGCGGCGGGTGTTGGTCCTGAATGGGCCGAACTTGGGTCGGCTCGGATCGCGGGAGCCGGACGTGTACGGCGCGACCACCTTCGCGGACCTGGTCGCCGACTGCGGCAAGACCGGAGCCGAGCTGGGCCTCGAGGTGGAGGTACGCCAGACGGACGACGAGGCGGAGCTGGTCGGCTGGTTGCACGAGGCCGCCGATGCGAAGACTCCGGTGGTGTTGAACCCGGCCGCTTTCACGCACTACTCGTACGCGTTGCGCGATGCCTGTGCGCAGCGGACCGCACCGCTGATCGAGATCCACATCAGCAACCCGGCCGCTCGTGAGGACTTCCGCCACACAAGCGTCGTCGCAGGCGTTGCCACCGGCACCATCGCCGGCTTCGGCCTCGGCTCCTACCGGCTGGCCCTCCGCGCGATCGCCGACCTCTGACCGAGCCCGTTCTCGGACTGGGCCTGCTCTCGGACTGAGCCCGCTCTCGGACTGAGCCCGGCCTCTGACCGAGCCCGTTCTCGGACTGCGCCCGACCTCTGACTGAGCCCGCTCTCTGACCGTGGCCGTTCTCGGACCGAGGCCGACCTCTGATGCGGGCCGGCGCTGATCAGTAGGCGACGGTGAATCTGGTGCGGTGGTGCTTTGGACGCTCCGCCTCGTCCAGGAGTGCGACGGCCAGGTCCTCGAGGGAGATCGTTGAGTTGCCCTCGGCATCGACCAGCAGTTCGTCGGCGCCGAGCCGGTAAGTCCCGATGCGCTCGCCCGGCTGCAGGATCGCGGCTGGGCTCAGGTAGGCCCAGTCCACCTCGGTCTCCGCGCGGCAGGCTTCGAGTTGCTCGTTGCACGCCAAGGCGATCGGCAGCCAGTCCGAAGGGAAGTCGGGGCCGTCGATCACCGTGGCACCGCCCGTGCCCGGCAACGTCAGACTGCCGGCGCCGCCCATGATCAGGAGCCTGGCGCCGGTCCGGGAAAGTCCCGCCAGCAACGCCTTCGCGGTGGCGGCGAGCGCGTACTCGTGGCCGGGCGCCGGCCGGGTTGCGCTGATCACGAGGTCCTGACCGGCGCTCAGCGCGGCCACGTCGTCGATGTCTGCGGCGTCGCCGACCCTGGCGATGGCGCCGGCGGGCAGGTCGCGCAACCGGGCTGCGTTGCGTCCGACCGCAACGACCTGGTGGTTCCGGGACACAGCCTCGGCCACAACCCGGCGGCCGACCTCACCGGAAGCTCCGAACACTGTGATGCGCATGCTCCTCAGCTCCTTTCGGCCAGCGCGGGCCGAGCCTGCGGCCGCGTTCGTACTGCCCGCCGGGTCTGTGCTGCGACGAGCGCGCCGAGAACGATCAGCGCGCCCGCGGCCTGCACAAGACTGAGGCGTTGGTCCAGGGCCAGCCAGCCCACGCCGGTCGCGACCAGCGGACTGAGCAGTCCGAGGAAGGTGACGCTGGTCGGGGAGAGGGCCCGAATCCCGCGGAACCAGAGTGCGTAGGCCAAGGCGGAGCCGACGATCGTGAGGTAGCCGTAGCCGGCCAGATTCTGAGCGGTCAAAGACTTCGGCGGGGCGCCCTCGACGATCAGGGCGACCGGGAGCAGGAGCAGACCGCCTGCGACCAGCTGCCATCCGGTGGTCGCGAGCAGTGGCGCCGGGGATGGCCATCGCTTGCTGAGGACGACCCCAGTGGCCATCACGACGGCCCCACCGACCGCCGCGGCGACACCGATGGCGTCCAGCCGCGCGTCGGCGCGAAGTACGAGCAGGCTCACCCCGGCGACCCCGGACACGGCGGCGACCGTCGTACGCACCGACATCCGCTCGCCGAGAAGGCCGGAGGCGAGCACCGCAACGATCAGCGGCTGGAGGGCGCCGACGGTCGCCGCGACCCCGCCAGGCAGCCTGTACGCCGCAACGAAGAGCAGCGCGAAGAACACGCCGATGTTGAGGGCGCCGAGGATCAGAGCGCGCCACCACCAGCTTCCTTGGGGCAGGCGACGGGTGAGAGCGACAAGGAGGAGGCCGGCCGGCAGAGCGCGCACGACGGCCGCGAGCAGCGGGCGGCCCGGTGGCAGCAGTTCCGTGGTGACGAGGTAGGTGGTGCCCCAGATGGCCGGAGCCAGGGCCGTGACCAGCAGGAGGGAAATCCGGTTGCTTAGCACTAAGCGAATGTACCTCAGCACTAAGCAATTTGATAGTGATCTAGCTCACCGCTAAGGTATCCACTACGCTGAGCGGGTGACTGACCACGTCGACCTGGTGCTGGCGCAGTGGGCCGGCCAGCGCCCTGACCTGGATGTGTCGCCGATGGCGGTGATCGGGCGGCTGAAGCGCCTGTCCCAGCTGATCGACGGCGAGCTACGGCGCACCTTCAGTACGCATGGCCTCGACGCCGCGTCGTTCGACGTCCTCGCGACCCTGCGTCGCAGCGGCCCGGAACACCGGTTGACCCCGGCCGAGCTGATGAGGTCGGCGATGGTCACCTCTGGCGCCATCACCCAACGGCTGGACCGTCTCCAGGCGCGTGGTCTGGTGACGCGGACTCCCAGCGAGACGGATGGTCGCGGCGTGCAGGTGACGCTGACCGAGGACGGGCTGGCACTCATCGACGAGGCCCTGCCAGACCACGTGGACACGGAGAACCGCCTGCTCGCGGCTTTGAGCCCGACGGAGCGGGACGCCCTCGCCGACACCCTGCGGGACCTGCTGGAGTCGCTCGGCGACAAGACCGCCGGCTGAGGCGTCAGGAGGGTCTCGGCGCACCCGCGTTGCGGACGGTCTGCCACAGCTCGTCCATGTCGGACCGGTCTTCCCGCACCGGTTCGTCGACCCAGCCGCTCGCCCAGACGCTGCCCTCCGACCCCAGGTCGAACACAGATTCCGCGAAAGCTGCCGAGCCGACGTACCGGCTCTCCTCCTCGATCGGCTCGGCCGCGGCCTGCGGGCTGCCCGCCGTACTCGTCGTGTGGGTTGCGAGGGGCGCGGTCAGGCCGCGCGCGTACTCCTGGGCCTCGATGATGCCCATGTCCCGCTCGTCGCAGAGCAGGCGAATCGCGGCCACCTCTTTGTGGGACGCCATCAGCTCGCGGACGCGGGTATCCACGTCGGCCTGTGGCGCCGGCAGGCTCTTCTGCTGCGGGCGGCGCTGGTTCAGCCCGAGCTGCTGGTACGCCGGTAACGAGGTCGGCGCCGCCGGGTGCTGCTGCCCGGCCGGCGGGGTAGCGAGGCGCTTCTGGAGGAGCTGCTGAACCCGGGCGTTGCGCGCTGCGGAGCCCGTGGTGGACCTCTCGCTCAGCTTCTTGATCACGGTGCCGACGACAACGATGACCACCAGTAGGATGAACTCCATCGGATGCCTTCCGTGCCGGGGCGTGAGCTGCCTGACTCGCATGGTAGTGGCCGCCAGGGCCGACGAATCGGCTGGACGTGGTGTGCCCGCTACAATCTGGCGTACCGCTTACCACTTTCGAAGGGTTCCCGCGTGGCAACGACGAACGACCTCAAGAACGGCATGGTGCTCAACCTGGATGGGCAGCTGTGGTCCGTCGTCTGGTTCCAGCACCACAAGCCCGGCAAGGGCGGTGCCGTGATGCGGACCAAGCTGAAGAACGTGCTGTCCGGCAAGGTGGTCGACAAGACGTTCAACGCCGACGTCAAGGTCGAGGTGGCCAACGTCGACAAGCGCGACATGACCTATCTCTACAACGACGGCGGCTCGTACGTCTTCATGGACAAGTCCACCTACGAGCAGACCCAGATCGGCCCCGAGGTGGTCGGAGACGCGGCGCACTTCCTGCTGGAGAACCAGGACGCCATCGTCGCGGTGCACGACGACCTCCCGCTCTACGTCGAGCTCCCGGCCTCGGTCGAGCTGACGGTGGACTACACCGAGCCCGGCCTGCAGGGCGACCGCTCGACCGGTGGCACCAAGCCGGCCAAGCTCGAGACCGGCTACACCATCCAGGTGCCGCTCTTCCTGACCACCGGCGAGAAGGTCAAGGTGGACACCCGGACCGGGGACTACCTCGGCCGCGTCACGTCCTGACCCCCGAGAGCTGACAACAGAACATGTCTGCCCGCAGCAAGGCCCGTAAGCGTGCCCTCGACGTGCTGTACGAGTCGGAGGTGCGTGGTCTGCCTGTCGGTGGCACCCTGGCCGACCGGATGGCCGACGGCGACCCGCCGGTGAACGAGTTCACGGTCGCGCTGGTCGAGGGGGTGTCGGAGCACATCGCCGCCATCGACGAGCTGCTCAGCACGCACTCGGTGGGCTGGACCCTGGACCGGATGCCCGCCGTCGACCGCAACATCTTGCGGATCGGTGTGTACGAGCTGTTGTACGACGACCAGGTGCCCGATGTCGTCGCGGTGAGCGAGGCGGTGGCGATGGCGCGGGACCTGTCCACCGACGAGTCCCCGGCGTTCGTCAACGGGTTGCTCGCCCGCCTGCTGCAGCTCAAGCCCACCCTCGGGGTCTGACCCCGGAGAACACAACAGGCCCGGTACCGCTCTGTGCGGCTCCGGGCCTTCTCGGCTTCCCCCTCGCGGCCGGGGGGAACGGCCCCGGCCGGTTGTCGCGATGGCGCCTGTCACGCCTGCCGGCGTGCTTGAGCGCGGGTTGGCGGTCGTAGGCCAGCTGCCACAAGCCCCGACCGTCGCCGCACCCGTCAGGCGCCCGCCGTCTCCGGCTCCTGGATCTCGCCCTTCGCCTCCGGGTTCAGCACACCCCAGGAGATGAAGCGCTCGGTCAGCGTGGTCGGCGACTCGTCGTAGATCACGGCCAGCGTGCGCATGTCGTCCTGCCGGATCGACAACACCTTGCCGTTGTAGTCGCCTCGCTGGGCCTGGATCGTGGCCGCGTACCGGGTCAGGGGACCCGCCTCGGCCGCCTCCAGCTGCTGCAGTGCCTCCAGGTCGAGGATCAACCTCGGCGGAGCGGCGGCCGCGGCCGCCGCGCTGGCGGAACCGGGCAGCAGTTCACGGATCGGCACGCCGTAGAAATCGGCGAGTTCTGCGAGCTTCTGGACGGTGACGGCCCGGTCGCCCCGCTCGTAGGAGCCGACGACGACCGCCTTCCAGCGACCCTTGGACTTCTCTTCGACGCCATGCAGCGACAGTCCCTGCTGCTGGCGGATGGCGCGCAACTTGCCGCCAAGTGTCTTCGCGTATTCGCTAGGCACGCTGGTTCTTCCCTCCGGTTACTGAAACTCTGACGATCCTGATGAGAGTGGACCTCCCCTCGGTTACACAGAGTAACAATATTCCGGACGGCAGGCCAGCGTCAAGACGGCGTGTCACTTCGGCTAGCATGTCAAGCAGTCCGAACGTCCTTTAAAGGCCCGTCCAGAGAGGCGGGAAAGGAGGAACGGTTGCGATGAGCCCTGCCCCGGTGCCCGTGCCCAAGGCCGAACCGCGAACAGTGCTGGATGCTTCCGACATTTCCCGGGCGCTGACCCGGATCGCGCACGAGATCCTCGAGCGCAACCGAGGCGCCGACCCCGTCGTCCTGCTCGGCATTCCGACCCGCGGGGTGGGCCTGGCCCGCCGCATCTCCGCGCGGATCGCCGCCGTGGAGGGACAAAGCGTGCCGACAGGTTCGCTCGACGTGACCATGTACCGCGACGACATCCGGTTGAAGCCGGCCCGCGCGCTGGAGCACACCGACATCCCCGCCGACGGTATCGACGGCAAGGTCGTCGTGCTGGTCGACGACGTGCTCTTCTCCGGCCGGACCATCCGGGCCGCGCTCGACGCCATCGGCGACCTCGGCCGGCCGAAGGCGGTCCAGCTGGCCGTCCTGGTCGACCGGGGTCACCGCGAGCTTCCGATCCGCGCCGACTACGTCGGCAAGAACCTGCCGACCTCGCTGGTCGAGCGGGTCACCGTCCAGCTCACCGAGTACGACGAGACCGACGCCGTGCTGATCGCCGACCAGGTCAGCGGCCAACCCGGAGGTGCGGCATGATGCGCCATCTGCTCAGCGCGGGCGACCTCAGCCGCGACGACGCGAACCTGATCCTGGACACCGCCGAGGAGATGCGCTCGCTGGCGGACCGCCCGATCAAGAAGCTGCCCGCCCTGCGTGGCCGGACGGTGGTGAACCTGTTCTTCGAGGACTCCACCCGGACACGGATCTCGTTCGAGGCGGCCGCCAAGCGGCTGTCGGCGGACGTGATCAACTTCTCCGCCAAGGGCTCCAGCGTGAGCAAGGGCGAGAGCCTGAAGGACACCGCGCTGACCCTGCAGGCGATGGGCGCCGACGGCGTCGTCTGCCGCCACGGCTCGTCCGGCGCGCCCCACCTGCTGGCGACCTCCGGCTGGCTGCGCGGGAGCGTGGTCAACGCCGGTGACGGCACTCACGAGCACCCGACGCAAGCGCTGCTCGACGCCTTCACCATGCGCCGTCACCTCGGTTCGCTGGACGGCCGCCGGATCACGATCGTGGGCGACGTGCTGCACAGCCGGGTGGCCCGGTCGAACGTGCTGCTGCTGTCGACGCTCGGCGCCGAGGTCACCGTCGTGGCTCCACCGACGCTGCTGCCGGTCGGCATGACCTCCTGGCCCTGCAACACGTCGTACGACCTGGACTCGGCGCTGTCGAAGAGCGATGCGGTGATGATGCTGCGGGTCCAGCGGGAGCGGATGAACGACGCCTACTTCCCGAGCGCCCGCGAGTACACGCGCCGGTACGGGCTCGACGTGCACCGGATGGCGCAGCTTCCGGACGACGCGATCGTGCTGCACCCCGGCCCGATGAACCGCGGCATGGAGATCAGCGCCGAGGTGGCCGACTCGACCCGGTCGGTGATCGTCGAGCAGGTCACCAACGGCGTCGCGATCCGAATGGCAGTGCTCTACCTCCTGCTGTCCGGCAGCAACCAGACCGACCCGACCGAGGAGCCCAGCGCATGACCGCACACCTGATCACCGGAGCGAAGATCCTCGGCGGTGAGGTGGCGGACCTGCTCCTCGACAACGGCGAGATCGCGGCGGTCGGCACCGGCCTGACCGCGCCCGCGAACGCCCAGCGGATCGAGGCGACCGGCCTCGTCGCGCTGCCCGGGCTGGTCGACCTGCACACGCACCTGCGCGAGCCCGGCCGAGAGGACGCCGAGACGGTCCTCACCGGCACCCGGGCGGCGGCGCTGGGCGGGTTCACCGCGGTCCACGCGATGGCGAACACCGACCCGGTCGCCGACACCGCGGGCGTGGTCGAGCAGGTCTGGCGGCTCGGTCGCGAGGCCGGCTGCTGTGACGTGTTCCCGATCGGTGCCGTCACCGTCGGCCTCAAGGGCACCCAGCTCGCCGAGCTCGGTGCGATGGCCGACTCGGCGGCGCGGGTCCGGGTGTTCTCCGACGACGGCCACTGTGTGTGGGACGCGGCGCTGATGCGGCGCGCGCTGGAGTACGTGAAGGCGTTCGACGGGGTCATCGCGCAGCACGCGCAGGAGCCGCGGCTCACCCAGGGCGCACAGATGAACGAGGGCGAGCTGTCCGGCGTCCTCGGGCTGACCGGCTGGCCGAGCGTCGCGGAGGAGTCGATCATCGCGCGCGACATCCTGCTGAACGCGCACGTCGGCTCCAAGCTGCACATCTGCCACCTGTCCACCAAGGGCTCGGTCGAGATCGTCCGTGCCGCCAAGCGCCGGGGCCTGGAGGTCACGGCCGAGGTGACGCCGCACCACCTGCTGCTCACCGAGGAGCTGGCGACGTCGTACAACCCGGTCTACAAGGTGAACCCGCCGCTGCGGACCAAGGCGGACGTCGAGGCGGTCCGCGAGGGGCTTGCGGACGGCACGATCGACATCGTCGCCACCGACCACGCGCCGCACCCGGTGGAGGACAAGGACTGCGAGTGGAGCGCCGCGGCGTTCGGCATGCTCGGGCTGGAGACCGCCCTGTCCGTGGTCCAGCACGCGATGGTCGACAGCGGGTTGATGACCTGGGCCGACGTCGCGGACCGGATGAGCCACCGCCCGGCCGCGATCGGGCAGGTCGCCGATCACGGCCGTGCACTGGAGGCGGGCGCCCCCGCCAACCTGACGCTGATAGACCCCGCCGTGAGCCGGACGATCGTGCCGTCCGAGTCGGCGTCGCTTTCGCGGAACACGCCGTTCGGCGGCATGACCCTGCCAGGTCGGGTCGTGGCCACGTTCCTGCGGGGCACTCCGACGGTCCTGGACGGGAAGCCGACCAGATGACGGCCGTCCTGGGCATCGCCGCCACGCTGGCGGTGATCGCGGCCGGGTGGTACGGCATGCGCCGCGGCTGGCTCAACCGCCGGGCCCGCCAGGCGGACATCCCGCCGCTGCCCGCGGTGCCGGAGACCGGGACCAAAGGCGTCGAAGGTGTGTACGTCGCGACGACGACCGCCGGCGACTGGATGGACCGGATCGCCGTGCACGAGCTGGGGGTCCGCAGCGCCGCGGACCTGGCGGTGAGCGAGGCCGGGCTGGTGTTCCACCGTCAGGGCGCGGCCGACGTGTTCATCCCGGCCGGGCAGCTCGTCGGCGTACGGACGGACCGTGGGATCGCCGGCAAGGTCACCGCAGAGGCCTCCGGCCTGGTGGTGGTCACCTGGAACCACGACGGCCACGAGCTGGACACCGGCTTCCGGCCTCGCCGCAAGGCGGACACCGCCACCCTGACCAGTTCCATCTCGACCCTGATCGGAGCCGAGCGATGAGTCCGAGCCGGCACAAGGCTGCGCTGTTGGTGCTGGAGGACGGCCGCGCCTTCACGGGTACGTCGTACGGAGCGCCGGGCGAGACGTTCGGCGAGGCGGTGTTCACCACCGGCATGACCGGCTACCAGGAGACGTTGACCGACCCGTCGTACCACCGGCAGATCGTCACTCAGACGGCGCCGCACATCGGCAACACCGGGGTGAACGACGAGGACGACGAGTCGCAGCGGATCTGGGTCGCGGGGTACGTCGTGCGTGACCCTGCCCGGGTGCCGTCCAGCTGGCGGGCCCGGCGCAGCCTGGACGACCAGCTGAAGGCACAGGGCATCGTCGGTATCTCCGGGATCGACACCCGCGCGCTCACCCGGCACCTGCGCGAGCGCGGTGCGATGCGAGCGGGCATCTCGACCGAGGAGCTGAACCCTGAGGCACTGTTGGCCCGGGTGCTGGAGCAGCCGCCTATGGCCGGGGCGGATCTGGCCGACGAGGTCACCACCGGCGAACCGTATGTCGTGCCGGCGGAGGGCGAGAAGCGGTTCACCGTGGTGGCGCTCGACCTGGGGATCAAGTCGATGACGCCCAAGCGGATGGCCGAGCGCGGCATCGAGGTGCACGTGCTGCCGGTCAGCTCCACCCTGGAGCAGGTGCTGGCGCGCAACCCGGACGGCGTCTTCATGAGCAATGGGCCGGGTGACCCGGAGACGACCGAGCACCCGACCACGCTGCTGAAGGCCCTGCTGGAGCGGGAGATTCCGTACTTCGGCATCTGCTTCGGCAACCAGGTCTTCGGCCGGGCGCTCGGACTGGGCACCTTCAAGCTGAAGTACGGCCATCGTGGCATCAACCAACCGGTGCTCGACCGGGCCACCGGCAAGGTCGAGATCACCGCGCAGAACCACGGCTTCGCCGTCGACGCACCGCTCGACGGCTCGGTGGAGACGCCGTACGGCACCGCCGAGGTGAGCCATGTGTCGCTCAACGACAACGTGGTCGAGGGGCTGAGGCTGACCGGACGCGACGGCAGGCCGCTGGCCTTCTCCGTCCAGTACCACCCCGAGGCGGCGGCCGGCCCGCACGACTCGGCGTACCTCTTCGACCGTTTCGTCGACCTGATGGAAGGCCGCTGATGCCTCGTCGTACGGACATCGACTCGGTGCTGGTGATCGGCTCCGGCCCGATCGTGATCGGCCAGGCGTGCGAGTTCGACTACTCCGGCACGCAGGCTTGCCGGGTGCTCAAGGAGGAGGGCTTCCGGGTCATCCTGGTGAACTCCAACCCGGCCACGATCATGACCGACCCGGAGTTCGCCGACGCGACGTACGTCGAGCCGATCACGCCGGAGTTCGTCGAGAAGGTGATCGAGAAGGAGCGACCGAACGTCCTGCTCGCCACGCTGGGCGGACAGACCGCGCTGAACGCCGCGATCTCGCTGCACGACAACGGCGTCTTGGACAAGTACGGCGTCGAGCTGATCGGTGCCTCGGTGGAGGCGATCCAGCGCGGCGAGAACCGGGAGTCGTTCAAGGCGATCGTGGACAAGCTCGGCGCCGAGGTGGCCCGCTCGGTCGTCTGCCACTCGATGGACGACGTGCTGGACGCGGCGGCGGAGCTCGGCTACCCGCTGGTGGTGCGGCCGTCGTTCACCATGGGCGGCGTCGGCTCCGGGATGGCCCTGGACGAGCCCGACCTGCGGCGCATCGCCGGGGCCGGCCTGACCGCCAGCCCGACGACGGAGGTGCTGATCGAGGAGTCCATCGTCGGCTGGAAGGAGTACGAGCTGGAGGTGATGCGCGACAAGGCGGACAACGTCGTGATCGTCTGCTCGATCGAGAACGTCGACCCGATGGGCGTGCACACCGGCGACTCCGTCACGGTGGCGCCGGCGATGACACTGACCGACCGCGAGTACCAGACCATGCGGGATCTTGCCATCGGCATCATCCGCGAGGTGGGGGTCGACACCGGCGGCTGCAACATCCAGTTCGCGGTGAACCCGGTCGACGGCCGGCTGATCGTGATCGAGATGAACCCGCGGGTGTCGCGGTCCTCGGCGCTGGCCTCGAAGGCGACCGGCTTCCCGATCGCGAAGATCGCCGCGAAGGTGGCCATCGGCTACACCCTGGACGAGATCCCGAACGACATCACCCGGCAGACTCCGGCCAGCTTCGAGCCGACGCTGGACTACGTGGTGGTGAAGGTGCCCCGCTTCGCGTTCGAGAAGTTCCCGGCCGCGGACGCGACCCTGACCACGCACATGAAGAGCGTCGGCGAGGCGATGGCGATCGGCCGCAACTACACCGAGGCGCTGCAGAAGGCGCTGCGGTCGCTGGAGAAACCGGAGGCCCGGTTCTCCTGGGCCGAGCCGCCCGCCGACGAGCTGGCGCCGTTGCTCGAGCGGATCAGGACCCCGCACGACGGCCGGCTGCGGACCGCGATGGACGCGATCCGCGCGGGCGCGACCCCCGAGCAGATCTTCGACGCCACGAAGATCGACCCGTGGTTCGTGGACCAGCTGTACCTGATCCACGAGACGGCCGGTCAGGTCGCGGCCGCACCGCGCCTCACGCCGGAGATCCTGAAGCTGGCCAAGCGGCACGGCTTCTCCGACCTCCAGCTGGCCGAGATCCGCGGCTTGACCGAGGACGTCGTCCGGGGAGTCCGGCAGGCGCTGGGGATCCGCCCGGTCTTCAAGACGGTCGACACCTGCGCGGCCGAGTTCGCCGCCACCACGCCGTACCACTACTCGTCGTACGACGAGGAGACCGAGGTGGCGCCCCGGGAGGAGCCGGCCGTGCTGATCCTCGGGTCGGGACCGAACCGGATCGGGCAGGGCATCGAGTTCGACTACTCCTGCGTCCATGCGTCGATGGCGCTGCGCGAGGCCGGCTACTGCACGGTGATGGTGAACTGCAACCCGGAGACGGTCTCGACCGACTACGACACCTCCGACCGGCTCTACTTCGAGCCACTCACCTGCGAGGACGTGCTGGAGATCGTGCACGCCGAGCTGCAGGCGGGCCCGGTCGCGGGGGTCATCGTGCAGCTGGGCGGCCAGACGCCGCTCGGCCTGGCCCAGCGCCTCGCAGACGCGGGTGTCCCGATCGTCGGCACCTCACCGGAGGCCATCCATCTCGCCGAGGAGCGTGGCGCCTTCGGCAAGGTGCTGGCGGACGCGTCGCTGCCGGCGCCGAAGCATGGCACCGCCATGTCCTTCGAGGAGGCCCAGCGGATCGCCGCGGAGATCGGCTTCCCGGTGCTCGTCCGGCCGTCGTACGTGCTGGGTGGCCGGGGGATGGAGATCGTCTACAGCGAGGCCGAGCTGTCCGCTGCTCTGCAGCGGCTGAGCGGCGGCGAGGAGCAGGCGACCTGGGAGCACCCGGTGCTGGTCGACCGGTTCCTGGACGACGCGGTGGAGATCGACGTGGACGCCCTCTACGACGGGCACGAACTGTTCCTCGGCGGCGTGATGGAGCACATCGAGGAGGCCGGGGTGCACTCGGGCGACTCGTCCTGCGCGCTGCCGCCGATCACCCTCGGGAACGCCGACATCCAGAAGATCCGCGAGTCCACCGAGGCGATCGCCAAGGGCGTAGGGGTGCGCGGGCTGCTCAACGTGCAGTACGCGCTGGCGGGCGACGTGCTGTACGTGCTGGAGGCCAACCCGCGCGCGTCGCGGACGGTCCCGTTCGTCTCGAAGGCGACCTCCACCCCGCTGGCGAAGGCCGCGGCCCGGGTGATGCTGGGCGCCACGGTCGCCGTACTGCGGGCCGAGGGGATGCTGCCGTCCGTCGGCGACGGTGGCACGCTGCCACAGCACACGCCGATCGCGGTCAAGGAGGCCGTGATGCCGTTCAACCGGTTCCGCACCCTCGACGGCACGTCCGTCGACACCCTGCTCGGGCCGGAGATGCGCTCCACGGGCGAGGTGATGGGGATCGACCACACCTTCGGTACGGCGTTCGCCAAGTCCCAGGCCGGGGCCTCCCAGCCGCTGCCGTCGGGTGGCACGGTGTTCGTCTCGGTCGCGAACCGGGACAAGCGGCACATGATCTTCCCGGTCAAGAGGCTGGCCGATCTGGGCTTCCGGATCCTCGCCACCGAGGGCACGGCCGACGTGCTGCGCCGAAACGGCGTGGAGGCGACGGTGGTCCGCAAGAACAGCCAGGGCCCCGGCCCGCACGGCGAGCCGACGGTGGTGCAGATGGTGCACGACGGCGCGGTGGACCTGATCGTCAACACCCCCATCGGCATCACCGCCGGCGGCAGTCCTCGCATCGACGGCTATGAGATCCGCAGCGCGGCAGTGGCGCGGAACATCCCCTGCATCACCACCGTGCAGGGTCTCGCCGCGGCCGTTCAGGGGATCGAGGCCCAGCAGACGGGCGGCATCGGCGTCCGCTCCCTGCAGGACTGGACCTCCCGAATCCGCCAGGCCTAACCATGCCCACCCCCACCCCCTTCCCCATGCCTCCGATCGGTCCGAATCCGCCCCACCCCCGCCTACTGCGCCGATCGGTCCGAACCTGCCCCCACCTCCCCGCCGATCGGTCCGAACCTGCCCCGCCTACTGCGCCGATCGGTCCGAACCTGCCCGTCGCCGAGACTCTCGGGGGCGGTT
>DASTVQ010000121.1:0-9329 GCA_035759015.1 Kribbella sp.
CGGATGGAGTTGCCGTCGGGCCGGTGCGGGCTGAGCTTCGGGCTCGTCGGTGACGGCGTACGGCGACCGGCGTACCGGGGAGTGGTGAAGGAACAGGGCGGCCGGTGGCTCCGTGGTGTGGACGGCAACGAGATCCAGCTCGCGCCCGCGTTGGCCGCCGACCCGGTGGCCCTGATCGCGATCTACGCCCACGAGGCCGGGCACGAGTTGCTGCTCGGCGGCGACCGGATCTCGTTCGCGCGCAGGCCGGACCACGAGTCGCTGACCGATCTGCTGACCGTGTTCCACGGGCTCGGGATCTTCACCGCCAATGCGGCGTACGAGCGGCGTCCGCGGCCGAACGGCCGCGGCAAGCAGCCGCTGGCCCGTGGATACCTACGCGAGGCTGCGCTGTCCGACGCGCTCGCGTACTACGCCCTGCTGCGCGGCGAGCGCCATCCGGACTGGGACCGCCACCTCGACCCGCCGGTACGCCGGGGCATGCGGAACCAGCTCACCATCCTCAGCAGGTGACCTACTGCTCGAGCAACCGCTTCAGCCACCACACCGCTGCGCGGATGATCGACTCGCTGCTCGGCCCGGCCAAGTGGTCCACCAGATGCAGCTGGGTCATCGTCTGATGGAGTGCGCCCAGTTCCTCGGCCAGCTCGAGGCCGCGGCGCAGCTCCGCAGGTGACGCGTACTCCTCCCATTCGGCCAGATACGCGTCCTTCAACCGGGGATCGTTCGAGATAGGGGAGCGCTCCTCGACGAAGGTCACCAGGTCCAGGAACGGATGGGACACCGCCCCGTCGGTCCAGTCGAACGCCAGCACCCGGCCGTCGAGGACGGCGAGGTTCCGCGGGTGCAGGTCGCCGTGCAGCAGGGTCTCCGGTACGCCGATCGCCGCCAGCTCGGTAATTGCCTCACGCAACTGTTCGGCCCGTCGCGGCAGCATGGCACGCTCGGCGGACTCGAGCCGATCGGTGGCCGCATTCGGCCCGAACAGCCGGTCGAGCTCGGCATCCAGTACGGCGAGCCGCCGATCGACACAGCTGAACTCCAGCAGCCGGTCCGGCTGATCCGCATAGCTGCGCTGCAACCTGGCGTGGCTTTGCAGCGCGCCGATCCACACGGCGATGTCGGATTCGCCGGCCAGCGGGGAACCGAGGTCGGGCAGCAACATCCAAGCCCGCTTCTCGTCGATGGCCAGCGGCGCCGGCACCGCGCCGGGCCGGTCTTCCGACAGCTGCATCAGGAGCAACGGTTCGTGCGCGAAGAGAATCGGTAGTGCGTCGGCGTGCGCCGGCCGGATCGTGCTGGAGTGCCCGAGTGCCTTGAAGTACACGTCTCCGTCAGCGGTCGGAATGCGCAGGACGTTCGACAGTCCCCACGAGCGCACCTGGGACCAGGAGCCCGTCGGCGTGATGTGCTCAGCGATCCACAGCAGGGCTTCGTCGTACCAGTCCGGCATCGTCCATGCCGGTGTCACGGGGGAGTCCGGTGGCAGCGCGAGGTGTTGGCGTGCGGCGGCGACCGCTGGGTCGTCGACGTCGTGCACCCATCGAGCGTCTTCCGGTACGGCGCCGGTCGAGATCATCAGGTAGATCAGCGGGTCTTCGCTGAGGCACGTGAGCACAACGGCGTCGATTCCGTGCAGTGCCTGGAGCACCCGCTCGACGTCTGGGAACCAGAACTTCTCGGTGAGCTCCACCCGCGGCAGGCCCGACGGCAGCATCAGGACAGCGCCGTCGGACGCGCCGACCACGACAGCTGTGATTTCCATGACCTGCAGCGTATGTGGCCGGTGCAACGGATTTTCCTGCGTAGGGTGAGGGCGTGATCGATGCCAGGGACATCGCGCGGGCCGCGAATCTGTTGCACGACGTGGTGGCGCCGACGCCGCTGGAGTACTCGCGCTGGCTGAGCGAGCTCGTCGGCGGCGACGTGTTCCTCAAGTGCGAGAACCTGCAGCGCACCGGATCGTTCAAGCTGCGCGGCGCCTACGTGCGGATCTCCAGGTTGTCCAAGGCCGAGCGTGCCCGGGGCGTGGTCGCGGCCAGCGCGGGCAACCACGCGCAGGGTGTGGCACTGGCGGCGCAACTGCTCGGCATCCGGTCGACCGTGTTCATGCCGGAGGGCGCGCCGATCCCCAAAGAGAAGGCCACTCGCGCGTACGGCGCCGACATCCGCTTCACGGGAACGTCGGTGGACGATTGTCTGCACGCGGCCAAGGAGTTCGAGGCGGAGACGGGTGCGACCCTGATCCATCCGTTCGACCATCCCGACGTGGTGGCCGGGCAGGCCACCACCGGGCTGGAGATCGTCGAGCAGTGTCCGCAGGTCCGGACCGTTGTCGTACCGACCGGCGGTGGCGGCCTGCTGGCCGGTATCGCCGCGGCGATGCAGCGCGACGGCCTCCCGATCGGAGTCATCGGTGTCCAGGCTGCCGGCGCAGCGGCGTACCCGCCGTCGCTGGCCCAGGGCGAGCCGGTCACCCTCACCGAGATGTCGACGATGGCCGACGGGATCGCGGTCGGGCGGCCGGGGGACGTGCCCTTCGAGCTGGTCCAGCGCTACGTCGAGGAGATCCGCACCGTCAGCGAGGAGTCGTTGTCGAAGGCGTTGCTGCTCGTCCTGGAACGTGCGAAGTTGCTGACCGAGCCGGCCGGCGCGGCAGCGGTCGCCGCCGTGCTGGACGAACCGACCCGGTTCAAGCCGCCGGTCGTGGCGGTGCTGTCCGGCGGCAACATCGATCCGTTGCTCCTGATGCGGGTGATCCGGCACGGCATGGCGGCTGCGGGCAGATACCTGTCCCTGAAGGTCCGGATCCCGGACAACCCGGGCGGTCTGGCCAGGCTGCTCGATCAGCTCGCCGGGCAGAACGCCAATCTGATCGAGGTGGTGCACGAGCGCATCTCGGAGACGCTGAACCTGGACGAGGTCGAGGTCGCACTGCAACTCGAGCTGCGCGGTGAGGACCACCGCGAGCGGGTGCTGTCCAGCCTCAGGGGCAACGGTTACACGTACACGCTCAACTGATCAGTCGAGCGGTGCGCAGCTCTTCACCAGCGGGGCGTGCAGCCGCTCGGCCAGGACCTGGCGCTGGGTGGGCTTGGCCTCGGTCTGGCGCTTGAGGCCCTCGTCGGTCAGGCGGACGTTGACAGCGCGGCGGTCCTCGGGGCACATGTGGCGCTCGACCAGGCCGGCTACCTCGAGGCGGCCGATCACGCGGGACAGCGCGCTCTGGCTCAGGTGCACCGACTTCGCGATCGTCGCGACCTTCGCGGACTGCTCAGGCAGCTCGGCGAGTCGCTCGAGCACCTCGTACTCACTCATGCCGAGCTCGTGACCGGCCTGCAGGGCCCGGTCGAGGGCGCAGGTCAGGTCCGCGTGGCGAGCCAGCAGCTCGCGCCACTCGCGGACATCGGCACTGGCATCGGCGCCGATCTCACCAGGACCGGCGCTGACCTTCGTAGCGGTCATGGACGTGACGATAGCATGCACGCGCATTCAATGCAAACGCATTTAATGCCTAGACATTAGATGCATATGCATGGAATAGTCTCTCCTCGTGACACAGACAACGCACACCACATCACCGGCTCGCATGACCTGGGACGCGCGCCTCTGGGGCGCTCTTCTGGTGGTCTGCGGCGTGATCTTCCTCGATGGCCTGGACGTGTCCATGGTCGGCATGTCCCTGCCGTCCATCGGCGCCGACCTGGGCGTTTCCCTCTCTTCCCTGCAGTGGGTCGTGACCGGCTACGTGCTCGGGTACGGCGGCCTGCTGCTGCTCGGCGGCCGGACCGCCGATCTGCTCGGCCGGCGGCGGGTCTTCCTGATCGCGCTGACCGTGTTCGCCGCGGTCTCGATGCTGAGCTCGCTGGCCACGAACGCCGAACTGCTCATCGCCGCGCGGTTCGTCAAGGGCGTCGCCGCTGCGTTCACCGCGCCGGCCGCGCTCTCCATCATCACCACGACCTTCCATGAGGGCCCGGACCGTAACCGCGCCCTCAGCATCTTCACCACCTGCGCCGCCAGCGGCTTCTCGATGGGTCTGATCCTGGGCGGCGCGCTGACCGAGGTCGGCTGGCGCTGGACCTTCCTGATGCCCGGCCCAGTCGCGCTGATCGTGCTGCTGTTCGCGCTCAAGCTGATCCCGAACAGCCCGCGCGACAACACCTCTGGCGGGTACGACGTCCCCGGGGCGATCACCGTCACCGGCGGCATGCTGTCCCTGGTCTACGCCGTCGTCGGCGCCGAGCACGCCGGCTGGGTGTCGGTGCAGACCTTCGGGATGTTCGCGCTGGCGATCGTCCTGCTGGGCGCCTTCGTTGCGATCGAGTTGCGGTCCAAGCACCCGCTGGTCCGGCTCGGCATCCTGCGCAACGCCACGCTGCGGCGGGCGAACCTGGCCATCCTGACCGTGTTCGGTGCGTACGTCGCCTTCCAGCTGATCGGCACCATGTACATGCAGAACCTGCTCGGCTGGTCGTCGTTCGAGACCGCGCTGGCGTTCCTGCCGGCCGGCCTGCTGGTCGCCACCCTGTCGCCGAACGCGGGCAAGCTGGCCGACCGGTTCGGCACCGAGACGATGATCGTCACCTCGATGGCGCTGTTCGTCGCGGGGTACGCCCTGTCGCTGCGGATCGGCCCGGAGGCGGCGTACTTCTCGACCGTGTTCCCGACGATCATGCTGCTCGGTCTCGGGTTCGCGATCGGGTTCCCGGCGCTGAACATCCAGGCCGTGTCGGGTGTCCCGGACCACGAGCAGGGGCTCGCGTCCGGACTGTTCAACACCTCGAACCAGGTCGGCGGCGCGGTGGTCCTCGCGATCGTGACCGCAGTGATCAGCAGCCAGTCGGTCGGCGTGACCGCACCGGCCGGGATGCTGTCGGCGTACAAGCCGGGGCTGGGTGTCGTGACCGGCATCGCGGCGATCGGTCTGGTGATCGCGCTGACCGGTTTGCGCGGGCTGAAGGCGCGGCGGGCGGCTGAGCTCGCCGAGACCGCCGAGCTGGCCGCAGTACAGAACGAACTGGCCGAGGAGGAGATGACCCCGGCCGCGTGACAACAACCAGCTCCGTCGGGGCTGTGGATATAGAGACGCAGTTGCGGGTCCCGGGCTACTCTCCGGGGCCCGCGCTGCTGCTTTCGGGGCGATCCCGGATTGGTTTCGACCCGGCAGGGTGCTGGACTGGGAACATGGACGAGCGTAGCGAGTGCATCATCAGATACTGCGAGCTTTGCTCATGCACGCCCGCAGCGAAGCGAGGACGTGCATGACCAACCAGAGTTACGACCAGCGGGTCAAGGACATCCTCGACCGGGTCGCCTCAGGCCACCTCTCGACGGAGGAGGCCACAACTTTGATCGCCGCCATCACGACCCCGGGAACGGCCCAGGCTGAGGAGCCGGCGGCACAGCCTCCGGTTGCCGAAGACGCCGTACCTGACGAGACCCCGTCGGCCTCGGTCTGGGCCGACGTGGTCGACTCACCGGATGCGGTGGACCAGCCGGTGGCAGAAGCCGTGGCCACTGGCGTCCAGGACAGTGTTGTGGACGAGGCGCCGGCCGCTCCCGAGGAAGTGGTGGAAGAAGAGCACAGCAATGTGCCGATGCCGGCCGGCGTGCAGCGGGTGACGGTGCGCGCCATCGGGCGGCGGGTGCGGTTGATCGGGGAGCCGGCGATCAACGGGGTCGCGGTCGACGGCCCGCATGTGATCAAGCGTGACGGCGACACCCTCGCGATCAGCAGTGAAGGCGACATGGGTGTCTCGATCGACGGGTTCAGCATGCTGCGCAACCCGACCGACCTGAAGTCACACGTGAACGGCCTGGCCAGGGAGCTGTCCATCCGGGTCAACCCGAGCCTCCAGGTCGAGGTCGAGGTGACCGGCGGCAGCGTCAACGCCGAACGTCTGCCCGGGCTGAGCCGGGTCCGTGTCACCGCCGGTACGGCGAAGGTCGCGGACGTGGACGGCCCGATCGACCTGCTCGTCCAGGCCGGTTCGGCCACCCTGGACGCCCAGATCACCAAAGGTCGCTCCCGCGTCCGGGTCGAGTCCGGCACAGCCAACGTGAACCTGCGCCGCGGCTCCGACGTCCGCGTTCACACCGAGGCACAGCTCGGCCGCGTTACCTGGACCGGCGCGGTCTCCGGCCAGTCCAAGGACGTGGAGATCGGTCGCGGTCGCGCTGCCCTCGACGTCGAGGTCCTGGTCGGCACCGCTCAGATCGTCTCCGACTGATCGGCCCGCTGGGTCGCCGGGACCGTGCGCAACGTCCGGAACGGTGAGAGATAGAGGAACACCGTCCCGGCCAGCGCGGCCAGACCGGCGACCCAGAGCGTGGCGTGCAGTCCGAAGACAGTGCCGAGCGCGCCGCCCAGCAGGCTGCCGAGCGGAGCGGCGCCCCAGCCGACGAAGCTCATGGTGGCGCTCACCCGGCCCTGCAGCTCCGGTGGACACACTCGCTGCCGGGTGCTCACCTGCAGGATGTAGCTGACGATGATGCAGAACCCGGCGAGCAGCATCGAGACGACGTACCAGCTCACCTGCCAGCCCGGTGCGGTCAGCGCCTGCAGTGTGAACGCGACGCCGATGCCCGTCGACGAGAGCAGGAGCGTCCGGGCATCGCCGTACCGGTTGCTGATCTTCTCCGTTACCGCTGACGCGACTATGGCTCCGAGCAGGCCGATCATGCTGAGTACGCCGATGGTCCCCGGCTGCAGGTGAACCTCGCGGACGAGATAGACGATCATGATTGCTCCCGCGGCTGCCTGGAACAGCATGGTCGTCGCAGTGTTCAGTGCGATCGGCCGCAGCAGCGGGTGCGTGAAGACGTAGCGCATGCCGTCCGCGATCTCCCGGCGCAGGTTGGGCCGCTCCGCCTTCGCCGGCCGGGCCTCCGGCGTACGGATCGAGCGAAGCCATAGTGCGGACCAGAGGAAGCTCAGCGCGTCCAGTCCGATCGTGAGGGCCGCACCGAGCCACTGGACGAGTAGGCCTCCCGCACCGGCGCCGATCACCGCGCCGATGGAGTGATTGGCGGCCAGCTTGGCGTCGCCCGGCAACAGTTGCTCCGGTTCGAGCAGTCGGGGCGGATAGGAGCTGTGCGCCACGTCGAACAGCACAGTGAGGATCCCCGTCAGCGCCAGTACGACGTACAGCTGCGTGAGACTCAGTACGCCGAACCACGCGGCCACTGGGATCGACGCGAAGAGCAGTGCGCGGCCCAGATCGGCGTACACGAGCACCGGGAGACATCTGACCCGGTCGACCCACGCACCGGCGAACAGACCGAGCAATAGCCACGCAGCGGTCTCGCATGTCCGCAGCAGCGAGACCTGGAGGGTGGACGCGTCCAGCGTGAGTACCGCGAGCAACGGGATCGCGATCATGCTCAGGCGCGAGCCGAGTTGGCTGAGCAGGTCTGCGATCCACAGGCGGCGGAAATCGGGGTGGCGGAGGATGCTCATGCGGCGACCGTAGGCGCTGAGTTGAGTCGTGTCGACTCAACTATCAACAAAGTTGAGTCACTCACACTCAAGTCTGAACAACATCCAGCTGGAGCTCTTCGCGCCCGCCGCTCACCAGGCCGAAAGGCGAGCGCCCCGGTGGTTGTCCACCGGGGCGCTCGGAGCTGGTGGGTCAGCCGGTGAAGGGTTCCGCGGCGACGATCTCGACGGTGACGTCCTTGCCGTTCGGAGCCTCGTAGGTGGCCTTCTCGCCCTTCTTCTTGCCCAGGATCGCCGATCCGAGCGGGGACTGCGGTGAGTACACGTCGATGTCGACCGACGCGTCGAGGGCGAGCAGTTCGCGGGAGCCGAGCAGGAAGGTCTCGACGTCGTCGTCACCGGCGAACTTGATCGACACCTTCATCCCGGGCTCGACCTTGCCGCCCTTCTTCGGGGTCTCGCCGACCCGGGCGCGGCGGAGCATGTCCTCCAGCTGCCGGATCCGCGCCTCGATCTTGCCCTGCTCGTCCTTGGCGGCGTGGTAGCCGCCGTTCTCCTTCAGGTCGCCCTCGTCCCTGGCCTCGCTGATGCGCTGCGTGATCTCGGCACGGGCGGGGCCCTTGAGGTGCTCGAGCTCAGACTTCAGCTGGTCGTAACCGTCCTGCGTCAGCCAGACAACGCTGTCCTCTTCGATCCTTTGCGTCACGGGCTGCTCCTTGTGTCGGTGGGATGGGCAGAAATGCTTCTGGCCGCCGTCGTCGACGGCGACCAATCCACTCAGCGTAGCAAGATCCGGCGGAGAACCCCACAGTTCCTTGACCCCTCAAACGCTGAGGAACCGCTTGCCCGGAGGTTTTTCCCGCGTCTCGGCCATCGAGATGGCAACCGGTTGCCGACAGGTCAGTGCGGATGGTGGGAGTCGGCCGTCGTGCAGCCGATCAGGACGACGGACGTGGCCGAGCGCTGCGTTGTCAGGGTGGCGGGGAGGGTCTGGTGGCGAGGGGCGTCGGCCGGGATGGTGAGCGTGAGCTCGCCGACGATCGAGAAGTCGGCGGCCTTCGCCTGCAGGCGGCAGTTCGCCTCGACGGACTTGGTCCGGTCCACCTGGATGGTCGCCTTCGCGCTGGTGGCCGAGGACACCTCGAAGCCGAGCAGCCGTGACGTCACCGGCGGATTCGATCCGATCACGGCGGCCCACGTCAGCCAGCCCAGTCCGGCCAGTACCACGACGGCCAGTACGCCGATCAGCAACGGCCGCCGCGACCTCCGGTCCCGTCCGTACCGGGCGTCGAGGTCAGTGGTCGGGATGCTGGCAGATGACTCGGTCAACGGGGGTCCAGGGGGTCGGTCGCGGGATTGAGCTGGGCTTGGAGGACCATTGTGTCTTGTGAGTGGAGATCTTCGGTTGTTGCATGTGCACGCCCACCCGGATGACGAGTCGAGTAAGGGAGCCGCTTCGACGGCTCGGTACGTGGCCGAAGGCGTCGAGGTCATGGTGGCCACGTGTACCGGCGGGGAGCGCGGGTCGATCCTGAACCCGAAGATGGATCGCCCCGAGGTGCTGGCGAACATCACCGAGATCCGCCGCAAGGAGATGGACGCGGCCCGGGAGATCCTCGGCATCCGGCAGGAGTGGCTCGGCTGGGTGGACTCGGGAGTCCCCGAGGGCGATCCGTTGCCGCCGCTGCCGGAGGGCTGCTTCGCCGCGCTCAAGGTCGAGGACGCCGCGGCTCCGCTGGTGAGGCTGATCCGCGAGTTCCGCCCGCAGGTGGTCACGACGTACGACGAGAACGGCGGCTACCCGCACCCGGACCACGTGATGTGCCACACGATCACCGTGGCCGCGTTCGAGGCGGCCGGCGACAAGGACGCCTACCCGGAGCTCGGC
>DASTVQ010000122.1:0-4075 GCA_035759015.1 Kribbella sp.
CGGCCAGCCACTCCGCCAATCGGTCCGAAACCGCCCCACCCAGCGCTCCATCGGTCCCAAGCGTCCGCGCGTCCACGCTCGGTCCGAAGCTGCCACCCGGCCGGCGCGACCACGCGGGTCACCCTCGTCCCGCCCCACCCACCGCGCCTCGGTTTCAAGTTGCCCGGCGTGCCGTTGTGCGTCGGCCCGAAGTTCCCGCCGGCCCGTGCGCCCTTCGGTACGACCTGTGTCGCATCCTGGCAGGCCGTCGTACGAACGGTTTGGCCACCTCTTGTCCTTGGCGGCGAAGGAACGATCCACCGCGAGGCCTGGCCATCCAGAGCGCTGACGCCCGCGGCGCGAAAGGATCCGCCCGGGCATGGCCGGTCGAAGTAGGGTGGCAGGCGACGGCGGAATCGATCAGGACAGGCGGTGACGGGTGGCGGATCTCGGGAACCTTAGGGACCCGGTCGTGATCGCCGCGTTCGAGGGCTGGAACGACGCCGCGGAGGCGGCCACCGGCGCGGTCGACCACCTGATCGACGTCTGGGACGCGGAACTCGTCTTCGCCATCGACCCCGAGGACTACTACGACTTCCAGGTGAACCGGCCGGTCGTCGGATCGGACGACGACGGTGTCCGGCATCTGACCTGGCCGACCACGCGGGTGTTCGTGGCCTGTCCGGCCGACTCCGACCGCGACGTACTGCTCATCCGCGGCATCGAGCCGAACATGCGCTGGCGTGGCTTCTGCAGTGAGCTTCTGAGCCGCGTCGACGACTCCAACGCGCAGCTCGTGGTCGTGCTGGGCGCTCTGCTCGCGGACTCCCCGCACACCCGGCCGATCCCCGTCACCGCATCGACGTCCGACCCGGAGCTGAACTCGGCGTGGGGCCTGGAGCAGTCGAAGTACGAAGGTCCGACAGGGATCACCGGGGTGTTCGCCGACCTGTGCGGCACCCTCGGCGTACCGGCGGTGTCGATCTGGTCCGCCATCCCGCACTACATCGCCGGCTCCCCCTGCCCGAAGGCGTCCCTGGCTTTGCTCGGCAAGATCGAGGCGCTGCTCGACCTCGCCATCCCCGAGGGCGACCTGCCCGAGCTGGCCCGAGCATGGCAGCGAGGGGCCGACGAGCTCAGCGAAGAGGACCCCGAGGTCGCGGAGTACGTCCAGTCCCTCGAGGAGCAGCGCGACACAGCCGACCTCCCCGAGGCCTCCGGCGACGCCATCGCCGCCGAGTTCGAGCGCTACCTCCGCCGCCGCAACACTGACCGCCCGGACACCTGACCGCCGGCCACTGGCCGCCGCCCGGACCCCTGGCCGCCGACCGGACACTCCGCCGCGCTCCTCCTTGCCTCCGCGTTTCCCGCCCGGATTGGCCTGGCCGTTGATCGGTCCCAGGTTGCCCGGTTGCCTCCGCTCGTCGCTCCGAAGTGGTCCCGCGCTCGCGCGTGCACCGAGCCTGCGTCGCCCCGCGTTGGTTGCTCATCGGTCCGAACCTGCCCCGCTCGTCAGCCCGGTTCCGCACCCCCGCTCGCTCATCGGTCCCAAGTTGCCATAGCGGTCGCGTGCGTTGGTCCGACGATGCATCCGCCTGACGCGGGCCATCGATCCCCATCAGTCCTGAAGATTCGCCTCGCGGTGGACCGATTCATCCCCGTGTCCGGCTGGGCGCCCTCCATTCGTACGACGGCCTGTCGGTGCGCGTCTTACGTCGTACGGAGGCAGCGAGGACGCGATGGCAACGAGCGACTTCGGACCGACGAGCGCCGGCCCCGGGGGCGGGTTCGGACCGACCAACGCCGGCCCAGGGGCGGATTCGGACCGATGAGCGGGGGCGCTTGGGCACCGCAGGGCACGTTCGGACCGATGGATGGAGGGATGGAGGGATGGAGGGCAGGAGGGGCAGGGGCAGGGGCAGGGGCAGGGGTGGCGGTGGCGGTGGCGGTGGCGGGGGGTTAGGGGTGGAGGGTTATGCCTAGGAGGGCGTCGGCGGCTTGGGCTACGAGGGCGGGTGCGCCGGGGTCGTCGCCGTTGGCCTCGGCCCAGGCGTCGATCGCGGCGAGGGCGGCCACAGTGTCCAGGTCGTTCGACAGCGCCGCGCGGATCGCGTCGACCACCTCCGCGCCGTCCGGACCCGTGCCACGGCTGATCGCGCCACGCCAGACGTCCAGCCGTTCCTGTGCTGCCAACAGGTCGGTCTCGGTCCAGTACCACTCCGTGCGGTAGTGGTGGGCCAACAGCGCCAGCCGGATCGCCATCGGGTCGGAGCCGGCCTCACGCTCCTTCGAGACGAGCACGAGGTTTCCCTTGGACTTGGACATCTTCTCGCCGTTCAGCCCGACCATCGCCTGGTGTACGTAGGCCCGGGCGAACGGCTGCTTCCCCGTCGCGACCTGGGCCTCACTGGCCGACATCTCGTGGTGCGGGAAGATGAGGTCGGAGCCACCGCCCTGGACATCGATGGTCATGCCCAGGTGTTCCAGCGCGATGGCGGAACACTCGATGTGCCAGCCGGGGCGGCCCCGCCCGAACGGCGAGTTCCAGGCGGGCTCGCCCGACCGTTCCCGCTGCCAGAGCAGGCAGTCCAGCGGGTCGCGCTTGCCCGGACGGTCCGGGTCACCGCCGTGTTCGGCGAACAACGCGCGCATCTTCTCGAGGTCGTACCCGGAGACCCCGCCGAAGGCCGGGTCGGCCTTCACCGCGAAGTACAGGTCGCCCTCGACGTCGTACACGGCGCCGGCGCGCTGCAGCTCGGTGATCTGCTCCACCACCAGCGGGATCGACTCGACCGCGCCGACGTACGCCTGCGGAGGGACCACCCGCAGCGCGGTCATGTCATCGCGGAACAGCTGGATCTCGCGCTCGGCCAGGTCGGTCCAGACCACGCCGGTCTCGGTCGCCCGCTCCAGCAGTGGATCGTCGACGTCGGTGATGTTCTGGGTGTAGCTCACCTCGTGTCCGGCGTCGCGCCACAGCCGGCCGATCAGGTCGAAGGTCACGTACGTCGCCGCGTGGCCCATGTGGGTCGCGTCGTACGGCGTGATGCCGCACACGTACATCCGGGCCGGGCGGCCGTCCGCCGGGCTGACCTCGACCAGTCCGCCCGAGGCGGTGTCGAACAGGCGTAGCGCCCGCGCCGTTCCGGGTACTTTCGGGATCTCTGGTTCAGCCCACGCCTGCATGGTGTGGAGCCTATCCAGTGGCCCCAGGACTGATGCGGCCACGTCCCGGATCATGAGCAGCGTCACACGGCCGACGCCACCGGTCGTTGGCCGAGTGCGTCAGAAGGCCGGCCAGGGAACAGCGGGCCAGTCGTCGCTGGGGAACGGGAAGACCCCCGTCTTCAGCAGAGTGTGGCACCGCTCCCGGGTCGCTCTCAGCTCGACCACGGTGATCAGCTCGGTCAACTGGGTGCCCACCACGCCGGCCAGCTCGTCCGCCAGGCGCTTGATGTCCTCTAGCAGCCCGGGCGGCACCGGCGTACCGGCCCAACCCCACAGCACCGTACGAAGCTTGTCGTCGGCGTTGAAGGTGACCCCGTGGTCCACGCCGAACACCCGGCCGTCACCCGGGTCCAGCACATGGCCGCCCTTGCGATCGGCATTGTTGACCACGGCATCGAATACCGCCATCCTGCGCAGCCCGTCGTCCTCGGCGTGGACCAGCGTGACCGGATTATGCCGTCCGTCGAGCGCGTCCAAGACGCCGATCCACCCCTTCGGCACCCGGCCCTGCGGCACTATGTCGACCAGCTCGGTGTCGCCCGGCGGCCGTTCCACCTCGTCCACCCAGAGCTGGACCATGCCCTCGCCCAGCGGGCCGTCGCGCAGCAACGTCGGCGGTACGACCGACCAGCCGAGCGCCTCCGACACGACGTACGCGGCGTACTCGCGCTGCGCCAGCGTGCCGTCGGGGAAGTCCCACAGAGGCCGCTCCCCCGTCACCGGCTTGTAGACCACCGTGGCTGTCTCGTCGCCCAGGCTGACCGCACCCTGGAACGTCGCGTTGGAGGCGGCCACCAGACGCCCGTGCAGCGAGAGCTCTCCCTCGCGGAGCAGCCGCAGGTCCGAAACGGTCATTCGCGGACGTGCC
>DASTVQ010000123.1:0-6452 GCA_035759015.1 Kribbella sp.
TCTGCCAGGGCTTCGGGCGGCGTGGTCGCACCTATCCCTGGCAAGAGATCCGGTGGGTCGACATCCGCGAGACCACCAATAACCGCGGGACATTCCTCGCGGTCCGGATTGCCCTCGCGGACGGGCGGCGTCGCTCGCTGCCCGCGCTTCGGCACAGCAGCATGGACCCCGACTTCTACTTCCACCGGGATTTCGCGCGGATCGTCAGGTGGTGGGAGCTCAGCACGGATCCAGCCGCACGCTTCGTACCCCCGGACACCTCACTCAGCCGGCGCGCCCCCACGGTAACTCGGCATGATCCTGGTCCTGCTCATAGCGCTCGGCGTCCTCCTCGTCACCAATCAGCCCTAGCGGGTTTCATCGCCGCCGGGCTGCGCGGTTTGACGACGGTGTGCGATGCTGTGCCGACTATGAGTGAGGTTGCACGGCGGTGCGTCGCGCGGCCGGTGGCACCGCGGACTGCGGAGTCACTGGCCCGGAGCGTCCTGCTGCAGCTGAATGCGGTGACCGACGCACTGGTACAGACCATCTACGAGCAGAACCCTGCCTACCGTGAGGTGAACTCGGTTCCGCCGGATGACCTGTGGCAGTCATGTCATGACAACGTTGCCCGGGTTGTGCAGATGGTCGCCGACTCGGACCGCTGCCTGGGCCGGTCCGCGACCGACGACTACTTCGATGCGGCGCGGGAGACGGGACGGCGCCGGGCCGAGCAGCGGATGCCGCTGGATGACGTGCTCCGCTCGTTCCGGCTCGGCGGGCGGCTGGTCTGGGAGGCGCTGATCGACGAGGCGCGTGCGCAGGGTGTGGTCGACTCCGATGCGCTGCTGGATGTCGCGAGCAAGGTCTGGGAGGTCGTCGACAGCACGTCCTCGCAGGTCGCAGCCGCCTATCACGCTGCGGAACGCCACCTCGTCCGCGCCGACGAGCGACGCAGATCGACACTCTGGGAAGGTCTGCTCCACGGCCGCGGTAAGGACCGGGCCTTCGTGCAGGAGGCGGCAGCAGTCCTCGACATCCCGGTGAACGGGCCGTACGCCGTGGTGGCGATCGACAACCTGGTCGACGACGACTGCACGACCGCTTCACTCAAACGGCGGCTGGCCGGTGTCCGGGTCGGCTCGGCGTGGCAGGTGCGTGCGCACACGATCGTCGGATTGCTTGCCCTGGGCACGGAAGTTCAGGATGCAGTACTCCGATCGCTGCGCGACGCCGTACGCGCGCCCGCAGGCGTGTCAGGCGTGGTGTCCGGCCTGGCCAGCGTGGATGTCGCGTACCGTCAGGCGACGCTGGCCCGGCGAACGCTGCCGATGGGTCACGTCGGGGTGGCGTCGCTGACCGAACGGCTACCAGAAGCTTTGCTGCTCAGTGCCCCGGAGCTGGCCGAGCAGCTCGTCCAGACGTGGCTGGTGCCGCTCATGGAGGTGCCCGCGGCCGAACGGGAACTACTGCTCGACACCCTCGAGAGATGGGTGTCCGCCGGCGGTTCCGTCCGCGGCACAGCCGAGCTGGCGCATTGCCACCGCAATACGGTGATCAACCGTCTCCACCGGATCCATCAGATCACCGGCCGGGACCTGACCGACGCCGCCTCCCACCTGGACCTCGGCCTCGCGCTCCGTGCCGTCAGGTTGTTTCCGCCGCAGGAACGCTGATCGCTCCGCTGTGCGTTGTGCACAGTCCGGTTGGGCCAAACGTAGGCGTTCTGGCCATGCCGCGATGCATTCCACGCTGTCAGACTGCGTTCCCAGCATTGGTCGAACACGGAGGAATCTTCATGGCCGAACACCGTCGGTCGCCGGACGAGTCAACAGAGCAGCCGACCGGCGAGCGCGGCCGGCTGGGGCGCCGTCGCGTCCTCGGGTACCTTCTGGCGGCGCCGACGCTGGCGGCCGGCGTGAGCTGGATCGCCAACTCGGCCGACCCCCGGCGGGCCGATGCCGCGGTGCCCTCACTGCCGCAGCCCGAGGAGATCTTCGACCTCGGCGATCTGCAGAACCTCGCCGCCGCGCCCACGTCCGGCCTGATCTCGGTTGAGCTGAGGACCGACGGCACCGCGTTCTTCGCCGTACCGAGGGCAGAGGTCGGCCAGGGCGTGACCACGTCGATCGCGATGATGGTCGCCGAGGAGCTGGACCTGCCGATGGACAAGATCACCATCGGTCTCGCCGACGCGCGGCCGGAGCTGCTGATGAATCAGCTGACCGGCGGTTCGAACTCGATGCGCAGCATGTACATCCCGGTCCGCACGGCCGCTGCGATCGCTCGGCAACGCCTGGTGGAAACTGCCGCCGCGCACTGGGGTGTGGCGGCCGGCCAGCTGACGACCCGCAATGGTGTGGTCAGTGGGCCGAGTGGTCGGACGGCGACGTACGGGTCGTTGGCCAAGGCCGCCGCGAGTTCACAGACGATCACAGTGTCCGCCGAGCTCAAGCCGCAGTCAGAGTTCACCATCCTCGGGCGCCCGCACAACCGGGTCGACGCGCTCAACATCGTCACCGGCCGCAAGCAGTTCGGAATGGACCTGCAGGTCCCGGATGCCAAGCCGACCATGGTGGCCCGTCCGCCGACGATCAACGGCACGGTGGTGTCGGTCAACAATCTCGCCGCCGTACGCGCGATGCCCGGTATCACCGACGTGGTTGGCATCACCCACGGAGTCGCGATTCGCGGCGAGACGTTCGGTCAGTGCATCGACGCCATCCAGGTGGTCGACGCGACCTGGGGCCCGGGGACGGTGGACGACGAGTCCGACGCCACTGTGCTGGCGAAACTGCGCGCGGCTCAGCTGCCGATGACCGTGCCGCCGCTGCTGTCGAACACGATCGACGCCGAGTTCGTCTTCGCCTTCGCCAGCAACAGCCCGCTGGAACCGGACTGTGCGATTGCCGACGTCCGCCCGGACGGCGCGGAGATCTGGGCCAGCCTCAAGGTGCCGATCGTCGCCCAGGAGGACATCGCCAAACAGCTCGGTCTGCCGATCGACGCGGTGAAGGTCCACGTGATCCAGGGCGGTGGCTCGTTCGGCCGGCACCTGTTCCACGATGTGGCCGCCGAGGCGGCGGAGATCTCCCAGAAGCTGGGCAAGCCGGTCAGATTGTCCTGGTCGCGCACGGACAACTTCCGCCAGGGTCGCGTCCACCCGATGTGTACGTCGCGCGTGCGGGTGAACTACCTGGCCGGCAACGTGCTCAGCTACGAGCAGCGGCACACCAGTGTGCAGACCGAGTTCGGTCATGGACTCGGCGAGATGATCACCTCGACCGCCGCGCACCTGCCGGTCGGGGGCAACCTCTCGTTCGCCGAGACGATCTTCGCGCTCAGCCAGTCCTCGCCGTACAACTTCGGTGTCACCACCCAGTTGCTGAACGAGATCCCGCTGAAGTTCAACACCGGCAGCATGCGCAACATCTACTCGCCGAACGTGGTGTGTGCCGAGGAGCTTGTGGTCGACCGGCTCGCCGCGAAGATGGGCCAGGACCCGGTGCGGTTCCGCCGCAACTTCCTGAAGGATCAGCGATTGCTGGCGGTGCTGAACAAGGCTGCCGAGGCCGGCGAGTGGGGTAAGACGATGCCGAAAGGCATGGCGCAGGGCGTCGGGCTGCACGCGGAGTACCGCGGCGCGGTCGCGACACTGGTCGAGATCGATTGCCGGCCGGAAACGGTGAACAGGCCCGTTCGCGACGGCGTGAGCGGCCCGCGAGTGACGAAGGCACTGATCGTGGTCGATCCCGGGTTCTGCATCAACCCCCGCGGGCTGGAAGCTCAGATGATCGGCGGCCTGCAGGACGCCATCGCGCTGGCGCTGACCTCGAGCCTGCACATCAAGGACGGCATGCCGCTCGAGGGCAGTTGGGACAACTACTTCTACACCCGGCAGTGGAACACGCCGCAGGACGTGCACGTGATCATCATGCCCAACACCAGCGACAATCCCAGCGGAGCCGGCGAGCTGGCGGTGGCGCCGGCCTTCGCCGCGGTGGCGTGTGCCTACGCCCGCGCGACCGGGACCATGCCGACGTACTTCCCGATCAACCACGGCAGGCTCGGCTTCCAGCCGTTGCCGCTGGAGCCGTCCACCCCGCAGTCGCCGACCGACGGTCTCGACCACACGTTCTGAGGAATCCATGGCAACGCACACTTTCAAGCTCAACGGCAAGCAGATCAGCGTCGAGGCCGAGGGCAACGTTCGTCTCCTGTGGGTTCTGCGCGACCTGCTCGGCGTCACCGGCCCGAAGTACGGGTGCGCGCTGGAGGTCTGCAAGTCCTGCACCTCGCACATCAACGGCAAGGCGTTCAACCCGTGCTCCGTGCAGGTCATGGACATCGATCCGGCCGACGAGATCACGACCATCGAGGGCCTGCCGGCGACCGTCGGCAAAGACCTGCACCCGATGCAGCAGGCCTGGCTCGACCATGACGTCGCCCAGTGCGGCTACTGCCAGCCGGGTCAGATCATGGCGGCCGTGGCCAAGGTCAAGCAGGCCCGCGCGGAGGGGCACGAGATCACGGACGCGGACCTGGACGAGCTGCGCAACATCTGCCGGTGCGGCACCTACTCCCGGATCCGCGAGGCCATCAAGGCCGGCGCCGAGAACATGTGAGGCACCGTGCGTGACCTGCTCCCACACCTCCGGCGGTGGTACGACGACGGCGGCCGGTTCGCCGTGGCCACGGTGATCGACACCTTCCGCTCGGCGCCTCGCCAACCGGGTGCGGCCATGGCAGTGTCCGGTGACGGCGTTGTGGTGGGCAGCGTGTCCGGCGGCTGCGTCGAAGCCGACGTGTACGAGGTGGCTCGTGAGGTCATCAAGACCGGCCTGCCGGCCGTCCGGCGGTACGGCGTCTCCGAGAACGACGTCTTCGCTGTCGGCCTCACCTGTGGAGGCGCGATCGAGGTCTTGGTGCAGCCGGTCGACCTGGCCGCGTTCGCCGAGTTCGATGCGGTTGCCGATGCGGTCGATTCGGGTCGGCCGGTGGCGATCGCGACCGTGGTCACGACGGGAGACCACCTGGGTCAGCGGCTGATCGTCTGGCCGGACGGAGTCACCGGCAGTCTCGGTGACTCGCGCTTGGACACGGCCGTCGTCGAGGACGCCGCGGCCATGCTCGACCAGGGGTCCACCGCGATCCGGTACTACGGCCCACAAGGGGAGTGTCAGCTCGCCGAGGTCGCGGTGTTCGTCCAGGCGTTCACGCCCCCGCCGCGGATGTTCGTGTTCGGCGCGATCGATTTCGCGGCCGCTGTGGCTCGGGTCGGCAAGTTCCTCGGCTATGACGTGACGGTGTGTGACGCCCGCGGAGTGTTCGCTACGCGGCAACGGTTCCCCGAGGCGGACGAGGTGGTGGTGCGCTGGCCCCACCGTTTCCTCGCGGAGGCGGGCGAACAGGGGTTGGTGGATCGCCGCAGCGTCCTGTGCGTGCTGACCCACGACCCGAAGTTCGACGTACCGTTGCTGGAGGTGGCGCTGCGCACCGACGCCGGCTACATCGGCGCGATGGGATCGCGCCGTACCCACGAGGATCGGCTGGCGCGGTTGCGAGAGGCCGGCGTGACCGAGGCCGAGCTCGCCCGGCTGTCGTCACCGACCGGTTTGGACCTCGGCGCGCGGACCCCTGAGGAGACGGCGATCTCCATCGCGGCGGAGATCATCGCCGCCCGATCGTCGGCCAGCGGGCAACCATTGTCGACCACCAAGGGACGGATTCACGGCGAATCTGCGGATGTGGCCGCCGCCGGCGTGGCCTAGGCGATCAGAAGTACGCCGCTGTGGGAGTGGGGACGCTGGTCAGGAAGTCGAGCAGCAGGGTGTTCACGTGGTCGGGTGCGTCGAGTTGTGCCCAGTGGCCGATGCCGTTGATCCGCTCGTACCGCCACGGGCCGTCGACGAAAGCTGCGGTGCCGGTCAGGGCCTGTTCGGTGATGGCGAGATCCTCGCTGCTCCACAGCCCCATGGTCGGTGCCTGGATGGGCGGGAGCTCGGTCGGAGGCCGGAGCAGCGACTCGGGCGGCAGGATCGCTCGGTACACGGCGAGGCTCGCGGTGAGGGCAGCCGGGTCGCGGAGGTGTTCGATGACGGAGTCGATGTCCGGGTGCCGGCTCCAGTTGCGCAGGTTGGCGAAGTCGTCGGCAGCGAGCCAGCGTTCGGCGATGCCCGGGAACTGGAACAGCAACATGTACCAGGATTTCTCGCGTTGCTCCCAGCCCGCGGCGGCGAACGCCCCGGGGTGGCCGACCGACAGGCAGGTCAGGCTGGTGACTCGTTCGGGCGCCAGGGCGGCGAGTACTGCGCCGATCGCGCCGCCCCAATCGTGGCCCACCACGTGGGCCTGGGGTGCTCCGAGGACGTCGAGAAGTCCGATGACGTCGCTGACCATCTGGATCATGCCGTAGCTCGCGACGGTGTCGGGCTTGTCGGACTGACCGAAGCCGCGCAGGTCGGGCGCGATCG
>DASTVQ010000124.1:0-31993 GCA_035759015.1 Kribbella sp.
TGACCTTGTCACCGCCGCCACCCCCACCGGCCGAGTCGTCGTCACCGCACGCGGACAGGCCGGTGGCGGCCAGCACGGTCACGGCGAGGGCAGCGATCATCCGCTGTCGCATGTCATTTCCTCCAGATATCGATGCTGCTCAGGTTTCGGCGTGGCACTCAGTGGGTGAGGATCTTCGAGAGGAAGTCCTGTGCCCGCTTGGTCTGCGGATCGGTGAAGAACTTCTCCGGCGTGGCCTCCTCGACGATCTGGCCGTCGGCCATGAAGGCGACCCGGTTGGCCGCCTTGCGGGCGAAGCCCATCTCGTGGGTGACGACGACCATCGTCATGCTCTGCCTGGCGAGCCCGATCATCACGTCGAGGACCTCGTTGATCATCTCGGGGTCCAGCGCGGAGGTCGGCTCGTCGAAGAGCATCACCTTCGGGTCCATCGCCAGCGCCCGCGCGATGGCGACTCGCTGCTGCTGCCCACCGGACAGCTGAGCGGGGTACTTCTCGGCCTGAGTGGTGACGCCGACCCGCTCCAGCAGGGCGCGCGCCTTCTTCTCCGCCTCCGCCTTGGAAAGGCCGCGGACCTTCATCGGGCCGAGGGTGACGTTCTGCAGGATCGTCTTGTGGGCGAACAGGTTGAACGACTGGAAGACCATCCCCACGTCCGCGCGCAGCCGAGCCAGCGCCCTGCCCTCGTCGGGCAGCGGTTGGCCGTCCAGCGAGATGGTGCCCGAGTCGATCGGCTCGAGGCGGTTGATCGCCCGGCACAGCGTCGATTTCCCGGACCCGGACGGCCCGATCACCACAACCACTTCGCCCTTGCCGATGGACATGTTGATGTCCTTCAGTACGTGCAGGTCGCCGAAATGCTTGTTCACGTTCGACAGGACGACGAGACCGGTTGTCGTCAAGGTATCGACGGCTGGGGAATCGCTCATGGCGGCAACCTAGCGCGATGCCGGGTTCGCTGCACGAACTCTGCCGGTTCGATGCCATAACGATCCAGTCATCCCGCCGCGCGAAATGCAAGGGAAACCATTTTCCTGACCGCTTTCCCCCGGGCATCGGCAGGCGTATCGTCGCGGCGGCTCTTCGCTACGGGAGCGCCGGACCGCCCGCCCGGCCCCCGCCCAGAATGTCGGGAGTACGTCATGCGTTTCTCGCTGACCAGACGCAGTCGGAAGATAGTGGCAGGGACCCTCGGCGTAGGTCTCGTCGCCGCGGGTCTCGGCGTCTACACAGGCCGTTACGAACTGAAGGAGGAGTGGCTCAAGCACCAGTGGGCCGACAAGCACTACAACGGGGCCGTGATGGAGAAGGCGCTGATGATCGCCGGCGGCAACCCGTCGGAGATGCAGAGCGAGTCCAAGGAAGCCTTCACCATCGCGGAGGAGTTCGAGCAGGCGCGCACCGCGCCCGGGATCGTGGCTCCAGGCGCCTACTCGGCCGCCTTCAGCCAGCTAGGCGCCCTGCAGCACACCCCCGGCACCTGGCGAGAGGTCACCAAGGTGCCGTACAACGCGGATGACCAGCGCTACCGCGACTGGTACTCGAACTCCAGCGGTGGTGCCGGGTACGTCACCGGCCGGGTGACCGGCCTGGCGGCCGACGGCTCCGACCACGTGTACGCCGCAGGTGCCAACGGCGGCGTCTGGCGTTCCAGCACCGGTGGGGGCAACTGGACGCCGTTGGCCGATACCCTTCCGTCGCTGAGTGGTGGCGATCTGCAACTGGCCGGTGACGGCTCGCTGTGGTACGCCACGGGCGAGGCCAACACCGGTGGTACGTCGTACGTCGGGGCGGGCGTCTACCGGCTGGCCAACCCGGCCACAGGGGTGTTCGACACCTCCGACCGGGTGGGCGGCAAGGAGCTCGAGTCCACCACCATCGGCCGGCTGCGCTGGGGCGGTGGCCAGGTTTTCGCCGCCACCAACCGTGGGGTCTGGTACCACGACGCGTCCACCACGGCCGGCGCCTGGAAGATCGCGTTCTACCCGAACCCGGACTTCATGCCGCAGATCAAGGACGACGCGGGCAACGTGCTGGTGCCGGCCGGCTCCCAGACCGGCGGCGCCACCAATGCGGCGTACAAGAACATCGTCAACGACATCGCGATCGACCCCAAGAATCCCAAGCATGTGATCGCGGCCATCGGCTGGCGCTCGGGCGACAGCTACAACGGCTTCTACGAGACGCAGGACTACACCCAGGGAGCATCGAGCTGGAAGCGGCTCGACGTCGTCCTCGGCGGTATCAAGAACAGCACCGACGTCGGCTACACCACCTTTGCCTTCAGCAAGAACGGTGACCGCCTGTACGCCGTGGTGCAGCAGCCGAGCAAGATCAACGGCAGCACCAACCTGGCCGGCGTGTTCGTGTCCAGGTCGGGCAGCCCGTCCGGGCCCTGGAACAAGATCGCCGATCCGCAGATCCTGCACAACAGCGGCTCCGCGCTTGACCGGAAGGGCTACGCCGTCGGTATCCAGGCGTGGTACAACCAGTTCCTGACGGTCGACCCCGCCAACGCCGACCACGTCTGGCTCGGTCTGGAAGAGGTGTTCGAGACGACGGACTCCGGCTCGCACTGGGCCACCATCTCGCCGTACTGGAACTTCGGGTTCGGCTGCTGGAACCTGGACGATGCCAAGAACACCTGTCCGCTTGCAGGCCACCCCGACCAGCACTCGGTCGCGGTGGGCACCGCCGGCGGCAAGGCGATGGTGTTCGTCGGCAACGACGGCGGCGTCTACCGCCGCCCGGTCAACGGCCAGAACAACGCCAACAAGAACGGCACCGACTGGGTCTCGCTCAGCCGCGACGGCAGCATGGACGCGCTGCAGTACTACTCGGTGTCGGTCGGCAAGGACACGAAGAACGGCGGCGTGGTGGTGTCCGGC
The DNA here is from genome assembly GCA_035759015.1 of Kribbella sp. GTDB lineage: Bacteria > Actinomycetota > Actinomycetes > Propionibacteriales > Kribbellaceae > Kribbella. Next base: position 2,889 of record DASTVQ010000124.1, read on the forward strand.
GGCCTGCAGGACAACGGCGTGTCGAACCTGTTCGCGGTGAGGCCCGACGCAGGCAATGGCGACGCCGAGATGGGCTCCAACTTCGGTGGTGACGGCGGCGACGGCGCTGCCGATCCCGCGAACGGCTGCAACCAGCTGCAGGAGTACGTCGCCCTGGCCATCAAGATCACCAACAACTGTGCGCTGAACCCGGGCGCGCTGAGCCAGGCCGACGCCAGCTCCTGGAGCCTCGATCCGGGCGACCCGTCGCCGCGGTTCATCGCTCCGATCGCGATCGACTCCAAGAACTCCAGCGGGTTCATCACCGGTGGCCGCTACGTCTACACCTCCACGAAGGGTTGGGGGATGCGTAGCGCCGACGAATGGACCAAGGCGTTCGACCTGGGCGCCGGCCACTCGGCCACCGCCGTCGCCATGCGTGACGGCGTCGGCTGGGTCAGCTGGTGTGGGCCCTGCAACAACGCCGGCTTCGCGCGGGGGCTGGCGACCAACGCAGGGGGGACCTGGCACGCGGTGAGCCTGCCGGGCGACTTCCCGAACCGGTTCCTGGCAGGCGTCGGGATCGACCCGGCCGACGGCCAGCACGCGTACGTCGCCGTGAACGGCTTCTCCCGCCGCTTCACCGAGGGCCCGGGAGCCGGCGTCGGTCACGTGTACGAGACCAAGGACGGCGGCGCGAGCTGGGCGGACATCTCGGCCAACATGCCCGATGTCCCGACCAGCTCGGTGAAGCAGTTGGCCAACGGTGCGCTGGTGGTGGGCTCCGACCTGGCGACGTTCTACCGGGCCCCCGGTGCGTCGACCTGGCAGGTGCTGGGTAGCGGGTTGCCGACCACCACCGTGATGGACGTCGAGTCCGGACCGGACGGCAACGTGTACGTAGCGACCCACGGCCGGGGGATCTGGAGCATCACCCCGCCGGCCTGACCTGGCAAGGGACGGCCTGTTCGCGAGTTCTGCGAACAGGCCGTCCCTTCCTGCCGCCTGGTTCAGGCGGGCCGAGTTCTTCGCCACGGCTTCGCTCCGGGTACGAAGCAGTCCGCCTCGCCGCGTACCCTAGGTGGCTGTCATGCGTACATATGAGGTCCGCACTTACGGGTGCCAGATGAATGTCCACGACTCCGAGCGCCTGCGCGGCCTGCTGGAGGACGCGGGATATGTCCGCGCGCCGGAGGGCGACCAGGCCGACGTGGTCGTGTTCAACACCTGCGCGGTCCGCGAGAACGCCGACAACAAGCTGTACGGCAACCTCGGCCACCTCGCCCCGATCAAGGCCCGCAAGCCCGATCTGCAGATCGCGGTCGGCGGCTGCCTGGCGCAGAAGGACAGGGCCACCATCACGAAGAAGGCGCCCTGGGTGGACGTCGTCTTCGGGACGCACAACATCGGCTCGCTCCCGGTGCTGCTGGAGCGGGCCCGGGTGCAGCGGGAGTCGCAGGTCGAGATCCTCGAGTCGCTCGACGTCTTCCCGTCGACCCTGCCGACGCGGCGCGAGTCGCCGTACTCGGCCTGGGTGTCGGTCAGCGTCGGCTGCAACAACACCTGCACCTTCTGCATCGTCCCGGCGCTGCGCGGCCGCGAGAAGGACCGCCGCCCGGGCGACGTCCTGGCCGAGGTCCAGGCGCTGGTTGCCGAGGGCGTCCTGGAGATCACCCTGCTCGGCCAGAACGTGAACTCCTACGGCGTCGAGTTCGGCGACCGGTACGCCTTCGGCAAGCTGCTCCGCGCCTGCGGGTCGATCGACGGCCTGGAGCGGGTCCGCTTCACCTCGCCGCACCCGCGTGACTTCACCGCGGACGTCATCGAGGCGATGGCCGAGACCCCGAACGTGATGCCTTCGCTGCACATGCCACTGCAGTCGGGCTCGGACCGGGTGCTGAAGGCGATGCGCCGCTCCTACCGGCGCGACCGGTACCTCAAGATCATCTCCGACGTGCGTGCCGCGATGCCGGAGGCGGCGATCACCACCGACATCATCGTCGGCTTCCCCGGTGAGACCGAGCAGGATTTCGCCGCGACGCTGGATGTCGTCCGGGAGGCCCGCTTCGCCGGCGCCTTCACCTTCCAGTACTCCAAACGCCCGGGAACCCCGGCGGAGTCGATGGAGAACCAGGTCCCGCGCCCTGTCGTCCAGGAACGCTACGAGCGACTCGTCGAGCTGCAGGACCAGGTCGCCTGGGACGAGAACAAGGCGATGATGGGCCGCTCGGTCGAGGTGCTGGTGGCCGAGGGGGAGGGCCGCAAGGACGCGGCGACGCACCGCTTGTCCGGCCGTGCCCGCGACAACCGGCTCGTCCACTTCGCGCTTGCTGAGGGCGTCGAGAAGCCACGGCCCGGCGACCTGGTGTCGGTCGAGGTGACCTACGCCGCTCCGCACCACCTGGTCGCCGACACTTTCGGTTCCGTACGGCGGACCCGGGCGGGCGACGCCTGGGAGGCGGCCGAGGGCGCCCCGGTCGCGAACCAGCCCGGCGTGATGCTCGGGATGCCGACCATCGGGGCCAAGCCGCTGGAGCCTGCCGCCGCCGGTGGCTGCCAGGTCGGCTGACCGACCTTGCCCGGAGGTCATGCGCTTCGCCGGACGCCACGGCTTCCCGGTGCCGGTCGTGCACCACGCCGACGGTCCTGATCTCGTCGTGCAGCGGTTGTCCGGGCCGACGTTGGCGCAGGCCACCCTCGCATAACCAGACCGCTCCGCCTCCCCCCGCAGCAGTCGTCACCCAGAGGCATCAAGGGGTGTAGGAGGCGCGGTTTCCGTCGGGGCGGTCGACCCGCGGAAGCGACGGGGAGCCGGTTGGGGACTGGTCAGGCGAAGCCGTGGCTCATGACCGGGGGGATGGTGCCGTCGCGGAGGCCTGCCAGCACCCGAGCCTCGTGCGGCACGACCGGGTCGGGCAGTTTGTCCAGGGAGTACCACTCCAGGCCGGCCGCCTTGCCCGGCTCCATCAGGCGTGGCTCGCCGGTCCACCGGGTCGCGGTGAAGAAGAAGTCGACGCGCTCGTCGATCGGCAGGCCGTTGCCGCCGGTGCGGTGCATCGCGGTGATGGGGTGGAGATCGGCCTCGGCGACCTCGACCCCGACCTCCTCGCGGACCTCGCGGACCGCCGCCCGGGTGACGGACTCACCACGCTCGACATGACCGGCGGGCATCGCCCAGTAGCCGTCCATGTAGCCCGTGTTCGCCCGAAGCAGCAGGAGCACGTCGTCGCCACGACGCAGCGCGACGTACGCCGCGGGGACGAGTTGGAACCGATCCATGCGCAGACCCTAGAAGACAGCACTGACATCGCCCGCACCGGGCGGGCGAACGCAGAACGGCCGCAGGCGAACCTGCGGCCGTTCGGGTGCCGGGCGATGCCGGCGGGGCCACCTCAGACGGACTGACCCGGTTGAGCCGGGCCGTTGTCGATGTCGTCGTCCTGGCCGTCGAGTGCGTCAAGGCGGTCCTTGACGTGCTCGACACCCTGGTCGATCTTGTCGCCGTACTTGCCGCCCGTCTTCTTGTCGGCGAAATCGCCGACCTTGTCCAGACCCTCGCCGATCTTGTCGCCGTGGCTGTCGATCACGTCCCCGGCCTTTTCCTTCAGGTCGGCGGCCTTTCCCTTGAACCTGTCGAAGATGCCCATCTCTGGGCCTCCCATTCGTAGCGTAGCGAGCTGTCACAGACAGCTAGCAGTGTTCCTTCCGCCCACCAGGCCGGAGGCGTGGGACGCGATCAGTTGCCCCCGACGGGCTCGCCCTCGACGTCGCCACCACTGTCGCCGCCTTCGACGTCGTCACCCGGTCCGGACGGGAGCGGGCTCTCGACATCACCGCCACTGAACTCTACGTCGCCACCGCTGCGCTGGGCGGCTGTGAGGTCACTGGTACCGACCTCGACGTCGCCGCCGCTGTCGGTGCCGAACTCCACGTCGCCACCGCTGGAGGCGCCCTGGATGGCATCGGCCGGCTCGACCTCTACATCACCGCCGCTGTTCTGAGCGGCTGTGAGGTTGCTGGCCCCGACCTCTACGTCACCGCCGCTGTTCTGAGCGGCTGTGAGGTTGCTCGCCCCGACCTCGACGTCGCCGCCGCTGTCGGTGCCGAAACCGGCCGCCGGAACGTTGCCGCCGTCACCGGTCCCGGTCTCTTCGGTGCCCTCTTCGTCGAACGGGTTCGTCATGCGTTGTCCTCCCGGATCTGTCCTGTCGATGTCATCGGCCCCCCCGATCGCGCATTACGGACCGGACCGAAGTGGTGAGTACCGTACCCACCGAACTCGCCCGGAGACTACAAGCCGGCCGGGCCATGTCGGCGGAGCCCACGGCGTTGGTCCGGTCCAGCGCCGCGCTGTCACACTGGTCGGATGGTCGAGCCACTCGTCGTCGCGGTCGTCGGTCCCACAGCGGCCGGCAAGTCCGGCCTGTCGGTTGCCCTGTGCAAGAGACTCGGCGGCGAGGTCGTCAACGCCGATGCGATGCAGGTGTACCGCGGCATGGACATCGGTACGGCGAAGATCACCGCCGCGGAGCGCCAAGGCGTGCCGCACCACCTGCTCGACGTGCTCGACGTGACCCAGACGGCAACGGTGGCGGAGTTCCAGCAGCTTGCGCGGGCGGCGATCGACGATTGCCTGCGGCGCGGGGCCGTACCGGTCGTGGTCGGTGGTTCGGCGCTCTACATCCGGGCGATCCTGGACGACTTCGCCTTCCCCGGTACGGATCCGGAGGTGCGACGGCGGCTGGAGGCGGACCTCGAGCGCGACGGCTCGGGTGCCCTGCACCGCCGACTGGCCGAGGTGGATCCGGCCGCGGCGGCGCAGATCCTGCCCAGCAACGGCCGCCGGATCGTCCGCGCCCTGGAGGTGGTCGAGATCACCGGTTCCCCGTACGTCGCGACGCTCCCGGAGCACACCTATGTCTACGGAGGCGCCGTACAGCTTGGTCTCGACGTACCGCGGCCGGAGTTGGACGAGCGGATCGAACGCCGGGTCGACCTGATGTTCGAGCACGGCTTCGTCGACGAGGTCCGGGGCCTGCTGACCCAGGGGCTGCTGGAGGGTCGCACCGCGAACCGGGCGCTCGGCTACTCGCAGGTGATCGCCCTAGTGAACAACGAGATCAGCGAGGCCGAGGCGCGGGAACGAACCGCCCAGGCGACCCGCCGGTTCGCCCGTCGGCAGGACTCGTGGTTCCGCAAGGACCGCCGGATCACCTGGCTCCGGTACGACGACCCGGGACTGGTGGGGGAGGCGCTGCAGGTGCTGGGCCGCCGTGCTGGTGGCGGAGGCAGCCGGCCGGCCGGCGCGAACGCGGTCGAGGTGACTGAAGCGGGGGCAGCCGACGCGACGAGCTGACCGGACGTCGGCGTCGCGCGGCTCGCCAAAAGGTGCGGTGCGGTCCTCGACGGGGTAAGCAGAGCCTGTCCTGTACCCGTCCCTGTGGAGGACCCGGTGACTGCGAAAACCCTGATCGCGACACTGACGGCGAGTGCGCTCGCCCTCTCCGGACTGACTGCGGGTGGTGCGGCTGCCACCGACACCGGGCGAGCCCACCATCCGCCCACCAAGCAAGCCACCGCGATCGGGTTCGGCGGCGCTGTGGCCTCGGTGGACGCCAACGCGACCGACATCGGGCTCTCGGTGCTGCGTCACGGCGGCAATGCCGTTGATGCCGCAGTCGCCACAGCCGCCGCGCTCGGTGTCACCGAGCCGTACTCCGCCGGGGTCGGTGGAGGCGGCTACTTCGTGTACTACGACGCCAAGACTCGCAAGGTGTACACCCTCGACGGTCGCGAGACTGCTCCCGCAGACATGCCCGCAGACGCCTTCATCGACCCCGAGACGGGCAAGCCGTACCCGTTCTTCCCACAACTGGTGACTTCTGGCGTCTCGGTCGGCGTCCCCGGCACGCTCGCGACCTGGGACTCCGCGTTGCACAGGTGGGGTTCGCTGTCACTGGGCAAGGCGTTGGCACCCGCAGCGACGCTGGCCGACAAGGGCTTTGTGGTCGACCAGACTTTCAACAAGCAGACACTGGACAACAAAGAGCGGTTCTCGGCGATCGTGCCGACAGCCAAGCTGTTCCTGCCCGACGGTGACGCGCCCCAGGTCGGCTCGGTGTTCCGGAACCCGGAGTTGGCGAACACCTACCGCCTCCTCGGCAAGTGGGGCCCGTCGGCCTTCTACAACGGCCGGCTGGCGAAGGAGATCACCGCGGTGGTGAAGAACCCGCCGAAGACCGCCGGAACCACGCTGCCTGTGATGCCGGGCTACATGACCACCGCAGACCTGGCGAATTACAGCGTGATCAAGCGCGACCCGACCAAGGTGGCGTACGACGGGCTGGACGTCTACGGGATGGCGCCGTCGTCGTCCGGTGGCACCACAGTGGGAGAGGCGCTGAACATCCTCTCCACCAAGGACCTGTCGTCGCTGTCCGCTCCGCAGGCGCTGCACCGGTATCTCGAGGCGTCGGCGCTCGCCTTCGCCGACCGGGGCGCGTACGTCGGCGACCCGGCTTACGTGGATGTGCCGACCAAGGAGTTGCTGTCCAAGGGCTTCGGTGCGGAGCGGGCCTGCCTCATCGACCCGGCCAAGGCTGCGGTCAAGCCCGTGAAGGCGGGCTCTCCCGACGGCGACTACGAGCCGTGCGCCGCAGGCGTGGCGGAAGACCAGCGCCCGGACAGCGAAGGTCTGTCGACCACCCATCTGGTTGCCGCGGACAAGTGGGGCAATGTCGTGTCGTACACGCTGACCATCGAGCAGACCGGCGGCAGCGGGATCACGGTGCCGGGCCGTGGGTTCCTGCTGAACAACGAGCTGACCGACTTCTCCGCCGTACCGGACCCGGCCGACCCGAACCGGATCCAGCCGGGCAAGCGGCCGCGATCCTCGATGTCGCCGACGATCGTGCTCCGCCACGGCGAGCCGTTCCTGGCGCTCGGTTCGCCGGGTGGTTCGACCATCATCACGACGGTGCTGCAGACGCTGACGAACCGGCTTGACCGGGGGATGAGCCTGCCCGAGGCGATCGCCGCACCTCGTGCCTCCCAGCGCAACACTGCCAACGTGACGGCCGAGCAGGCGTTCATCGACCAGTACGAGGCCGCGCTGGCGCCGTACGGGCACAAGCTCGTCGCTGCCGGCGCCCCGGGGAGCTCAGCGGCCGACATAGGTGCGGTCGCTGCCTTGGAGTTCCTGCCGGGTGGCGGCTATCTGGCCGCGGCCGAGCCCCAACGCCGGGGCGGTGGCGCGGCGGGGACCGTCTGGCCGCGCTGACGTCACCGACGCCCGCCCTCGAGGCAGCCTCCGGCGCGCCGGAGGCTGCTCAGAGGGGCGGATTCGGACCGATCCGTCAGCTTTCCTGGCGGTGCCGGCGCGCGACCTCGTCGGCGTTCTCCCGCTCGAAGACGTTTGCGATCAACTCCTCGCCCATGAACGAAACGCTACGGGCCGGCTGTCCACCGGTTGGGTCAGCCGGTCCTCCACGGGCGCCGTCAGCAACCTGGACGCCTCCCTGCTGCCCGAGGTCAAGGACAAGTCGCAGCCCGTAGGATCGAAGCCATGGGTGCCGATACGTTCCCCTGGCTCAAGGGCCACGGGACGGAGAACGACTTCGTGCTGCTGCCGGACCCGGACGGATCGGTTCACGGCGACTTGGACGACGACCTCGTCCGCTTCCTCTGCGACCGGCATGCCGGGATCGGCGCCGACGGCGTGCTGCGGGTGATCGAGGGCTCCAAACAGCCGTACGTCGACGACGGCGGTGACTGGTTCATGGACTACCGCAACGCCGACGGGTCGGTCGGGGAGATGTGCGGCAACGGTGTCCGGGTCTTCGTGCGCTACCTGGCCGAGGCGGGCCTGACCGGCGCCAAGCCGGTCCGGGTCGGCACCCGTGCCGGCGTCAAGGACGTCGTCCTGAACGACGACGGCACCATCACCGTCGACATGGGCGAACCTGCTTTCCCGAGGCCGGGCGGCATCGTGGTCGAGGCGAACGGGCACCAGTGGCCCGCCCTGCACGTGGACATGGGCAATCCGCACGCCGTGGCCTTCGTGGACGACCTGCGCGAGCCGGGTGCGCTCGTGGACCAGCCGGACTGGTCGCCCGAGTCGGCGTACCCGAACGGCGTGAACATCGAGTTCGTGGTCCGGCGGGGCCCGCACGAGGTCGCGATGCGTGTGCACGAACGCGGCGTGGGGGAGACGCGGTCCTGTGGGACCGGGATCTGCGCTGCGGCGGTCGCGGCGGCCCGGGCGGCCGGGCAGGCCGCGCCCGTCACCTACCAGGTCGACGTCCCTGGTGGCACGGTCATCGTCACGTGGCGTGAGGACAACCACCTGGAGCTGACCGGGCCCGCGGTGGTGCACGCACGGGGGACCTTCTCCCGCAGTTGGCTCTCGGCCTGAGGGAATTGCGCTCGCGCGTGGGGCGTTGACACACTGTGTCGGCCATGGCTGGCTGGACACCACGGGCCACAGGGCCCGAAATCGGGTCGCCCGTCCGGGTCGCCCGTGCCACGATGGAAGGTATATGACGACCCAACCGAACCCGTACGACGAGACCGAAGCCGCCGACCTCGACCTGATCCAGGACGACCTGGTCCGCGACGACGAGCGCGACTCGTCGGCGGACGACGACTCCGAGGCCCCCGGCACCGAGGGGCTGGAGCTGGAGGAACGCCAGGCGCTGCGGCGCGTGGCGGGTATGTCCACCGAGCTGACGGACATCAGCGAGGTCGAGTACCGCAAGCTGCTGCTGGAGCGCGTCGTCCTGGTCGGGGTGTGGACCGACGGCAGCCCCGAGGACGCCGAGAACTCGCTGGCCGAGCTCAAGCTGCTGGCCGAGACGGCCGGCTCCGAGGTGCTCGAAGGCGTGATCCAGCGGCGCAAGAAGCCTGACGCCGCCACCTTCATCGGTAGCGGCAAGGTCCAGGATCTCTACCACCTCGTCGCCGCGGTGGGTGCCGACACGGTGATCTGCGACGGCGAGCTGGCACCGGCCCAGCTGAGAAACCTCGAGGACAAGCTCAAGGTCAAGGTGGTCGACCGGACGGCGCTGATCTTGGACATCTTCGCCCAGCACGCGAAGAGCAAGGAAGGCAAGGCCCAGGTCGAGCTGGCCCAGCTGCAGTACATGAAGCAGCGGCTGCGTGGTTGGGGTGGAAACCTGTCCCGTCAGGCCGGTGGCCGCGTGGGTGCCGCCGGTGGCGGTATCGGTGGCCGTGGTCCCGGTGAGACCAAGATCGAGACCGACCGGCGCCGGATCAACACCAAGATCGCCAAGCTCCGCAAGGAGCTCGGTTCGATGAAGGGCACCCGGTCCACGATGCGTCAGGAGCGCCGCCGCAACGCGATCCCGTCGGTGGCGATCGCCGGTTACACCAACGCCGGCAAGTCCTCGCTGCTGAACCGGATCACCGGAGCCGGCGTGCTGGTCGAGAACGCGCTGTTCGCGACGCTGGACCCCACCACCCGCCGGACCACCACCGCCGACGGCCGGGTCTACACGTTCACCGACACGGTCGGGTTCGTCCGCCACCTGCCGCACGACATCGTCGAGGCGTTCCGCTCCACCTTGGAGGAGGTCGCCGACGCGGACCTGCTGCTGCACGTGGTCGACGGCTCGCACCCGGATCCGCTGGCCCAGATCCAGGCGGTGCGGGAGGTGCTCACCGAGATCGGCGCCTCCGACCTACCGGAGCTGATCGTGGTCAACAAGGGCGACCTGGCCGACCCGATGGCGCTCGCCCCGATCCTGCACCGAGAGCCCCGCGCGATCGTCGTGTCGGCGCGCACGGGAGCCGGCATCGACGAGCTGAAGGCACTGGTCGAGGCCTCGCTGCCGCAGCCGAACGTCGCCGTCGACGCCCTGGTCCCGTACGAGCGCGGCGACCTGGTCTCCCGGGTCCACTCCGAGGGCTCGGTCGACCAGCTGGAGCACACTGCTGAAGGCACCCGCCTGGCGGCCCGGGTCCATGCCGACCTGGCCGGCGAGCTGGCGCCGTACGAGGTCTCCGGCGCCCGCTGACGAATCATCGCGGGGGCGGGGGACCGCGCGGGTCGGGCTTCAGAGGGCGGCGATGAGGAGGACGGCGGGGGAGCTCCAGCCGGCCGGGACGTACTCCATGACCGGCAGGAAGCCTTCCCGACGGTAGAAGCGACGGGTGCCCTTGTAACCGTCCACCACGCCCGGTTCCAGGCATGACGGACTGAGCGTCAGGACGGCGAGGAACGACACCGGTCGGGAAGCCTCACCCGCAACCACGGCGCGCATGAGCCGACGGCCGATGCCGCGGCGCCGCCAGCCGGCATGTACGGCCATCCACGTGAGCTCTGTCGTGGCGCCGAAGCGAGTTGTCAGCGCCACGAAGCCCAGGATCTCGTCATGACGCTCGGCGACGTAGCCGGACTGTGTCTGCAGGGCCGTCGCACACTCGGCCACGCCGCTCGGGTCTCCGAAGAAGTACGGCAGGCTGGCGATGACCTTGAGGCAGCCATCGGCGTCGGCACGTTCGAGTGGTCGGATCCGGATCTCGTCGGCAGGCATCTCAGGGCTCGGTCCGGGCGGAAAGCGTGTGGATAAGGAGGGCCGCCAGTCCTGCCACGAGGCTCACCGACTCGGCCAGCACCGCGATCACCTTGTCGGTGAACCAGATCGGTTCGTACATGTCGGGGAACGGTCCGACCGGCCCGGGTTGCCAGTACACGCTGGCGAGCAGAGCGAGCACGGCGCTCCCCGCGACGAGAACGGCGAACAGGATGGTCTGCCACCGCGGGATCAGCATCACCAGCAGGGCGGCCAGGAGCGCTACGCCCGACTCGAGGCGGAACATCGTGCCCTCCGTGAACTGTGTCCCGACCCGGTCGTAGTCACCCGCGACCCGGAGATGAACGACCGCATCGACCACCAGCCCGGCAGCGGTGAGCAACCGGAGAATCACCCCGGCGGCAACGAGGGAGGTCGTACGTTCCGCAGGCTCGATAAGTGGCTGCATGTACGGCTATACGCCCCGCGACGCTTCTTGGTTCAACCCCCCACGCCCCGACGATGCGTCAGAACTGCACGGATCTGTGGACAGACAAAGGCGGGCCGGGAGATTCGTCTCCCGGCCCGCCTCGTCATAGCTGGAACCGCTCAGGTGGTCAGTTGCGGCTGGACACCTTCACCTTCATGGTGGTGCCGATGCGCTCCTGCACCTTGATGTTGACACCGTTGTTCGGCACCTTGACGCCGGCCTGCGGCTGCGCGGGGTACCAGTACGTGTTGCTGTCGTTGAAGGTCGGGACCTCGGCCTGGCCACGGATGTAGCTGGGCTGCCCGTTCACGTGCAGGGTGAACGAGTCCGCCTTCTCCAGACCGAACGGTGCGTCGTACCCGGCGACCCGCGGGCGCCAGATCTGGCCGTCGATCCGGTTGATCGGGGCGGGGTGCGAGTCGATCGGCAGGATCAGGCCCTGGCCCGGGTGCTGGTTGGTGTTGTTGTTGTTCTGCGAGGTGTCCCAGTACCAGACCAGCAGGCCGTCCTGGTACGGGAAGTGCTCCACCTTGTCGGGCTGAGCGGCGCCGAAGCCGAAGTTGTACGGCCCGCTCTGCAGGTACTGGTCGTAGCTGACGTAGTTGATGTGCGACGCGATGTAGTAGTTGTCGTAGGAGTTGGTGATGGTGGCGCCGACCGAGCTGAAGCCGGACAGCGTCCAGCCCTCGGGAGTCGCCTCGGCGCCGGAGTCCACCAGCGTGGTGCCGCCGGAGGTCACCTGGATCGCGTCGGCGAAGAAGCCCTTGCCGCTCGCCGCCGGGTCGGTGGTGTAGCGGAACCGCAGACCGATCGTCTTGCCCGCGTACGCCGACAGGTCGAAGGTCGCCGGCACCCAGCCGTTGCTGGTGCCATCGATGCCGTTGCCCTCGGCAGCGTTCGCGATGCTGCCGGGGATGGGCTTGTAGCCGGTGCCGTCGTCGACCTCGACGTAGGCGTAGTCACAGGCGTCCGGACCGCAGTCCTCGATGTCCCAGTTGGCCTGGAACGTGAGGGTGGCCGTGCCGGCCGGCAGTGCGACCTCCCGGGACATGGTGTGGGTGAACTGGTTGCCCGCACCGCTCCACCAGGACTTGGTGCCGACCGCGGGTGGCACCAGCTCGCTGACGACATCCTTCTTCGGCAGTGTGACGATCAGCGCCTGGGGCCTGGACGAGTTGTACTCGTGCGGGCCGAGCTCGACGGACTTCTTCTCACCGGCCGCGACGATCTCGTAGTCCAGCCAGCCCAGCTGGAGCTTGTCCCACGCGTTCAGGTCGGCCGCCCGCTCGCCGATGCCGCCGTCGGTGGCCGCGCTGACCCGGCTCTGGGCCATCAGGGTCCACCAGTTCACGCCGTTCTCGATCGCGGGACCGGAGGTGTCGTACTCGTCCGGCAGGCCGAGGTCGTGCGCGTACTCGTGCGCGAAGACGCTGACGCCGCCGTTCTCCGGCTGGATCGTGTAGTCACCGACCCACAAGCCGGTGTCGCCCAGCTGCGCGCCGCCTGCCGGGTTGTTGGCCGGGCCGCCGGCCAGGCCGACGTACCAGCGGTGCGACCAGATGGCGTCCTCACCCTGCTGCGGGTCACCGTCGGCCTGGTCGCCGCCGGAGTGGACGATCTGGAAGTGGTCCAGGTACCCGTCGGGCTCGTTGAAGTTGCCGTCGCTGTCGAAGTCGTAGCGGTCCCACTGGTCGAAGGTCTTCAGCTCCGCGGTGATCTCCTCCGTGGTGCGACCGGCGGCCTTCTGGTCGGCGACCCACTGGTTGACCGCGTCGCGGACGAGGGCCCAGGTGTTGCTGCACACGTTGCCGCCGCACGGGAAGCCGTTCGAGCGGCCGTACCGGGCCTCGTTGTACCGCACCTTCACCCAGTCGGTGACCGTGCCCTCGACGCTGTAGCGCCCGGACGACTGCTTCTCGTAGTAGTTCTTCAGCGAGTTGTCGCCGGCGCCGTCGCCGAAGTACATCTGCTGGTAGTGCGCGTGGTTGTAGTCCGGCTGCCAGATGGTGGAGTTGTCCACCGTGCGGTCCGGTTGCGGGATGGCGTTGTGCAGCGGACCCTCGAACGTCGCCGGCCCCGGGATGTTGGGTGCGGTGTCCTGGTCGGGGTAGCTGGGGTGCCGCTCGTTGCCGAACTCGGCCAGCACGACGAAGATCCGGTCGGTCTTCTCCCGGGACAGCTCGACGTACTGGTCGACGCTGCCCTCGCCGCTCGTGCCGACGGCCTTGGTGCCGACCTTCATCACGGTGCTGGGACCGCGCTGCTCGACCTTGCCCGTGCCGTTCATCAGCTTCGTCAGCGCCACCTCGCGAAGCTCGCGCCGCTTGTCCTCCAGCGGGCTCGGCAGTTCGTCGGGCCCCGACTGCTCGGACGCGACCGGCGCCGAGGCGGTGGCCTGCGGTGTTGCGGCGCTGCCGGACGAGGCGAAGCTCAGCCCGACCGTGGCCGCCAGCGCCAGGCTGAACAGCCCGGCAGATACTTTGCGCACGTTTCCCTCCCTGTCAAAGGTCCGCCGCGCATGATGACGCAGCGTGACTCTGGCTCCCCCGAGCGTGTACTTCTGCGCGACAGTACGGGCAAAAGAACCACTGATGAAGAGGTTCGGCCGAAATTGCCTCGTAACAGCGGGGAATCCTGCGCGCACGTCCTGAGTGGGCCTGCTCAGCAGACAGAGGTATGCCGACGCAGAGTGGCGGCCCGGCATGTGTTGCGGACAGGGCGGCATGGTCGATCGGCAACAGCCGCCAGTTGGACGACGGCATCGGTACAACCGCCAAGCCGTTGGCGGCGGCCAGAGCTGCACCTGGTCGCCCGCGGGCTGACGGCCCGGCAGATCGCCGCCCGGCTGGTGCTGTCCCACCGGACGGCCGAGAACCACGTGCAGAACACCCTGCGCAAGCTGGAGTTGCACAACCGGGCCGAGCTGGTCCGCTACGCCCATCGAGAACGGCATCGACGCCACTGACTGACCCCGCCGTACCGGCCTTCCGCACCGCGTTTCTCCAGCGGCCGGCGTGCCGGCCACTGAAGGTGGCGTGGCAAAACGTAGCTCGGATGCGATATGCCATATCGCTTTGCAGCTAGGTTTCGGGGCCTTCTCTGAGGGTCCACGCCTGGAACGCTCACCGGGTGCCTTGCGCCGTGCGTAGACTGATCGTTTCCACGGCTGTGGTCTGCCTTGTCACGACGCCCGGCAACGGGTGCCCGCCGCCGACATCCGGAGGATGTTTGTGAACCGCTCGTCCCTGGTCCGCGCGCTGTTCGCGTTCCTCGTGCTCGCCGCCTCCACGTACGTCGTGCTGACGGCCAAGCCTCAGCTCGGCCTCGACCTGCGGGGCGGGACGCAGATCGTGCTGGAGACCAAGGACTCGCCCACGGTGAAGGCGAACCGTGAGTCCACCGACAAGGCGCTGGAGGTGCTCCGCCGCCGCGTCGACGCGCTCGGCGTGAGCGAGCCGACCGTGACCCGTCAGGGCGACCGGCGGATCATCGTCGAGCTGCCCGGCCTGCAGGACCCGCGCGAGGCCGCCGAGGTGATCGGCAAGACCGCGCAGCTGACCTTCCACGAGGTGCTGGACCAGGTCGCGGCCAAGCCCGCCAAGCCGGCCGCGGGCGAGCTGTACCTGCCCAGCGACGACGGCGCCGGAATGCTCCGGCTCGCCAAGCCGGCGATGACCGGCGAGCTGGTCAAGGGAGCCGACGGGCTGCTCGATCCCCAGCAGGCGGCGCAGGGCTGGTTCGTCCAGATGGACTTCAAGGGCGACGGCGGCAAGATCTGGGCGGACATCACCGGCAAGGCGGCCTGCCAGCCGGTCGGTTCCCCGCAGCGCCGGGTCGCGATCGTGCTCGACAACGAGGTGATCAGCTCACCGCAGGTTGACCCGAGCGGCGGCAGCCAGCTCTGCAACATCGGCATCGGCGGCGGAACGACCACGATCACCGGCGCCTTCACCGAGGAGGAGGCCAAGGACCTGGCCGCGCTGATCGAGGGCGGCTCGTTGCCCGTCCCGGTCGAGGTGATCGACCAGCGGACCGTCGGGCCTTCGCTTGGCAAGGACGCGATCGAGGCGAGCGCGCTCGCAGGCATCATCGGCGTCGCCCTGACGGCGTTGTTCATCATCGTGGTGTATCGCCTGGTGGGCCTGATGGCCGTGCTCGGCCTGATCTGCTACGCCGGCATGTCGTACGCCGCCCTGACGGCGCTCGGCGCCACCCTCACCCTGCCCGGCCTGGCCGGTTTCGTGCTCGCCATCGGGATGGCGGTGGACGCGAACGTGCTCGTCTTCGAACGGGCCAGGGAGGACTACATCGGCGGCCGGGCCGACGGCCTCCGTCGTTCGCTGCGTAGCGGCTTCTCCAACGCCCTGTCGGCGATCGCGGACTCCAACATCACCACCCTGCTGGCAGCCGGGCTGCTGTTCTTCCTGGCGGCCGGACCGGTCCGCGGCTTCGGGGTGACCCTGAGCATCGGTGTACTCGCGTCGATGCTGTCCGCGCTGGTGATCACCCGGGTGCTCGCCGAGTTCTTCGTCAGCCGCAAGTTCGTCCTGAACCGGCCGGCCATCAGTGGCATCGCCGGGCACGGTCGCGTGCGCACCTGGCTCGAGGCTCGCCGCCCACCGCTGATGAAGCACAGCCGCCGCTGGCTGATCATCACCGCTGTGGCCATCGTCGTGAGCATCGCCGGGATCGGGCTCCGCGGCCTCAACCTGGGCATCGAGTTCACCGGTGGCCGGCTCCTCGAGGTGAGCACCGCCCAGCAGATCACGCCGGACCAGGCCCGGGTGGCCGTGGCCGAGGCGGGTTACCCGAACGCCATCGTGCAGGCCTCCGGTACCGACGACATCACCGTCCGGACCGGCACGATCAGCGACGACGAGGCGGAGAAGATCCGCGAGTCCATCTCCCGGGTGGGCGGCGGCACCGAGCTGATCCGCAACGAAAGCATCGGCCCGAGCCTCGGCGACGAGCTCCGCGACAAGGCGCTGATCGCGCTTGGCGTCGCGCTCCTGGCCCAGTTGCTCTACCTGGCGGCCCGGTTCCGATGGACCTACGGCGCGGGCGCCGTACTGGCACTGCTCCAGAACGTGGCCGTGGTGGTCGGCGTCTTCGCCTGGACCGGCAAGCCCGTGGACGGAATCTTCCTGGCAGCGCTGCTGACGATCATCGGCTACACGGTGAACGACTCGGTGGTCGTCTTCGACCGGATCCGCGAGACCCGGAACGCCAGGTCGACCGACAACCTGGGCGCGGTGGCCGACACCGCGATCGTCAACGTGCTGCCGCGCACGATCAACACCGGTATCAGTACGCTGTTCATCCTTGCGGCGCTGCTGATTCTGGGCGGGGACTCCCTGGCCGACTTCGCACTGGCCCTGCTGCTCGGCATCCTCGTCGGCACGTACTCGTCGAACCTGACCGCGACCCCACTGCTGGTCGAGCTGGAGAAGCGCTACCCGGCCCCGCCCCCGCGCCCCAAGGTCAAGCACCGCGACCGCGACTCCGAACCAGACCGAGGCGCCGTCGTCTGATACTCCAGCCGCAGATCGTGATCAGGTGAGTCGAGCGGCGTTCTCCGTGGGTCAGGTTGATGGCGCCGTCACTCCTCGATGGCACCGCCGACGCTGCGAAGGTGCTCACGGAAGGTGAGCGAGGGCTTCTTCGCCCGCGCCGCGAGGTAGGCGTCGAACTGCACCTGCCGGCGCAGCGACGTGCCGCCGCTGATGAGGCCGGCCTGTCGGCGCTCGGTATCGCGGATGGACTCGGCCAGGGTGAACAGCTCGTCGGCTCGGTCAGCGGGGAGGAACACGACTCCGTCGTCGTCGCCCAGCACCACGTCCTCGTGCGTCACGGTCCATTCGCCGACGACCGCGGAGTGCAGCGCATCCGCGGGGAGCGGGTCGAGCCGCAGTGGACCGGTCGGAATCGAGCCGAGGCTGTACACCGGCAGCCCGATCGCGCGGATGTCGGCGGTGTCTCGGTGCAGACCCCAGACGACAAGTCCGCCCACTCCGGCGGCCTGCGCTTCGAGTACGACCAGGTCACCGACACAGGCCTCGTCGCGGCGGCCGGCGTTGTCGACCACCAGCACATCACCAGGCGAGGCTGATCCGAACGCTTCGAGGAAGATGTCGACGCTGCCGACATGCCGCGCGGGCAGCACGCGACCGGCGACACGTCCGGCCAGCACGGGGATCAGCGAGACCGACCGAACCGGCACCTTCGCCCGGAGGCAGGCATCGGCGACGTGTGCCGTCGTGAGCTCCGCGAATCGCTTCTGCAGTTCCTGGTGTTCCACCTGGCGTCCCCTTCGCTCTTGGCCGACTTCCCAAACCCTAGTCAGCCAACCGATACGCCACCACCTGTACGCCGGTGGTCTGCCTAACAGTCCGGTCGTCGTTCGTGACGGTCCTGTAAGCCGGGCGGAACTACGTGCGCGGCGGCGTCAGCGGCGTACAAGCGGCGGCGTCAGCGGCGTACAAGGGGTGGACCTGACAGGCGAACGCAGAGGCGTTTCCACAGAGTCGCGGTCGTGACGGAGAACGGGGGTGGTTGGGGCTAGGGTGTGGCGGTGGGTGTCGAGGTGCGGGAGCTGTTGGAGGCCGCGGTCGCCGGGATCGGCGGTCAGACGCGGCCTGGTCAGGTGCGGATGGCCGAGGCGGTGGCCGGCGCCATGGCCGACGGCTCGCACCTGCTGGTGCAGGCCGGGACCGGTACGGGGAAGTCCCTGGGATATCTGGTGCCGGCACTGCTGCACACCCTGGAGGACCGGCGGGTCGTGGTTTCGACGGCCACGTTGACCTTGCAGTCGCAGTTGGTCGACCGGGACATGCCCGCGTTGCTGGACGCGACCGAGAAACTGCTCCCGCGGCGCCCGTCGTACGCGATCCAGAAAGGGCGGAACAACTACGCCTGCCTGCATCGGATCCGCGAGGGCGCTCCGGACGAGGACGGCATGCTCGTCGACATCCCGCCGGCCGGGGCGGTCGGCCAGCAGGTGGTCGAGCTCCGCGACTGGGCTGAGCAGCAGCTGCTCGACGGCGGAGGCGGCGATCGCGATCATGCGCCGTCCCACCAGTTCCAGGCCTGGCAGCAGGTGGCGATCTCGGCTCGCGAGTGCCTGGGCGCACAGAAGTGCCCGTACGGGCAGGAGTGCTTCGCCGAGAAGGCCAAGGAGCAGGCGCGCAGGTCGGACATCGTGATCACCAACCACGCGCTGCTCTCGATCGACGCGTTCGAGAACCGCACGGTGCTGCCCGAGCACGACGTGGTGGTGATCGACGAGGCGCACGAGTTGCCGGCCCGGGTGACCGGCGCGGCCGGCGCCGAGCTGTCGCCGCAGATGGCGGAGCGGGCGGCCAAGCGGTCGCGACGGTTCGTGGACGATGACAAGGCCGACGACCTCGCTGACGCGTCGGACGCGCTGCGGGCGGCACTGGACGAGACGCGAGAGGGCCGGATCGAGGCGGCGAACGGCGCGGTCCTCGAGGCGGCCGCGCTGGTGCGGGACGCGGCCCGGGCCTTGTACTCCGACCTCAACAAGAAGTCCGACGACACGGACGACGACCCCGACGGCGCCAAGCGGCAGGCCAAGGGCGCGGTGAAGGAGGTCTTCGACGTCGCCGAGCGGGTGGCGGCGTTGAGCGCCCAGGATGTGGTCTGGCTGGTCGACCGCGAACGGTTCGGCCGCGAGCTCAGGATCGCGCCACTCACCGTGGCAGGGCTGCTGCGCGAGTTGCTGCTGAACGACCGGACTGTGGTGATGACCTCGGCAACGCTGACGCTCGGCGGTGACTTCGACGCCATCGCTCGCCAGGTCGGCCTGCGCCCGTCGGACCAGCTCGACGAGGACGAAGAGATGCCGGAGGTCGACACCGAGTCCGAGACCGGACCGCTGCCCTGGCGCGGGCTGGATGTCGGCTCGCCGTTCGAGTACGAGAAACAGGCGATCCTGTACGTCGCGAAGCACCTGCCACCGCCGCACCGCGACGGCCTCGGCAAGTTGCAGTTCGAGGAGATCGTCGACCTCGTGACGGCTGCCGGTGGACGGACCCTCGGGCTGTTCTCATCCCGCCGTGCCGCCGAGGCTGCCACCGCGGCGGTTCGAGAGGCGACCGACCTGACCGTGTTGTGCCAAGGCGATGCCCAGCTCGGGGAGTTGTCGCGGGAGTTTGTGGACAACCCGGAGACCTCGCTCTTCGGGACGCTCTCGCTCTGGCAAGGCATCGACGTCCCGGGCTCGACGTGCAATCTGGTGATCATCGACCGGGTCCCTTTCCCACGCCCGGACGAACCGTTGATGGCCGCCCGCCAGCGTGCGGTCGACGAGGCCGGCGGCAACGGCTTCATGGCTGTGGCCGCGACGCACGCGGCGCTGCTGCTCGCGCAGGGGACGGGCCGACTGATCCGCCGTAACAGCGACCGTGGGGTGGTGGCGATCCTGGACCCCCGCATCGTGACCGCCCGGTACGGCGCCTACCTGCGCGCGTCGTTGCCGCCCATGTGGCCGACGGCCGACCGTGAGAAGGTGCTCGCCGCCCTGAAGAGGTTGCAGGACACATGAGCCCGGCGTCCGCGCCGCCGGTGCTGCCGATGATGGCGGCGCTCGGTCCGATGCCGTCCGGGCCCGACTGGTCGTACGAGATGAAGTGGGACGGCATCCGCGTCATCGCCGACGTGACGGACGAGGGCTGTCGGCTGTGGTCGCGCAACAGCCGCGACGTGTCCGGGGGATACCCCGAGCTGCTCGGCCTCGGATCCTCGTCGGGCCTGCTGTTGCCCGCCGTACTGGATGGCGAGATCGTGACACTGGACGAGAGTGGGGCGCCGTCGTTCGGGTTGCTGCAGCGGCGGATGCACGTCCGGGATCCGCGTCACCTGGCGCAGCTGATCAACCAGGTGCCGGTGTCGGTGCGGGTCTTCGACCTGCTCCGGTACGACGGCCGCTGGTTGCTGGAGGCAACGTACGACGAACGACGGGCGTTGCTGGAGTCGCTGGAGCTCGACGACCCCTTCTGGGAGGTGCCGCCCGCCTACTCAGACGGTGAGAAGGCGCTCCAACTGTCGATCTCGAGCGGGCTGGAAGGTGTTGTCGCGAAGCGCCGGAAGTCCCGCTACCTGCCGGGCAAGCGCAGTGCCGACTGGGTCAAGGTCAAGCCGGTGTCCACCCGTGACGTGATTCTGTGCGGGTGGCATCCGGGGGAGGGGAACCGCGCCGGAAGGATCGGATCGCTCTACTGCGGCGCCTACAGCGAGCCCGGTGGTGAGCTGATCCTCATCGGCAAGGTGGGCTCGGGCCTGGACTTCGCGATGCTCGAACTGCTCAGCGCGGAGCTTGCGGCACTGGAGGTGGACGAGCCGCCGTTCGACATATCGAGCGTGCCGTCGACCGACCGTCGGGCGGCGCACTGGCTGGATCCGCTGCTGGTCGCCGAGGTGACGTACTCCGGGTGGGCCGCCGACGGGCGGCTGCGGCATCCGGTCTGGCGCGGCCTGCGACTCGATGTCGACCCGGCGTCCGTGGTGCGCTGAGCGCCGCGCGCGCCCTGACCGGCCGGGTTGGAACGGGCCGCTTGTGACTCGTCAGTCGCTCGACTCGGCGCTGGAGGCCGGCACGGCGAGGGCGGCGAGGATCTTGTCGGTCAGCTTCTCCGGCGCGTGAGTCGGCGCGTACCGGCCGATCACCCCGCCGTCGCGACCGATCAGGAACTTGGTGAAGTTCCACTTGATCCGGCCGCCCAGCAGCCCGCCCTGCTCGCGCTTCAGCCAGTTGAAGAGCGGATGGGCCCTCGACCCGTTGACGTCGACCTTGGCGAACATCGGGAACGTGACGTGGTAGATCGTCGAGCAGAAGTTCGCGATCTCGTGCTCGTCACCGGGCTCCTGGTGGCCGAACTGGTCGCAGGGAAATCCGAGCACCGCGAAGCCCTGTCTGCGGTAGGTCTTGTGGAGCTTCTGCAGACCGCTGTACTGCGGGGTGTAGGCACACTGCGAGGCGGTGTTGACCACCAGGAGCACCTGGTCACGGAAATCAGCGAGGGACTGTTCGGTGCCTTCGATCGTGGTGGCGCTGAAGTC
This sequence comes from Kribbella sp., assembly GCA_035759015.1. GTDB lineage: Bacteria > Actinomycetota > Actinomycetes > Propionibacteriales > Kribbellaceae > Kribbella. The sequence continues at coordinate 23,967 of DASTVQ010000124.1, forward strand.
ATAGACAGTCGGCATACCACTAATCGTGGCACGACTCGCCGGAGTCCGCTCGTCGTCTGAGATGTCAGATCCGCCGCAGGACGGTAACGACCTTTCCGAGGATGATGGCGTCCTTGCCGTCGATCGGCTCGAAGGCCGGGTTGTGCGGCAGCAGCAGGATCTCGTTCTTGGTCTTCTTGAACGTCTTCACCGTCGCCTCGCCGTCGATCATCGCGGCCACGATGTCGCCGTTCTCCGCGGTCTGCTGCTGACGCACCACGACCCAGTCGCCGTCGCAGATCGCCGCCTCGATCATCGACTCACCCTTGACCCGCAACATGAACAAGGTGCCCTCACCCACCATTGCCCGTGGCAACGGGAAGACCTCCTCGATGTCCTGCTCGGCCAGGATCGGACCACCGGCCGCGATCCGGCCCACGACCGGGACGTACGCCGCGTCCGGGTGCGCGTCGCCCGCCCCGGTCTCGTCGTACGAGGTCTGCCGGACGGCGCCGAGGACCCCGCGGCGGGCCGCCTCGGCGATCTCGCCGGGGTAGCGGACCTCGATCGCCCGCGGTCGGTTCGGGTCGCGGCGGAGCAGACCCTTCTGCTCGAGCACGCGGAGCTGGTGCGACACCGAGGACGAGCTGGTCAGCCCGACCCGCTCGCCGATCTCCCGCATCGAGGGCGGATAGCCCCTGCTGTCCACCGACTCGCGGATGACGTCCAGCACCCGGCGCTGGCGCGGCGTCAGCCCGGTGGCATCGGCCGGACCGTCAGGCAGTTCCGTGACGCTCTGGTCGGGCAGGGCGCGCCCGGCCTTGCTGCGATCGTCCTTGCTGGAACCGCTCGGCGTCCTGGCCATCGGTGGCAACTCCTCGGGTCGGGCCGGATGTGAGCCCACCGGCCTACTTTGTCGACTGAGATGACGGTAGACCGAATCCTGAGATTCTTCAAACATCTGTTCGAAGGCGTGTCGGTTCGCATATTTGTTCGTGTGTCGGGTTATCCGCGCGAGCGGCACCGGGAATTTCCGCGGCGTGTCCAGGTCGGAGGTGGTTGCGTGACCGCCGTCTCTCGGTTAATCATTCGTACAGGCGTTCGATCGAACAGGTGTTCGGACCGGTCGGGCGGCTCGGACGGGGGCGTCGGAGAAAACTGTCGGCGCCGCCCGGTAGACAGGGTTCGACATCGCAGACGAGGTCTGGAGGATCCGATGAGCACAGCGGCGCTGACATCTCAGCTGACGCGGTCGCCCGAGGCCGAGCGTGCGCGCCAGGCGCGCAGACGGCCCAGGATCACCGGTGCCACGACAGAGCGGCTGCCCGTCCGAGCCTGCAGCGGGGACGACCTCGGCCCACAGCCGGTGGCGGAGCAGCCGGCACTGCGACTCACCCGGCGCGGCCGGACGCTCGTCACGGCCGTCTCGGTGCTGGTCTTCGGTTCGGCCCTGGCGGTCCTGGGGCTGCGCGTGGCGGGCGTGCTCGACGGTGAGCCCGAGTTCTCCGGCACGGTGCCGGTGCAGGTCGGTGCCGGGCAGACCCTCTGGTCGATCGCTCAGGAGATGAGTCCGACAGAGGATCCCCGCATTGTGGTCGAGCGGATCGCCGATGCAAACGGTCTGCGCGACGGGCGTGACGTTGCTCCCGGCATGATCCTCCAAATCCCCGTCCGCTGATCCAGGCCCTCCACCTCCGGCGCCGGCAGAGCAAGCGGCGGTGCGAACGAGGTCAGCTGACGGTGCGCAACCACAGCTCGGCGTACCGCTGGCCGTCGACAGCCGTCGCTACTTGTACTACAGCGGGCGCCACGCCGTGCGGGTCATCGCGCAGGTCGCCCGACCAGTCGCGCGTGTCGACGATCGTGCGGCCGCGGGACCAGCTTCCGGACAACTCGATCCGCAACGGGAACGGCCGGGTGGTCAGGCCGTCCGGGTCGATCACAGCGCAGACGGCACCACCATCGCCGATCGTGGCGGCGTCGGTGCCGTACCGATCGCACCGATGTTCGATCAGCCGCCCGGCAAGCTCGGCCGAGCCCTGTCCGGTCGACCTCCCGGCTTCGATCAGCTCGTGCGCTCGGGCTCGGCTGATCTCCACGTCGTAGAACACGTCCAGCCCGTACATCGTCACCGGTACGCCGAGCTCACTGGCCGCGCCGAGGGCGATCGCTGCGGCCTCGGGGTCGGTCCAGACGTTGAACTCGGCCGAGGCAGTCGCGTTTCCGATCCCGGCCGCTCCACCCATGAACACGATCTCGCGGAGACCGGCCGCAGCCTCCGGGTAGGTCCGCAGCAGCAGGGCGATGTTCGTCATCGGTGCCAGCGGGATCAGGGTGATCGGCTCGGCTTGCCGGGCGGCGTCCAGCAGCACGTCGCGGAGCAGCTCGACCGCATGCCGGCGGTCCGTCGTACGGGTGGATCTCGGCCAGTCCAGGTCGCCGAGGCCGTCTGTCCCATGCACGTGCGACGCTTCACGACCAGGTTCGAGCAACGGGCTGGCCGCCCCCCGGGCCACCGGAACGTCGGTCCGCCCTGCTGCCTCCAGCACGGTCAAGGTGTTGATGACGACCTGGTCGAGGCCGACGTTGCCGCCGACGCAGGTCACAGCTCGCAGGTCGAGCTCTGGGTGGCGGGCAGCGAGGAGCAGGGCGCACGCGTCGTCGAGACCCGTGTCGACATCGAGGATGACCGGTTTCATGGGGTCATCCTGTCCTGGTCTCGTCACGCCCCCGAGTGTGGGGCATGACCGGCGCGCCGAAGCAGCCGAGGCGGTCGTCCCGCGAGGGGACGGCATCTGCTCAGGCCCCGTATCGCGGGCGTCGCCTGACCGGGTTTTGAGGCCGGCGCAGGGCATCGATCGGGCCCGGAGATTGTTGTTATGAGGTGTCAGAACGTCGTGCTGGAGGCCCTCGATCGGCGCTACGGAGACCGTGGCGAGCGTGTCGCGGTCGGGACTCGCCCGGGCTGTGGGCCTTTCTTGCAACTGTCGGAGCAGGGACGTAGCATCCCTAGATGTAGTAGTTACAAGCCTGTAAGTCGTCCACAGGTAGTGGTTGGTTACTCACAGGTCATACACAAGTTGTCCCCAGCTGATCCACAGGTTCATCCCCAGGCGCGGGGACTTCAGCGCCGGGAGACTCACGGGAGGAGTGGTTCGACGTGCACTGTCCTTACTGCCGGCACGTTGACTCCCGGGTCGTCGACAGCCGGGTCGCCGAGGACGGTGGCTCGATCCGCCGCCGGCGGCAGTGCCCGGTCTGCGAGAAGCGGTTCACCACCGTCGAGCAGATGCAGCTCACGGTCGTGAAGCGCTCCGGCGCCACCGAGCCGTTCAGCCGGGAGAAGGTCATCCAGGGCGTCGGCAAGGCCTGCAAGGGCCGACCCGTGACCGCGGACGCACTGGCCCGGCTCGGGCAGCAGGTCGAGGACGCGCTGAAGGGCGCGGGCTCGCCCGAGGTGCCCGCGCACGAGGTCGGACTGGCCATCCTGGGTCCGCTCCGCGAGCTCGACGAGGTGGCGTACCTGCGGTTCGCGAGCGTCTACCGGCAGTTCGAGTCGGCCGACGACTTCGAGACGGAGATCGCGCTGCTCCGGGCGGAGAAGGAGCCCGAGGGCGCCGAGCCCGACATACAGACATCAACGGGGAAGTAGCACCAGCAGCACCAACGGGGCGGTCCCGACAGACCGCGGCAGACAGAGGCAGAGGCGAGGAGCAACCATGACAGAGACGGTGACCGGCCACTCGGGGTCGACCAAGAGGTCGGCGGCCGGGTTCCGGGGACGCAAGAACGCGTCCGCGGGACTCACCATCGAGCGCGTCTTCAGCACCGAAGGGATGCACCCGTACGACGAGGTGACGTGGGAGCGCCGCGACGTCGTGCAGCAGAACTGGAAGACCGGTGAGATCGTCTTCGAGCAGCGCGGGGTCGAGTTCCCCGACTACTGGAGCGTCAACGCCTCCACCATCGTCACCACGAAGTACTTCCGCGGCGCGGTCGGTCACGACAACCGCGAGTGGAGCCTCAAGCAACTGCTCGACAGGGTGGTGAAGACGTACCGCAAGGCCGGTGAGGACCACGGCTACTTCGCCACGCCGAAGGACGCCGAGGTGTTCGAGCACGAGCTCACCTGGATGCTGCTGCACCAGTACTTCAGCTTCAACTCGCCCGTCTGGTTCAACGTCGGTACGTCGTCCCCGCAGCAGGTGTCGGCCTGCTTCATCCTCGCCGTCGACGACTCGATGGACTCGATCCTGAACTGGTACAAGGAGGAGGGGCTGATCTTCAAGGGCGGCTCCGGCGCCGGCCTGAACCTGTCCCGGATCCGCTCGTCGAAGGAACTGCTGCAGTCCTCGGGCGGCACCGCCTCGGGCCCGGTCAGCTTCATGCGGGGCGCGGACGCCTCCGCCGGCACGATCAAGTCCGGCGGGGCCACCCGGCGCGCGGCCAAGATGGTCGTGCTCGACGTCGACCACCCCGACATCGAGGAGTTCGTCGAGACCAAGATGCGCGAGGAGGAGAAGATCCGCGTCCTGCGCGACGCAGGCTTCGACATGGACCTCGGCGGCCGCGACATCACCTCGGTCCAGTACCAGAACGCCAACAACTCGGTCCGGGTCACCGACGAGTTCATGCGCGCGGTCGAGGAGAAGGGGTCCTTCGGTCTGCGAGCGCGGCTGGACAACTCGGTGATCGAGACCGTCGACGCGCGTGGCCTGTTCGACAAGATCGCCCGGGCCGCCTGGGCCTGCGCGGACCCCGGCCTGCAGTACGACGACACCATCAACGACTGGCACACGACCCCGGAGACGGGCCGGATCACCGCGTCCAACCCGTGCTCTGAGTACATGCACCTGGACAACTCGTCCTGCAACCTGGCGTCGCTCAACCTGATGAAGTTCCTGCGCGACGACGACCTGTTCGACTCGGAGAGGTTCGTCAAGGCCGTCGAGCTGATCATCACCGCGATGGACATCTCGATCTGCTTCGCCGACTTCCCGACGGAGGCGATCGGGGAGACCACCCGCGCCTACCGGCAGCTCGGCATCGGCTACGCCAACCTCGGCGCGCTGCTGATGGCGACCGGTCACGCCTACGACTCCGACGGTGGTCGCGCACTGGCGGGCGCTATCACCTCACTGATGACCGGCACGTCGTACAAGCGGTCCGCCGAGCTCGCGGGCATCGTCGGCCCGTACGACGGGTTCGCGCGTAACAAGGACGCGCACACTCGCGTGATGCGCAAGCACGCGGCGGCCAACGACGCGATCCGCACAGTGCACCAGATCGACAAGGACGTCCAGAAGCACGCCGCCGAGGCATGGGCGGGCGTGCTGAAGATCGGCGCGAAGAACGGCTGGCGCAACGCCCAGGCCTCGGTGCTGGCCCCGACCGGCACCATCGGCTTCATGATGGACTGCGACACCACCGGCATCGAGCCGGACTTCTCGCTGGTCAAGTTCAAGAAGCTGGTCGGCGGCGGCTCGATGCAGATCGTCAACCAGACCGTGCCGCGCGCCCTGCGCCAGTACGGCTACACCGAGGAGACGATCGAGGCGATCGTCGAGTACATCGCCGAGCACGGTCACGTCGTTGACGCCCCGGGCCTCAGGCCGGAGCACTACGAGATCTTCGACTGCGCGATGGGGGAGCGGGCCATCAAGCCGATGGGCCACGTCCGGATGATGGCGGCGGCCCAGCCGTTCCTGTCCGGCGCGATCTCCAAGACCGTCAACCTGCCCGAGACCGCGACCGTCGAGGACATCGCCGACGTCTACTTCCAGGGCTGGAAGCTTGGCCTGAAGGCGCTGGCCGTCTACCGCGACAACTGCAAGGTCGGTCAGCCGCTGGCGGACGCCAAGGCCAAGAAGGCCACCGCGGCCGAGCCGGTGGTGGAGAAGGTCATCGAGTACCGGCCGACCCGCAAGCGTCTGCCGAAGTCGCGCCCGTCGCGCACCACCTCGTTCAGCGTGGGTGGCGCCGAGGGGTACATGACGGCCGGCTCCTACCCGGATGACGGTCTGGGTGAGGTCTTCCTCAAGATGGGCAAGCAGGGCTCGACCCTGGCCGGTGTGATGGACGCCTTCTCGATCGCGATCTCGATCGCCCTGCAGCACGGTGTTCCGCTGGAGACCTACGTCCAGAAGTTCACCAACCTGAAGTTCGAGCCGGCCGGCCTGACCGACGACCCGGACATCCGGATGGCGCAGTCGATCATGGACTACATCTTCCGCCGCCTAGCCCTGGACTACCTGTCGTTCGACGAGCGGTCCGCCTTGGGGATCTACTCCGCGGAGGAGCGCGCGCGTCAGCTCGACACCGGCTCGTACGAGCCGGCGCCGGTCGAGGTGTCGGAAGCGGAGTCCTTGAAGTCGGTGGAGCCGGTGGTGGAGAAGGTCGAGGCCGACCGATCGGTGAGCGCGGCCGCGGCCAAGCCGGCCGCCAGCGAGGCTCACACGACGGCCGAGATGTTCGAGCTCATCACTGGTACATCGGTGGACGCCCCGCTGTGCTTCACCTGTGGAACGAAGATGCGCCCGTCGGGTAGCTGCTACGTCTGCGAAGGCTGCGGCAGCACCTCCGGCTGCAGCTAATCAGTACGGACACTTCGGCCCGGTCCTCTCGGTGGGGACCGGGCCGAGTCGGTTCGGGGAGGATGACATCTCCGGTCGGGGCGACCAATCAGGTCCGTCCATTGGGCACGGCTTTCTGCACTGTCGCCGAGTGGGAGTGGCAGGGCTTGCAGAAATGCGCACACCTGGCAGCACGTCATCCTGGTGGACTCAGCGGCACCGATTTCAGTGGATCACCAGCGACAATCCCAGCAGCTCGCGCAACGCATGGCGGGTTTCGCTGTCGGGGGAGTACAGGACAGTGCCAACCATGCCGCGGGTCAGCAGTACTTTGTAGGTGTTGCGAACCAGCCGGTCGAAGTCAGTGTCGTCGGTCGCCTTGCGGTTCCGGAAGGCAGGATCCTTGTTCGCGTCGCGGTTCGTCACGAACCGGCCATCGCGCCAAACCAGGTCGGGACCGAGGATGACGCCACTCCAGTCGTACTCGAAGCCCTGAGCCGTGTACACGCATCCGACCTGGTCGTATCCGGCGACGTCACTCGCCCACAGAGCCGCAGGCGGCGCGTCGCCGACCCGGCGGTCTCCCTTGACGTTCCAAGGCCGAGCCCAATCGCCGATCTGCACGTCGGGGACCAAGGTCGCGTCCGGTCGCGGGTCGCTCCACGGCCAGCAGTAGCCCGCCGCGATCCGGGCGCCGTACCCCTCGGTCATCTTGGAGCGGAGGAACACCTCCAGCTCCTCCGGGCTGTCCGCCACCCGCACCTCGAAGGATGGATCGCCTTCCCAGACAGTCGGTCGCTCTGCGTCCAGACCAAGCAGGCGACGTACCCAGCCGACGTACTCCTCGCTTCCGCCGCAGCGGAACTGGCCGTCCAAGGCGACCGGATACACCTGGAGACCGAGCGTTGCAGCGTGCCGCTCGATATCTGCGACGGTGCCGAGTTCGCCAGGCTTCACGACCTGATGTTCGTCGAGGAGAAACACCGGTACTCGCGCGGCGGCGATGAGTTCGTCTATCTGAGGCCGATCGGTGCGGTACTCGGCTTTGGTGTAGCGATCGACCGAGGTCTCCCGGATCCGGTGCGCCTCGTCGAGAATCAGGACGTCGATGCCGTTCGACTCGGCGTCCATGAACTGGTTGAAGTACTTGAACATCCGCTGTACCCGTGGCTGCCGGTGGCCGGCCACCTTGCGAAGCGTCTGGGTGAACGACCGGGAGCCAGTGGCGTGCAAGACGGTACGGCCACGACGCGCCAACTCGCCGAGCAGCGATAACGCGATAACGCTCTTGCCGCTGCCGGGACCACCGGTGACGATCACGACGGCCTTCTGGTTCGAACTGCGTGCTCGTTCAACCTCATGCAGCACGATTGAGTGTGCGAGCTTCTGCTCGGCAAGGAGGACGAACTGCTCGCGGCGCTGCACCTCCTCGGCGGCCACCGCCAACAGCTGCTTCGATGGCGCAACCGCGGAATT
>DASTVQ010000125.1:0-12406 GCA_035759015.1 Kribbella sp.
GGACAGGTTCGGACCGATCGCCTTGGAGGTGGTGGCGAGGCGCGAGGTGGGATGGTGCGAGGTGCGGGGTCAGCGGAGGGGGTGGAAGAAGGCACGGATGTCCTTGACCAGGAGGTCGGGGGCCTCCAGGGCGGCGAAGTGACCGCCTCGGTCGAATTCGGACCAGTGCACGAGCCGGTGCTCGCGCTCGGCGATACGGCGGATCGCGGGATCGGTCGGGAAGACGGCGATGCCTGTCGGTACGCCGGAGGGAACGGGCGGTTCGGCCGGTGCGACCCGGTTCTCGTAGTACAGGTTGGCCGACGACGCACTCGTGTCGGTGAACCAGTAGAGCGATACGTCAGTGAGCAACAGGTCCACGTCGACGGCCTGGTCCGGCAGTTCTCTGGCCGGGTCGGTCCACTCCTGGAACTTCTCCGCGATCCAGGCGAGCTGGCCGATCGGGGAGTCGCTCAGCGCGAACGAGATCGTCTGGGGCCGGGTGGACTGCAGGTCGGCGTAACCTGTACCTACCTCACGGAGCCGTTCGGCGGCGGTCAGTCGCGCCTGCTCGACCTCGGTGAGACCTTCGAAGTCGGCGGGATCCCCCGACGGGAAACTGAGGCCGCCGTTGATGTGTACGCCGAGCACGTGGTCAGGGTCGACCCGGCCCAGTTCGGGTGAGACGACCGAGCCCGTGTCACCGCCCTGGGCGCCGTACCGGTGGTAACCGAGCCGGCTCATCAGCTCGGCCCAGGCCAGGGCGATCCGCCGGTGGTTCCAGCCGGGTTCGGCCAGCGGGATGGAGAATCCGTGGCCCGGGACCGACGGTGCGACCACGTGGAAGGCGTCGGCCGGGTCGCCGCCGTACGAGCGTGGGTCTGTGAGCGGGCCGAGGACCGGGAGGAACTCGACGACTGAGCCGGGCCAGCCGTGGGTGAGGATCAGCGGTACGGCGTCGGGCTCTGGCGAGCGGACGTGCAGGAAGTGAATCGTCTGGCCGTCGATCAACGTGGTGAACTGGGGATACTCGTTGAGCCGCGCCTCCCAGGTACGCCAGTCGTAGGAGTGCAGCCAGTACTCGGTCAGGCGTTGCAGGTACTCCACCGGCACACCACGCTCCCAGGCGACGCCCGGGAGGTCGGCGGGCCATCGGACTCGTTCGACCCGCTCGCGCAGATCGTCCAGCGCCGACTGCGGAACCTCGATCCGGAACTCGTCGATCATCCGAGCGTCCCGAGCGCGGCGACTTCCGCATAGCCCGGCAGCTCGGGCGGCAGCGGCATGCTGTCCCGGACCGCCCGGGCTGTTGCCACGGTGGCGTGGAGCGCGGCACGAAAGAGGAGGGAGCCGGTACTGACCCGTCGCACGCCGAGATCTGCGAGCCGATCCAGCGGAAGGCCGGGCAGGACGTTGAGCGGCGCCGGCACCGCCCCGACCACGGCCGCGATGTCCTCCGCGGCGGCCAGTCCCGGCACGAAGATGCCGTCGGCGCCCGCGTCCAGATAGGCCCGAGCCCGATCCACCGTCACTGGGACGGTTGCGTCGACGGAGAGCCAGTACGTGTCGACCCGCGCGTTGACGAAGAGGCTGGGCGCGGCCTGTTTCGCCGTACGGACCAAGGCGGCGTGCGTGTCCACGTCGGCCAGTGCGTCGCCCCGGCCGTCCTCGAGGTTGACCCCGGCAACGCCCAGCGAAGCCAGCTCGGCCACGAGATCACCGACCTCGGCCGGGTCCTCGCTGAAGCCGGCCTCGATGTCCACGGTGATCGGGCAAGGCAAGCGGACCAGTCGCCGGGCAAGCGCCACGGTCTCGTCGCGAGTCACGCCCGCGGCATCCGGAAGTCCGGCGGCGACCGCGACCCCCAGGCTGGTCGTGCCGATGGCGGGGAAGCCCTCGGCCAGCAGCGCAGCCGCGGATGCGAAGTCCCAGGCGTTCGGCAACAGGAACGGGCGGTCCGCATGATGCAAGGCATGGAAGTCGGTCAGCACGACACCCACCGTAGAACGCCCTCGGTTCGGCCCTCACCGAACCTTCAGCGAGCGGCGGCAACCCGGTCGGCTCGCTGCAGCGGCAGCAGCGCGGCCAGGAGCAGTGCTCCGCCGAGGGGCATCAGGTCGAGGTTGACAGTGATGACGACGAAGCCCAGCACGAGCAGCACCGGACTCCAAACCGGAAGCTCACGGGCCCTCGTCAGCAGGATCGCGAGGGTCAGGAGCCCGGCCAGGAAGAGCAGCGGTCCGATCTCGTAGAGGGTGTCGTAGATGCCGAGGTTGCCGGGCCAGCGGTCGTACTCGTCCCCGATCCGGTCCATCCCCGCCGGGTCGTCCGCACGGACGCCGACGATCAGGTCGACCACGATCACCCGCACGAACGCCAGTACGCCGACCAGCCCGGCCACCACGGCCGCAGTCGCCAGGCCACGCGCTCGTACGACCAGCCGCCGCAGGCCGAGCAGGACCGCGCCGTACAAAAGGAATCCGGCCAAGAGAAGGATGTGGCCGACGGTCCAGGCGGCACCGGGACCATGGTGCCCGTCGGCACCGTCGATCAGGCGGACGATGCCGTAGGCAAGCAACAGCAGCGGTGCGGCGACGAAGAGCTTGTTCATGTCTTCCATACTTGGCCTTCGAGCCGCCGCACCACATCGCCCGCATGAGCGACCTTCCGCCCTCCGTCGCACGAGGGAGGCTAGCCGGGGGTGATGAGGCCAGTCTCGTACGCCGCGATGACCGCCTGCACGCGGTCCCGCAGGCCGAGCTTGGCCAGGGTGTTGCTCACGTGCGTCTTGACGGTGTGCTCGCTCACCGTCATCGCGGCCGCAATCTCCGCGTTCGACAGGCCCCGACCGAGCAGCACAAGGGTCTCGCGCTCGCGGCCGGTCAGGACGTCCAGACCGGCGGCCGGGGTGGCCCGCGGCCGCGCCCGGGTGAGGTCGGCGATCAGCCTGCGCGTCACGCTCGGCGCCAGCAGCGACTCGCCCGCGGCGACCACCCGGACGGCGTGCACAAGGTCGTCGCGGCGCACGTCCTTCAGCAGGAACCCGCTCGCACCCGCATACAGCGCGTCGTAAACATAGTCGTCGGAGTCGAAGGTGGTCAGCATGATGACCTTCGTTGCCGTCTCCGCGCAGATCGTGCGGGCCGCCGCCAGCCCGTCGGTACGCGGCATCCGAACGTCGAGCAGCGCCACGTCGGGCCGCTGGGCGCAAACGGCCTCGATCGCCTCGGCACCGTCGCCCGCCTCCCCGACGACCTCGAGGTCTGGCTGCGCCTCGAGGATCATCGCGAACCCGCTGCGCACCAGCTCCTGGTCGTCGGCCAGCACCACCCGGATCATCGCGCTCCCTCGCTGTAAGGCAACCGCGCCCCGACCTCGAAGCCGCCACCCGGCCGCGGCCCGGCCTCCGCCGTACCGCCGCAGGCTGCCGCGCGCTCCCGAATCCCGACCAGCCCATGGCCGCCGGTGGCGTCCGGCGTGCCCCCTCGGCCATCGTCGGTGACGGTCACCGCCAGCTCGTCCGCGGTCCAGTCCAACCGTACGGCGACGTGCACCGCCGCAGCATGCTTCACGGTATTGGTCAGCGCCTCCTGCACGATCCGGTAGACCGCGATCTCAGTGTCCGGTGGCACCGGCCGTGGTTCGCCCGTGACCTCCAGCTCGGCTGTGCCGCCGACCAGTTCCGGTAGTTGGGCCAGCGTGGGCTGCGGCAGCCGCTGTGCCTCGTCCTCTTTCAGGACTCCGAGCAGCCGACGCAGTTGGACCATCGCGTCCCGCCCGGCGTCGGCGATCGCCTCGAAGGCTTGTTCCGCCCGCGCCGGATCAGTCCGTACGACGACCGGTCCGGCCTCGGCCTGCACCACCATCTGGCTGACCGCGTGCGCCAGGATGTCGTGCATGTCGCGGGCGACCCGGGCACGCTCCTCCGCGGCGGCACGTGCAGCCTCGGCGATCCGCTCGCGCTCGAGCTGTTCGGTCCGTTCCCGCAGGGCCTCGGCATGTTCGCGGTGGCTCCGCTCCAGCGAGCCGAGCAGGAACGCGGCCAGCGGCAGCAGCAGGGTGAACATGAACTCGTCGAGGTCGTTGTGCTTCAACAGCAGCGATGCCGGCGGGAAGGTGATCACGATGGCCGCCAGCACTCCGAGCCGCTGCCATCGGTGCCGCCCGAGGCCCGCGACGGTGTAGATCGCCACCAGGCCGCCGTACTGGAGGTTCTGGCCGGGGCGGTGGTACATCGAGACGAGGGTCGCGCAGATGCCGACGGCAACCATCACGCCGAACGGCGCCCGGCGCCGCCACAGCAGTGGGACGACGGTGCCGAGGTTGAGCACGGCACCGAGCACGGTGACCTGGCGGCCGGGTGCGTTCGTGACGAACGGGACCGAGGACGCGACCGCCACGGCCAAGGTGATGGCGACGTCCACGGCACGGTCGACCGGCCGAGGGCCCGGTAGACCCAGCCGGACCGCCCAGCGGTCGACCACTCCCACTGCACCCATGGGTGCCAGTCTGTCGCAAGTCCGGCGGCAAGCACCTCCCCGGCTCGAGGGAGGTACCGCCGGCTACTCCCTCGGCCGACCCAGCGGTACCGGTCAGGCGGACTCGAAGTACTCGGGCTTGAACTGGATCACCTGGACGTAGTTGCCGTCGGGATCGACCAGCGTGCCGAACCAGCCCGGGCCGCGGTCCTCCGGCTCGACCAGCCAGGTGACACCGAGGCTGTTCAGGTGGGCCGCGACCTCATCGATATCTTCGACGTGGAAGTTGACGATGAGCCTCCCCGGCTCGACTGTCTTGTCGGCGACATCGTCTCGGCGCTCGATCACCAGGCCGAAGCCGCCGAGGTTGAGGTTGCCGTAACCGTCCACCCCGGCGCGGAAGCCGTCGAGGTACCAGGCACGCAGCCGGTCGGGGTCGGTACTGCCGAGCAACATGCTGCTGAGAACGGGCTTCGTCACGGGTTTCTCCTCCGTCTTGCAGAGCTGCGGATCAGCTCACAGCCGGGACGTCGGAAGGGTGGCCCGGTTCTCGACATGGACGACGGAGACGGCCTGGGCCTATCGCTAAGGAGTCGGCACGAGCGACACGCCGAGGTGACTTGAGCGCTCCGTAGGCTGGGTTCCGTGACCATCCATGACGCTGGAGCAAAGACTCTGGCGGTCCCTGCCCAGGTCGTCTCGACGCCGGGGATCGCCACTGTCCAGACCGAGGACCTGATCGGCGATGTCAGCGAGGCCCTCCGGCTGCTCGACGCGGTGGAGCGACTACGCGGTCATGCGCACCCACTGGTCCTGGGCCTCGAGGAGGCGGTCGGCATGAAGATGCCGGCCGCGCTGATGTTGAGCGCGATCGCGGCCGGGCGGGACACCGCGGCCGAGGTGGCCGACCAGGTCGGCACCACCCCCGCGGAGGCCGAGCTGGCCGTGGCGGAGCTCGCCGCGCTGGGGCTGGTGCGGGCGACACCCCGGCTGGTCGTCACCGGTCTGGGCCAGGCCCGGCTCTCGCAGCTGGATGGCCTGACGGTTCGAGTCCTCGACGTCATCATCGGCATCCTCGGTCCGGCCGACGCGGCCCAGCTGGTTCGCCTGTTGCACACGGTCGCGGATGGCCTGGAATCCGCGTCGGTCACCGCTGCCGTGACGAACAGCCCGCCCGCTCCGCGCCCGATGCTGCACCGCTGACCCCACGCGGAGATGTCGAGCCTGTTCGCTGCGCCTCGACGTACCAGGTGACAGGCGCCCGTGGGGGCGCAGACTGGTGAAGGAGGAGCGGACATGTTCAAGAACACGAAGGCGTTCAGCGGGTTCTCGGTCGACGACATCGCGGCCGCACGGGCCTTCTACGGCGACACGCTCGGCCTCGAGGTCAGCGAGCAGAACGGCATGCTGCAGCTGCGGATCGCCGACAGCCAGCCGGTGCTGGTCTACCCGAAGGAGGACCACACGCCGGCGACGTTCACCATTCTCAACTTCCCGGTGGACGACATCGAGGCGGCGGTGGCCGAGCTGACCCGGCGGGGCGTCACTTTCGAGCGGTACGGCGAGGGGCACGACGAGTCGGGCATCTTCCGCGGTGGTGGACCGTTGATCGCCTGGTTCAAGGACCCGGCCGGCAACGTGCTGTCTGTCGTCGAGGCGTGACTCGACCCGTCAACTCCGGGGGATCGGGTCGTTGTACCGGCCGAGGCGGCCCTCGTAGCGTCGACCGCCTCGGTACGGCCAGGCGTTGGCAGTGCAGCCGTGCATGCCCAGGGTCTGCTGCTGCATCACCGGCGCGAGCGCACCAGGAGCCGGGCAGAGCTCGTGGGCTTCGCCGAGGCGGTGCCCGGTCTCGTGATTGATCATGTACTGCCGGTAGGTCGCCAGCGAGGCTCCGTAGTCCGGCACGCCGTGCACCCAGCGCGCGACGTTGAGCACCACCCGGCTCCCGATCCGGCAACTGGTGGAGCGGTCGTAACCGCCACCGCAGAGCTGGTCACGGGTGGCGGGGGTGACCAGCATCAGCGTGAAGTCGGCGGTGTCACCCGGGCCGACCTGGCGGAACCGCCACAGCCCGCCGGCAGTCCAGCCCTGCGGCGCGGCATAGGTCTGCCGGACGAAGCGGGCAAGCTCGGGCCGGTCGATGCCCTGGATCCCGCCCTCGACCGCGAGGCGATATCGCATCAAACGTCCCGCCGGTCCGATCGTCCCCGGATGACCCGGAAGGACCGCGAAGGCGCCGGTGCCCCGAATGGGGTAAGTGACGGTCCGCTCCGCGGGGCGGACCGCGGGCGGCGCCGACGGCTCGACCGTGGGCACGCCGGCCGACCGATCGGGGTACTCGCGTTCGTTGAACGGGCTGGCCGGAAGCTGGTGCAGCACCCCGACGGCGACCGTCGCAACGACCATCAGGGCGATGATCCTCACCTTGCGCATCACGGGCTCCTCACCGCGGCACCCCCACCGGGTGCATGCTCACCCAGTACCTGCCGGCGAGGGCCTTCACTCTTCTCAATGCCGTCATGCACTCATCAGCGACTGATGCGTAGACGCTGGGCCGGGTAGCTGCTGTCGGCGAATCCCAGAGCGCGGTAGAGCCCGTCGCCCTGCGGAGTCGCATGCAGCTCCACCTGACCGACCTCGGTCTCTTCCCGGTACCAGTCCAGCAGCGCGATCACACACGCGCGGGCCAGGCCGCGGCGCCGGAAGTCGGGCTCGGTGCTCACGTTGAACAGGTGCCCGCGGCTGGTGGTCGGATCGTTGGGTCCCGGTGGATGGACGATGCAGTTGCCGGCGGCACCGGCCACGACCCCGACCTCCGGGTCGTCGACCACGAAGGCAGCGAACGCGTCCGGCAAGGCGAGCTGTTCCGCGAACCAGCGACGCGCGGTCTCCCGCCACGGCGCATCGTCCGGGCCCGTCTCCACGCCCATCGCCGCCAGCATCAGGGCCCGCAGCCGGACCAGGGCCTCGGCGTCGTCCGGCTTCGCCCGGCGCGCCTCGATCGGCGTCTGAGATGTCACCCACGCATCATGCCGAACCGTCTGACGGCTCAGGAAACCCACCCCGGGCCGAGGTGGTCATGCCGCGGACGAACTTGCCTCAACCGGGGTTCAGGCGTAGCGGATGCCCAGGCCGCCGTCGACGGCCCAGTTGGCGCCGGTGACGAAGGCGGCAGCCTCGGACGCGAGGAAGCAAACCACCTGCGCCACGTTCTCTGCGGTGCCGATCCGGCCGAGCGGGTGGACGTCCAGAGCGCCGGCGCGGGCGCCGGGGACGGTGTCGAGGAACTCCTCGAGCAGGTCGGTGGCGATGAAGCCGGGGCTGACCGCGTTCACCCGGACGTTGTGCGCGGCGACGTCCAGCGCGAGGCTGCGGGTCATGCCGACCAGGCCCGACTTGGCCGCGGCGTACGGGAACATGCCGGCGGTGGTGAGGTGGGAGTGGATCGAGGCGATGTTGACGATCGAGCCGTGACGGCGTTCGATCATGCCGGGCAGCACCGCGCGGGCCATCAACCAGGCGCCCTTGAGGTCGACGTCGAACACGCTGTCCCATTCCTCGACGGTCATCTGGGTGGCGTCGGCGTAGGCGTTCTTGCCGGCGTTGTTCACCAGTACCGTCACCGGTCCGAGCTCCGCGGTCACCAGGTCGACGGCCCGTCGTACGGAGTCCTCGTCGGTGATGTCCCCTACGGCGGCGGCGACCTTCGCGCCGCCTTCGGCGAGGTCCCCGGCGGTTGTGGCGAGCTGATCCGCCAGTACGTCGACCAGGGCCACGGCGGCACCTTCGGCGGCGGCTGTGGCGGCTACGGCACGGCCGATACCGCGGGCGGCTCCGGTGACCAGCACTACCTCGTCCGTGAGACGTCCAGCCACAGCTCTGCCTCCTTCATCGGTGTAGAAGCAGTCTTGCAGACCCTAGTCGCTGTAGGCATCGGCCCTCGTGCTCGGCCAGCTCGGGCTCAACCGCGGCTGGGGTGGCCGAGGTGCGGTGAACTTGAGGGATTCGCGCGGTGGCCACCCGAGGGGGCATCCGTTCCCAGAAGCACCATCGGCTGCGAATCGTGGGCAGAGGTAATGGGACCTGCGGGGGAGGGAGCTCACCCGTCGGGGGGAGGTGGCGCGGGACGGGCGCGGGCACGGTGGTGCCGTGGCCGCCTTGGAACCGCAGACACCTCTCGTTGTCGACCAGCCGGGGGCGCGCCGGGTCCGACGGGTCGGGGATGTTCTGGCGCTGGGGCGGCCGGCGTTCTGGGCGGTGTCGCTGTTGCCGTACTACGTCGGCATCCTGCTGGCCACGCGTCGCCTCGTGCCGCCGATCACGGGCGAGCTCGTCGCCGGCGCGGTCGTCATCGGACCACTGCTCTGGCTTGCCGTGCTGGCGATCAACGACGCCTATGACCTGCCAGGAGACCTGCTGAACCCGCGCAAGTCCAGGTCGCCGTTGCTCGATGGGCGGATCACCCCGGCGGCAGCCCGGCGGATCGCCGCGACCGCCGGCCTCGTAGCGCTGGCGATCGGTTTGTACGTCGGGTTGGTGTTCGCGCTGGGTATGTTGCTGGCTCTGGCGCTCGGCTGGGCCTACAGCGTCCCGCCGGCGCGACTGAAGACCCGGGCAGGGTTCGACGTCACGGTGAACGCCCTTGCGCTCGGCGCCTTCGGGCCACTCGCCGGTTGGACGGCAGCACTCGGCGACCGCGGGAGTGACGTGCTCGACGGCTTCCCCTGGGTGATGGCGCTGCAGGGGACGCTGGTCGGCGTCGCGCTGTACCTGCCGACCACTCTGGCCGATCTGGAGTCGGACCGAGCCGCGGGCTATCGCACCGCCGCCGTACGGCTGGGGGCCACGGCGACGTACCGGCTGGGGTTCGCGGCCTGGATCGCGGCGGCCGGACTGTCCGTCGTCCTGGCTGCGGCTGAGCTGGTGATTCCGCGGCGGATGCTCGTCCTGGAGGTGGTGATGGTGCCGGTGCTCGTCGCGGCGTACCGCCGATTCATCAGGCCCGGGCCGTCCTTCCGCGGAGTGGTCGTGCTGGCCTCGCTGTTCCTGTGCCCGTGCGGCGCGTTCGCGCTGACTTACACGGGCGTCCTCTGAGCCTTCTCACACGTCCGCGGCTCGTCGCGTTCAACCAGGAGACGAACGAGGAGGATGAGATGCGGACGTACACAGTGACCGACTCGCCCCTGGGCGCGGTGACCCTGACAGGGGAGGACGGCGTGCTCAGCGGCGTCTACCTGCAGAAGCGGCGCTCGGCGTTGGGGATTCGACAGGATGCGGATTTCCACGATGCGACCCGGCAACTCGCCGAGTACTTCTCCGGCGAACGGACCGCCTTCGACCTGCCTACGGTTGCATACGGCAACAACCTGCAGCGGCGGGTGTGGAGCGCGCTCAGCGAGATCCCGTACGGCGAGACCCGCAGCTACGGTGAGGTTGCCGAAGATCTCGGCCTGCGCCACGTCGTACGGGCGGTCGGTGCGGCCATCGGGCAGAACCCGCTGCTGATCGTCGTACCGTGCCATCGCGTGATCGGTGCCGACGGCAAGCTCACCGGTTATGCCGGCGGCCTTGAGCGCAAGCAACAGCTGCTCGACCTCGAACGCCCGGCCGCCGTCGCGGGCAGGCTGTTCTGATGGCCCGGCTCGAGTCCTTCGACTGGAAGTTGCTCGCGGAGGAGCTCGACGAGGTGGGCTGCGCGCTCACCCCGCCGCTGCTGACGCCGACCCAGTGCTCGGAGATCTCCCAGCTGTACGACGACGCCGCCAGGTTCCGCGCCACGATCGACATGGCACGGTACCGGTTCGGGTCCGGCCAGTACCGGTACTTCGCCCATCCGCTGCCAGAGCCGGTGGCCGAGTTGCGGGAGGCGTTCTACCCGCACTTGCTGCCGATCGCGCGCGACTGGGCCGACCGGCTCGGCCGACCGGCTCCCTGGCCGGACACCCTTGCCGAGTGGCTCGACGACTGCCACCGCGCCGGACAGGTCCGCCCGACGCCGATCCTGTTGCGCTACCGCGCCGGCGACTGGAACGCGCTGCACCGAGATCTGTACGGCGACCTGGTATTCCCGCTGCAGGTGGTGATCGGGTTGGACCGGCCAGGAGTGGACCACGATGGCGGTGAGTTCCTGCTGGTCGAACAACGGCCGCGCGCCCAGTCGCGCGGCACAGTGACAGCCCTGCCGCAAGGGCACGGCTTGATCTTCACGACCCGGGACCGGCCGGTGCGGTCGTCTCGCGGGTGGTCCGCCGCGCCTGTCCGGCATGGAGTAAGCACCGTGCGGTCAGGTCTGCGGCACACCCTCGGTCTGGTCTTTCACGACGCCGTCTGACCCGTTGGTGTGGGCGGTGATACGGGTGCGGAAGGGGCGGCGGGCCAACGCCTGGGTCAGCTCGGTGAGGACGGTCGAGAGGGGAGTGGTCAGCTCGGCCTCCAGTTCATCCATCGCAGCGGTGGTGGCTGCCCACTCGGCCTCGATCGTCGGTAGGAGGTCGCGGGCCTTCTGGGTGAGGTGGACGATCCGCCTGCGGGCGTCCGCGCCGGGTTCCAGCGTGACCAACCCGGCGCGGACCAGCTGGGACACAGTCTGGCTCGCGGCCGAATGGGTCACGCCAACGGCCGCGGCCAGCTCGCGGATTGACCGTGGGCCCTCGGCGACCAGGGTGCGCACGATCGGCGAGAAACGCGGCCGGTACTCCGGCAGGCCGAGGTCGGCGTAGACCTTCGCGACATCCCCGTCCAGCAGTTCGAGGACATGACGCAACTGGGTGCCGACGGCTTTCATGGTAGAAATATAACAGCACTGTTAGATCTGCCTCAGGAGGACCGATGTACCCGCAGCTCGAGCCGTACGACCACGGCATGCTCGACGTTGGCGACGGCCAGCTCGTGTACTGGGAGACCTGCGGCAACCCGCGGGGCAAGCCGGCGGTGGTGCTGCATGGGGGACCCGGTTCGGGTGCCGGAGCGTGGTGGCGGCGCCTGTTCGACCCGGCGGCGTACCGGATAGTGCTGTTCGACCAGCGCGGTTGCGGCCGGAGCACGCCGGACGCGGCCGAGCCGGACATCGACCTCAGCGCGAACACGACGCACCACCTGATCAGGGACATCGAGCAACTCCGGCAACTGCTCGGCATCGAGCGTTGGCTGGTGCTCGGCGCATCCTGGGGAGCGACCCTCGGCCTCGCGTACGCCGAGCAGCAGCCGGAGGCGGTCTCGGAGCTGGTGCTGTTCAGCGTCACCAGCACCAGTCGGCGCGAGGTCGAGTGGATCACCCGCGACATGGGCCGGATCTTCCCCGAGGAGTGGGCCCGGTTCCGCGACGGCGTACCGGTCGGCGAACGCGACGGCAACCTGGTCGACGCGTACAGCCGGCTGCTGCACGACCCCGACCCGGCCGTGCGGGACAAGGCAGCGCGAGACTGGTGCGCCTGGGAGGACACGCACGTCGCCGTGCATGGGGACCGCAAGGCCGATCCCCGGTTCGAGGACCCCGTGTTCAGGTTGAGATTCGCCCGACTGGTCACGCACTACTGGCGGCACGCGGCCTGGCTGGAGGACGGCATCCTGATCCGCGAGGCGCCAAAGCTGGCAGGCATCCCCGGCGTACTCGTGCACGGCCGGATGGACGTCAGCAGCCCGGCCGACATCCCCTGGCAGATCGCCCAGGCGTGGCCGGACGCTGAGCTCCACCTTGTCGACAAAGCCGGCCACGGCGCCGAACCACCCATCACCGCCCACGTAACCACCGCCCTCACCCGCTTCGCCCCCACCCCTCTGTGACGATCGGTCCGAATCCGCCCCCCACACCACCCGCCTAAACCAGCTCACCCACCCCGGAGGGCGAGCCGAACCCTGAGCCCCGCCACCCCCACCCCTGTGACGATCGGTCCGAATCCGCCCTCCACACCACCCACGTAGACCAGCTCACCGACCCCAGAGGGCGA
>DASTVQ010000126.1:0-25870 GCA_035759015.1 Kribbella sp.
GGGTGGGGTGGACGAGGCTCGTCCCATACGGAGCGAAGCAGGGCGAGCACCCAGTCATCGTACGAGAGCCCGTGCTGTCGCGGATCGGCCCAAAGTATGAGCACACCGTGAGGGCCTGCTCCGGGTCTGCCCGCGTCGAGGCTCGATGCCCGGGATCGAGGTCAGTGCACGACGGCCTTGAGCGCGATGAGAATCGCCGCGATCAGACCCACGGTGGCTGCTTCCAGCAGCGACCCGGACGTGCCCCTGCCCGACAAACGCGCAGCGACGTATCCGTAGCCTGCTATGAGGCCCAGACCGGTCCACTTCGCCAACGTGAAGGCTGTGTCATCCTCGACCAGGTTGAGTACCGCGGCGACGAAGAAGACGCTGGGGAACGCGATACCGAAGGCAACGGCCGTCGCGTCGGCCACGATCGTCCGCGCCGGCCGTGTCGAGCCGCCCACGCTGGATTGAGCGCGATCGCCCATTATCTCGCTGTAGAGCTCGGCGAGCGCGACTGCCAACGCCGTCGACAGCAGGGTGCCGACCACGGCCCCGGTCTCAGGGGGATGAGCCTCCATCACGAGGATGAGCGCCAGTCCGATGATCGAGCCGTAGACGACCCGCGAGACATGTCCGGACCGAAGGTGGGAGGCGAGCCTTTGATACAAGGCCATGGCTGCCCGCTCCTTGATCAGCTACGAGGTGGCTCGTCCTGGCCCGACCGCTCGGCGGCCTCGGCGTCCTCCTTGGTGGCGTGCACCGCGCCGTCGGCGTGCTCGGGAGGGCTGTAGACCGTGTACAGAACCAGAGGGTTGGCGCCGGTGTTACGGAAGTTGTGCTGTGTGCCGGCCGGGACGGCCACGAGGTCTCCCTGCGTGACCTGTCTGGTCTCGCCGGCCACGTCGGCCTCGCCGATACCGCTGACGAACGTGAGGATCTGGTCGCTGTGCTCGTGGACCTCCTTCCCGATCTCCCCACCAGGCGGGATGGTCATGATGACGAGCTGGGCGTGCTCGCCCGTCCACAGCACTCGGCGGAAGTCAGGGCTCTGCTCGGCCACTGTGGCGATGGTGAAGTGGTGGATGTTGGCCATGGTGCGTGCTCCCGTCCTCGAAAGCGGTGTCGTGCCCCAAGCCGAGCCAGGCCAGGGACCTGTCCTGCCTCAGACTCGCCGCAGCTGTCACGGCCCCGATAGAGGCATTAGTCCTCTGGCGGACGCCGACCGGCCGAGCCATGCTTCGTGGCATGACCAGTCGAGTGCTGCATTTCGAGATCCCCATCGACGACCCTGACCGAGCCGGCGCGTTCTACCGGGAAGTGTTCGGCTGGAACGTCGAGAAGTGGGGCCCGATCGACTACTGGACCATGACTACCGGCGCCGAGCCGGGCCCTGGAGCGGAGGGCGCGCTCACCCCCCGAGCCGAGGCGCCGGAGGGAGTGATCGTGTACGTCGGGGTCGACGACATCGACCGGGCGATGGCCGAGGTCACGGAGGCGGGCGGAACCCTGCTCACCGAGAAGATGCCGATCCCGACCATCGGCTGGTCTGCTCGCATCCGCGACACCGAAGGCAATCTGATCGGCCTGTTCCAGACCGACCCGACGGTCGCTATGCCCGAGGGCGCACCCGGCGCCTGACCCGCCGGCGTACCGACACCTACGGCCGAGGCGGCTGGGGAGGCTCAGAGTCGCGTGGCCCTCGCACGCGCAAGGTCTCCACACGCTGCTGCTCCGAGCAGCCCCCGGACGACTGCCGGCGTGATCCGCCCCCGGCCGAGGCCCATCTCCACCAGGTCTTCGAACACCCGCTGGTCGCAGGCCGCCGCCAGCATGCCTGCCTGGAGGACCGGCCCGGTGGCAACAAGTTTCGCGGTGACCGCGGTATGCCTCAGATGGCCGGCCAGGAAGGAACGGACGGCTCGGCGGTAGGTTCGCCCCGGCAGGCGCGCATCGCCGGTGAACGCTGCGGCTGTCCGACCGGCGATCAGTCCCGTTGCCACGGCGTAGTAGATCCCCTCACCGGTCAGCGGGTTGACCAGGCCGGCGGCGTCACCCGCAAGGAGGACCCGCCCATCCGGATGCGGCCACCGCCAGGTCGAAAGTGGCAGGTGATGCCCTCGCCAGCCGGTCGCATCGGTCGTGGCTCCCGGCAGGAGCTCCTCGAGCCGCGCGAGCAGAAGCGCCCGTGACGGACGCTGGCTCCGGTCGGAGAGCATCTCCCCGTAGCCGACGTTGACGAATCCGTCGCCGCGGTCGAAGGACCAGGCGTACGACGGTTGCCGGCTCTTGCCGAAGACGATGATCTGTGCACCTCGGCGGCCGGGTGGCGTCGGTGCATAGCCACGCAAGGCGAGCGCCATCGGGGCATCACGAAGGCCGAGGCCGGCCCGGACCCGCGAGTGGGCGCCATCAGCACCCACGACGACCCTCGCCGTGATGGTCGCGTCGAGGCAGACCGACTCTGGGCCGACGTCGAGGTGGCGGACCCGGTGCCGGACCAGCTGCGCGCCCGCCTCGAGCGCCCTGGCGGTGAGGCGGTCGTCGAAAACCGAGCGCGGAACGACCCAGGCGGGCCTGCGGACGGTACGGGCGACCGTGACCTCCCCATGCTCCAGCCGTAGCTCGCTCACCGGGACCCAGTCGTCCAGCAACCCGGTGACTCCCACGTCACGCAGGAGATCGAGGACGTGCGGCGCGATGCCATCGCCGCAGGCCTTGTCACGGGGGAAGTCGGCCTGGTCGACGAGGACGACCGACAGATCCGGCCGCGTTCGGAGCGCACCCAGAGCGGCCGCTGCTCCGGCCGGTCCCGCACCGACGACGGCCAGATCCCACACCCGCCTGTCAGTCACCGCACGCCTGCCAGTCACCGCCCGCCTGTCAGTCACCGCACGCCTGCCAGTCACCGCACGCCCGCATCGCCGCCGGGCCCAAGGCTGGCGCCTTCATGCTGCCCGAGATTAGCCGAGGAGGCGGCCCTCCCGCACCTGCGACGATCGGTCCGAATCCGCCCATCACCGCCGGCAAACCGTCCGGAGGTCGCGCCACGGATGGGCGGATTCGGACCGATCGTCACAAGAGGAGATGTCGCAGGAGGAGATTGAGTCGACAGGTAGTACGACGAAGCCTGGGCGGGACCTGACTATTGGGGTCTTTGGTCACTACAGGGCCCGGGGGACCCGACGGCATGCTCGGAGGCGAGGGCTGGACACCGTTGGGAGGTCTTCATGACCCATCCACGCTCGCTGAGCGCCGCAACCGACCGGCCGCCTGCACCGGAGGCACAGTGACGGTTGGTCGGCGCGGCCAGGGCCGACGCGCGGATGTCCTGGTCGTCGGCGCGGGACCGACCGGACTCACCGCCGCGCTCCAACTGCACGACCATGGTGCCACTGTGCGGGTGGTGGAGCGGCGTCCCGGGGCGTTCCGGCCGTCCCGGGCGATGATCATGCACCCCCGGACGTTGGAGAACCTCCGGCCGCTGGGCGTGACCGGGGACCTGCTCGAGCGGGCTGACATCACGCCGACGGCAGAGCTCCACCTGGGACGGCGGCAGCTTTCTGTCCGGCTGGCCGATTTCGCCCTGCCGGACACCGCCTTTCCCCACCTGACCCTGCTGAGACAGCTGGACGTGGAAAACGTTCTCGCCGCCGCCCTGGCCCGGCGCGGGGTCGAGATAGAGCGGGGCGTCGAGCTGCTCGCCGTGGCGACCAGCCCGTACGGCGACCCGGCCGTGAGCGCGATGCTCCGATCGCCCGAGGGGCTCGAGGAGACGACGTACCGGTTCGTGGCCGGCTGCGACGGGCCCGGCAGCACGGTGCGCTCGCTCGCCGGAATCGGCTGGCGTGGCGGGACATACCGGGAGGAGGTCGTGCTCGCCGATGTCGAGCTCAGCGGCGACCTCACCCCTGGGGTCGCGCACGTCGTGGCCGGGAGGGAGGGGCTCGTCTTCGTGTTCGCGCTCGGCGAGGGCGCCACCTGGCGAGTACTGGCCACCCGTCGCGGCGGCGGTCAACGCTCGGCAGAGTTCGGACAGCCAGGCGCATCGGTGCCCGTGTCCGACGTACAGGACCTGTTGGACGCAGCGGGGCTCGAGGTGTCGATCGACGAGCTGAAGTGGTCTGCTCAGGTACAGCTCCAGCATCGGCTGGCCGCGGCCTATCGGCATCGGCAGCTGTTCCTCGCCGGAGATGCCGCGCACGCTCACTCCCCGGCGGCGGCGCAAGGGATGAACACGGGCATCCAGGACGCGGTCAACCTCGGGTGGAAGCTCGCCTACGCCGCGGACGGCCGTCAACACACCCGCCTGCTGGACTCCTATGAGCAGGAGCGGCGACCGGTTGCCCGACAGGTGCTGGCCATGACGCACCTGGTCTTCTTCGCCGAGGCCTCGACGAGTCCGCTGCCCGCGTTCCTGCGTGGAACGCTCGCGCCGCTCGCCGCGCCCGCGATACCGCTGGTTCTGGCCCGAAGGCGGCTTGTCGCGGAGGGCGTCCGCAGGTTGTCCCGGCTGAGCGAGCATTACCGGCACAGCGCGCTCTCGCGGGATGGGACACCGGCAGGGGGGCAACGGCTCCACCCTGGCGAACGGTTACCGGATGCAACAGTGACCTGCGACGGTACGACGGTCCGCCTGCACGAGCTCACGGCGAAACCCGGCGTACACGTGCTGCTGGCCCGAGACGCTGCTCAGCTCGACGCGAGCACGCTGGGACCGCAGGTATCGGTCCATCGCCTGACCGACCGCCCCGGTCAGGGCGTCGTGGCGGTCCGTCCGGACGGCCATGTCGGCTTTCGCTGCGGGCGCTCGGACCCCGCCCAGCTGGGGGCGTGGCTGGACCTCGTCGGCGCCCGCTAGAGCCGCCGAGCTCGCGGGCGAGCGTCCGCACGCCATCCGGCGGATCAGGTGCTGAGGGGCCGACGACGAGCAGGTGGCGATCGAACCGGCTCCCGTCCGCAGTGCGCTCAGCTGCACCACAGCCGGTAGAAGACGTAGCCCCGGGCTTTGAGTGTGCGCAGAATCGTGGGCAACGCGGCCACGGTCTGGCTGCGGTTGCCGCCGCCGTCGTGCAGCAGCACGATCGATCCGCTCCGCACGTTGGCGAGCACCCGGCTCGCGATGACAGAGGTACCAGGACGGGACCAGTCGCGCGGGTCGACCGTCCACAGCCGGATCGTCTTGCCCAGGGCTCCGGCTCGGAGCCTGACGAGACTGTCCACCGCGCCGTACGGCGGCCGCAGGCACCGCGGCGTGTAGCCCGTCTGCGCCCGGATGTACTTGTCGGTGTTGAGGACCTGGTACTTGAAGCCGGCCCACGACACGTTCCGCAGGTTGGGGTGCGACCACGTGTGGTTCTGCACGCTGTGCCCGCGCAGGTGCGCCCGCCGGGTCAAGTACGAGTAGGAGGCGATGTTCTGCCCGACCTCGAAGAAGGTGGCCCGGACGCCGTACGCACGAAGGATGTCGAGGATCTGGGCGGTGTACCGCGGATGCGGACCGTCGTCGAAGGACAGGTAGACGTACCTCGTCGCGGCGACAGCCTGCGGTACGGCCACGGTCTGGGCGGCGGCGGTTGACTGTGGCGTGGCACCGGCGTCCGTGCCGAGCAGCGCCACGAGCCCTGCGAGCAGGATCGCAACGGCCGCTTGGCCGGATCGACGGGCACGGGGTCGGCGCCGGAACATGGCTCCCCCAGGAGTGTGCGTGCTGCCCGTCTCGACCGAGATCGGGTAGCTACACCTTGGATCATCGGGGGCCGCGTGGTGAGAGCCGTTCTGCCCGAAACCCGTGGGACTTATTGCCTTGGGCAATCACAACCGGCCGCGCCGGCGGAGAGACCGCGGCCGCCCGTCCGGGTCGTAGATCAGCCGGTACATCGGCTCGGCCCACAGCGCTTGCAGCCGGGTCACCGGTTCAGGCTCGTGGCGGCGGACCCTGCCGGGCGGGCGTTCGCCGGGCTGTCCTTCGGCGTGCCAGGCATCGAGGTCGTCCGCCGTCCGACGCCACAGCTCGAAGGCCACGGCGGGATCGAGCAGCGACGGGTGGTCGGCGGGCAGTTCCAGATGCTCCTTCCACACCTCCAGCCTCAGGTCGCGCGCAGCGCGGCGTGCGCCGTCGCCCTGCCCGGACAGGTCGCGCGGCTCGCGCCCGTCGAGGGTCGAGTCGATGACGGCGCAGGTCAGCTCGCTGTCGTTCGTCCAGGACCGGCGGTTGAAGTTGTCCGAGCCGCAGGTGAACCACACGTCGTCGACCACGCAGATCTTGGCGTGGACGTAGATGGGCACGCCGGCCGAGTTCTCCAGGTCGTAGATGCCGACCCGGTCTGGCGCGGTGCGCTGCAACAAGCGCATGGCGTGGAGCTGGCCGATCCGGGACGGCGGCCCGCTCACCGCTCCGTCGGCGTCCGGGTACCGCGGGACGACGACGATCACCCGGAGCTCCGCGGATCGTTCGAGCGCCTCGCAGATCTCCCGCGCGACCAGCTTGGACCACAGGTACTGGTCCTCCACGTAGATCAGGCTGCGCGCCTGGGCGAAGGCCTTGGCATACGCGCGAGCCACGCTGCGCTCGCCCTCGGGAGCGAACGGGTAGGCGGGGCGCTTGTGGCCGTAAGTCCGCAGCACCTGGACGGCGTGCGGGCCGACCCGCGGCGGGTCGGGGAAGGCCTCGGTGAGCGGTTCCGGGTGGCGTGGCATCCGGGCCCGCCGTTGAACGATCATCCGGTACGGCGTCCGCCGATCGAGCGGGTGCGGGTCGTCCCACCGCTCGGCGAACGTGCGCACCAGGTCACCGACGACCGGTCCGCGTAGCTCGAGCGCGACATCGTGCCACGGCGTACGGTCGCCGTACCGGGGATCCATCGGCGGCTGCTGGGGGTCACCATTGTGGTCGGTGTCGTCGCGTCGGCCGTGACACAGGTCCAACCCGCCGACGAAGGCGGCATCTCGCTCCGGCTCGCCGCGGTGCCGGACCACGAACAGTTTCTGGTGGTGCGAGGCGAACCGTCGCAGCCGCTGGTCGAGCAGGACCTCGCCACCGGCGCTGTTCAGCTCGGCGCCGAGCCGCTGGTTCTCCTGCGCGTTGAACCGCAGATGGTCCGAGTACGAGCGCCACAGCAGCCCGCGCACCTCGACGCCGGAGCGGGCGAGATCACCCAGGACTTCGCCGATCGTGGGACCGTCCGGGAGCAGCCGCTCGTCCGCGTCGCCGCGCCAGTCGGTGAAGAAGACGCGGTCTCCGGCGCGCAGGGCGCACAGTTCCCGGTACAGACGACGGAAGTAGGTCGCACCGTCCACCAGCGGCCGCACCAGGTTGCCCTCGACCCATGACGAGCCCTCGCCGAGCCGGTTGATCCCGGTCGCGACGTTGCCACGCTCCGCCGGAGTGAGGAACCACCTGTCGGCCGCCTGGTCGCTCATCGCCCACTCCCTCTGGCCCTCGGCCGGTCAGACCCCTCGGGCGGCCACCACGCTGCGCAGAACTCCCAGATCCTTGCTGATCACTCCGCCGACCCCGAGGCGGTGCGCGTCCGCCAGCCCCTCCGTCGTGTCCACCGGCCAGGTCATCACGACTCCCGCCCGACGACGCAGGTCCGCCACGCCCTCGGGGGTGAGCAGCCCGCGATTCACCGAGACGCCGAACACCGGGGCGGTCTGCAACCGCGCGCGCAGTCTGTTGAGCCCGCGCCTGCTGCCGGCGGAGAAGACCGCCCGCACGTGCGGGAGCGCCCGGAAGGCGTCGAGCATCCACCAGTGCTGCGTACAGACGGTGAAGGCCGCGCTCGGCGCCAGCTCGCGGAAGACGGAAACCACCCGGCTGGCCAGCCAGGGGTGGACACCCTTCAGGTCGAGCATCAGCCGCGGATCGCCGTTCAATGCCTCGACCAGCTCCCGCAGCTCCACCAGGGCGCTGTCCCGGCGATGCGCCAGCTCCCAGCGGTCCCACAGCCACCACGGGCCGAGCGACTTGTGGTGGCGCACCTCGAGCCGTCCGCGGAATGCGTGCACGTCGGCCTCGACGAGATCCACGCCGGAGTCGAGCGCCGTACGCAGAGCACCGAGGTCGTTACCGGCCCTGTGGGCGACAGCGAGGAGGTGCCCGGTCATGTCGCCGAACCGTCCGGGACCAGCCGAGCGGCGAACCGGCCACGCCAGCGGACCAGGAGGCTCGCGCCGCCCACCAGCAGGGCCGGGACCCAGGCGAGCAGGGCCGTCAAGGCGACAGCGCCCAGCGCCGCGGTCCACGACACCCCGATGGCCGCCAGCCCGGCGACCAGCGCACCCTCACGCGGGCTCGCGCCGTGGATGCCGGGCACAACGCCAGCGATCTGGCTCGCGCCGAACACGCCGAGCAGTTGCAAGGCCGACACCGAGTCCCCCACCGCGTGGATGGCGCCGACCAGCATGGCGACGATCGTGAGCTGGTAGCCGATCGACAGCAGTACGCCTGTCACGAAGACCTTCGGGGACGGCCACGGCCAGCGCTTCGCCAGATCTGGGCGGCGACGGCTCACGATGACCGCTCCGACCAGCACGACAGCCGCGCCGCCCAACGCAGCGAGCAGTACGACGCGGGGTAAGGCCACGCCCGACACCAGCACGGCCACGGCCAGCCCGACCGCACCCACGAAACGGTCGAGCGCCACCTCGGCGACGGCAGGCGCCCGGCGGACCCCGACGGTCTCCAGCCTGTGGACCCGCCAGATGTCGGCACCCGCGTGGGCCGGCGAGATGAGGCCGAGTATCTCGCTCTCCGCGTACGTGCGCAGGTGCCACGGCCGGCGCCGGCCGCTGCCGGACAGCGCGTGCCAGCGCAACGGGCACAGGACGTATTTCCCAATGGCGAAGGGCACCAGGCCCAGCACTGCGGGCAGGATCGACATGTGTGGCACGCGGTCCACGTTCCACAGCGAGATGACAACGGCCAGGATCAGGACAGCGACGCGGACGACACGGTTGGTGACGACGGCCCGGCCGAAGCGGAGCCACGCCGGGGATTCCCGCGGCGGATTCGGCAGCTCTTGTGTGGTCTGATCGCTGATCGGATGCTGGTCGGAGATCTCATTGGGGGACACGGCAGAATGCACTCTGCTCCTTTCGAGCACTGGACGCGCCGCCGCAACCCCCGTTGCTGCGGCCCTCAATACTGTTCCTCTGTCTTGTACCCCACGAGGCGAACTGTATCCGTACCCTGGTAATGGGCCGGTCCGCAAGCTCGTCGGCGGACGTCACATGAGGCGAACGTCACCTCCTGCCAGGTCCATCGGTCATCGAGACCGGACCCTCGCGGCCCTGTGCATAACGCTCCGGTTCACCGACCATGGCAGGAGTGGAACTCCCCGGCGGCATCGCCGGGGTCAAGGGCACAGCTCGTCGGCCAGGGCCGTCAGGAGGGGTGGCGAGATGTCGACCAGGGCGGTGGGGGACGGCGTCCCACGGGCGGTCATCGCTGCGGCACACAGCGGAGCCGGCGGCTGATGGGGCTGCGGGACGCGGCTTCGCGGGCAGCCGACTCCAGCCAGGTGCAGCCGCCTCTGGTTGTGCGCCGCGCCAAGAACGTCGCGCGGGAGGTCGTGCTGATCGTCACCGGGATCGTCTTGTACTTCCTGGTGCGTGGCCTGATCGACAGCCGTGTGTCGATCGCGTTCAAGAACGCCGGCTACATCATTGATGTAGAGAAATGGGCGCACATCTTCGTCGAACCGGACCTGCAGGACGCGGTGTCCGACCACGACTGGCTGGTCGACACCGCGAACACCGTGTACATCTACGGGCACTGGCCAGTGATCGCGATCACACTGGCCTGGCTGCTGGTCCGGCATCGCGACGAGTACCCACGCTTCCGCAACGCGATATTGATCTCCGGCGCCATCGGGCTGGTGATCTTCGCGACGTTCCCGGTGGCGCCGCCGCGGTTCCTGCCGGAGTTCGGCTTCGTCGACACGGTCACCCAGCAGACGCTCGCCTACCGGGTGTTGCAGCCGCCTGCCTTCGTGAACCAGTACGCGGCGGTGCCCAGCCTGCACTTCGGCTGGAACCTGCTGATGGGTATCGCGTGGGCCGGCCTGGCCGGCAATCGCGCCGCCAGGCTCTTCGGTTGGCTGATGCCGCCCGCGATGCTGGCCGCGATCGTGCTGACCGCGAACCACTACGTGCTCGACGGCGTGATCGGCGGCGCACTCGCCATGTTCGGCCTGCTGGTGGCCACCTGGCTGCACAACCGGCGCACACCCCGGCTGAAAGGAACCCCCAGCGTTCAGCAACCCGAGCCCGACCGTGGAGACCCCGACCGCCGTCGTACGACGGAGCGAGCCGGGCCCGGTCTCACTCCATCACGCGGAGCGCGGACGGGATATCCATCCGCCGCAGGCGGCGCAGCGTGAACAGCGGCGTGACGGCGACGGTGAGGATGCCGAGCGCCAGCGCCTCCAGCACAGTGGCCGAGGACAGCGTTGCCGTCACTCCGATCTCCGGCAGGACCGCCGGGATCGTGGTCGCCGCCAGCCAGCGCAGCATCGCGTAACCGCCTAGCACGCCGACGATCGTCCCGAGCGCGCCGATCAGGACGGTCTCCACCGCGGTCATGCCGAGCACGGCGCGCACGGGCAGGCCGAAGGCGAGCATCGTCGCGTGCTCGCGGGAGCGCTCGTCGACCCCGATGCTGGTGGTGTTGAAGGCAATCAGCAGGACGAGCAGCAGGGCGACCAGTGCCGCAACCTGCAGGATGCCGACGAACTCGTCCAGGCTGGCTCGCATGCCATCGGTGGTGGACTGCGCCGTCTGTGCGGACGCCACCTCCGGGACGGCCAGCAGGGCGCGGCACACCGCCTCCGGGCTGACCCCAGGCGCCGGCGTCACGTTGAGGATGTTCGCCGTGCCGCTGAGGCCGAACACGGTGGCCGAGGCCGGATCGAGGTAAGCGAGCATGCGCATCGGGTTCGGATGGATACCGGCCACTCGCATGGGTGTCTGCGTGGTGCGCAAACCGGTCGCGGTGGCCTGGGGATGCTCGACCATCACCGTGTCGCCGACGGTCGCGCCGAGGTCACGGGCCGCCTTCTCGGCAAGCACCAGCCCGCCGGTACTCGCGCCGGACACGACGGTAGGAGTCCAGCTGGCCCCTGCGGGCAACACCTCGATGATCAGCTCGACGGTGTTCCCGTCACCGCTGGCCGTGCCGGAGACCAGCAGGCCCGGCTCGGCGGACGCCACCTCCGGCAGTTCGCCGACTTCCCTGATCACATCGCTGCTGAGTGGCTGGAACGTGCCGAGCGAGACGGCGACCCGATCCGGGGCGGCATGCAGGAGTTCGTCCTGGGACCGGTCGAGCGTGGCGTGGAAGGTGTCCAGGAAGCCGACGGTGGTCACCAGCGTCGCGATCGCCGCAGCGATACCCAGGGCGGTCAAGCCGCTCCGGCGCGGCGTTCGCAGGACGTTCCGCAGCGGGATCTGGCGATAGCCACGACCGGGCAGCGGCAACCGGCGCAACAGCGGTGCCAGCCCGCTGCCGTGGGCAGCAAGGTGCCCCACCCGGATCGCGTCGACAGGCTGCACCCGAAGCGCCCGCCAGACCGGCCACGCGACCGCCGCGAACGGGAGCACGAACCCGAGCGCCGCCGCCTGGGCGAACACGTCGAGCTGCAGCGGCGTACGCCAGATCGGCAGCGGCAGCAAGTCGACGAACACCGCGCGCAACGGGATGCCCACTGCCCAGCCGACGACCATGCCCAGGACGACCCCGAGCAGCGCCACCTGTGCACCGAACAGGAGCGGGCGGACCGCGAGCAGCCGGGAAGGCACCCCGAGAGCCATCCCGATGCCGAGCTCGCGGCGTTGCGCCTCCACGATGCGGGTGGTCAGGTTCAGCGCGGCGAAGGCGGCGCCGAGCAGCACCAGCAACGCGATCACCCGCCACAACTTCGCGTCGCCCTCGATGTCGTCGTAGAGCACACGGTAGGCGTCGATGTCGTCACGCGTGGTCACGCTCGCGGCGAGGGGCGGTTGCGCTGTGTCGAGGGCCTGGCGCAACTCCCGCTGGACCACCGCGCGGTCGGCGCCGGGCCGCAGAGTGAGGACCAGATCGTTGACCCGGCCGGGCGCACCGGTCACCTGCTGGGTGGTGTGCAGCGACGTGAACAGCACGCCGAACGACTTCTGGCTGAGGAACGGCAGGCCGCCCTGACCTCCGGAGACGATGAAGTACTCGGGTGACTGGCCGTGTCCCACCACGCTCAACCGGACCCCACCCGAGATGGTCAGCCCGCCCTGGTCCGGCAGCGCGTTCTTCGCCGCGAATGCCGCGTCGACCAGCACGTTGGGCCGGCCGTCGTCGGCAGCGGTCAACGCCCGCCCGGCGGTGACGTTGACGCCGTCGACGGCAGGCCCCGCCCGCGTGTCGGTGCCGACCAGTTCACCGGGCACCAGCAGGTCGTTCGGCCCGGCGATCTGGGTCGGTACGACGAGCCGCTCCCGCGCGGCGGTGACGTCGCCGGCATGCGGAATGCGGCTCACCAGGGCGACCAGGTCACCCTCGGCGGTGCTGCTGCCCCGCGGCATGGCCACCCGCAGGTCGTGCGTGTTCAGCAGAGCGAAGCTCGCGTCGTTGGACTGCGTGCGCCACGCCGAGGTGCCCAGCAGACCGGCGTAGGTGCCGGTACCGAGCGCGATGACCATGGCGATCGCACCGACCAACAGCCACCGGCGGCGCAGATCGCGCCAGGACCAGCGAACCCAGAGCCGCAGCTGTGCCATCGGTCTACCAGCGCAGATCGCCGATCGCGGCTCGCCCACCGGCCGGCGGCCCATCGGCCACGATCTGCCCGCTGGACAGCTCGATCACCCGGTCGGCGACCCGGGAGATCTCCCGGTTGTGCGTGACCACGATGACCGTCTTGCCCCGCTCTGCCTGGGCTCGGAGCAGCTCGAGGATCTGTACGCCGGTGCGGAAGTCCAGCTCGCCGGTCGGCTCGTCGGCCAGCAGGATCGGGTTCGCCGTGGCGAGCGCGCGGGCGATCGCCACCCGCTGCTGCTCACCGCCGGACAGCTGATGGGCGAAGTGGTCGGCTCGTTCACCGAGGCCCACCTGCTCCAGCACCTCCGAAGCGACCCGTTCCGCGTCCGGGCGCCCGGCCACGTCCGCACCGAACTGCACGTTCTCCGCCGCGGTCAGCGCCGGGAACAGGTTGAAGCTCTGGAAGATGAAGCTCACCGTTCGACGGCGGACCCGGGTTCGCTCGCCCCTCGAGGCCGCCGTGAGGTCCACGCCGGCCAGCCGGACCGTTCCCGCGGTGGGCGCGTCCAGGGCACCGATGAGGTTGAGCAAGGTCGTCTTGCCCGACCCGGACGCGCCC
Source organism: Kribbella sp. (assembly GCA_035759015.1). Classification (GTDB taxonomy): domain Bacteria; phylum Actinomycetota; class Actinomycetes; order Propionibacteriales; family Kribbellaceae; genus Kribbella. The sequence continues at coordinate 13,335 of DASTVQ010000126.1, forward strand.
AGCACGACCACGAACGCGGTGTCGTCGACGTGGAGGTTGATCCCGTCCAACGCCTTGACCACGGTGTCGCCGACCCTGAAGTACCGGCAGACGTCGTCGAGGTCGATCCGCGTCCCCTCCGAGCCCGCACGCGCGTCCACCGCCCGCTGAGAACCCAGGACCGCATCCATGGCCCCAGCGTTCCGGGCGGCGTCCGCACCGGCCAGGGGCGAATGGCTCTGAATCCGGTGACCGACGGCCCGGCCGTGGGCTCAGCCCGGTACTACGTTCTGGTTCAGGTGGAACACGTTGTCCGGGTCGTACTCCTCCTTCAACCGGGCCGGCCGGTCGTCGTTTGCCCTGCCTTACGCGGCGACCACCCGGTTCCGCCCCTCGTCGCCGATGAAGTTGTGGTAGACCGCTCCGGTCGAGTAGACCCGGGTCGCCTCGGGCCCCTCCGCGGCGGTCCAGAGCAGCAGGCCACAACGTTGCTGCAGGCAACGGCTGGAGCCGGAAGGTAGGCGAGGAGGCGCTCCGCGGCGACGGGTTCCACCGAGCGCAGGTGGTCGCCGCCGAGTCCGAACTTGCGTTCCGGCCGGCCGGAACGGCCGCCCGGCGTGGTTCGCCCAGCCGGCCGGGGCTTGGCGACCGGCGTGATCGGGAGGACGCTCGCATTATCGACGTTGTGGGGGAGGCTCACGATGATGATCACCTTCTGGAAGGTGCTCTACCGCCTCGGCGCCACGCCCTGGGAGCATCTCGGCGAAGCCGGCGCGGAGCAGTTCGACCGCCTGCTGGCGCGTGAGGACCCGCCCACGGCGCCGTACGGGAAGGCGCTCGACATCGGTTGTGGCAGGGGCCGCCACTCGATCGATCTGGCTCGCCGCGGCTGGGAGGTCACCGGCATCGACTTCGTTCCGCGGGCGATTCGCCAGGCGAAGGAGCGGGCCGCAGGTGCGGGCGTCGACATCCGCTTCGTGCTGGGCGATGTCACCCGGATGGCGCCGATCGTCGGCCACGGCTACCGCCTGCTGCTGGACGCCGGTTGCTTCCACACCCTCGATTCGGCCGGCCAGGCGGCGTACGCGGAGCAGGCAACCGCTGTCTCCGACCCCGAGGCAGAGTTGCTGCTGTTCGCCTTCACCGCCGGCACCAGGCGCCCGATGCCTCCCAGCATCACTCCGCAGCGGGTCGAGGAGATCTTCAGCGACTGGAAGTTGTCCGACTCCGAGCCCGCCGCCCTGCCGCCGCGGATGAAGGACATCGAGGGACGCTGGTTCCGGTTCCAGCGTCGGTGAACCTCTCCGCAGACATGCCGGCGCAAGGACCTGCCGGGCCTGACAACACAGTGACCCACGGCTAACGTCATCGACATGGCAGCGACCGAGGTGGCGATCATCGGGTCCGGGTTCGCCGGGATCTGCATGGGCATCAGGCTCCGGCTGGCCGGCCTCGAGGATTTCGTCATCCTCGAGCAGGCCGACGAGCTCGGCGGCACTTGGCGCGACAACACCTACCCCGGCTGCGCGTGCGACATTCCGTCGTACCTGTACTCGTTCTCGTTCGAGCAGAACCCACGCTGGACCAAGATGTTCGCGCCCTGGGACGAGATCCTCGCCTATTTGCGGCACTGCGCCGAGAAGTATGGCGTCGCCGACCACATCCGGTACGGCGCGGAGGTGACCGAGGCGGCCTTCGACGAGTCCGCGGGCGGTTGGACCCTCACCGTGAACGGCACCGAGACCATCGATGCGCGAGTCCTCGTCACCGGGGTCGGGGCCCTGCACCAGCCCAAGCTGCCCGACCTCCCAGGCCTGAACACCTTCGCCGGCACGGCCTTCCACTCGTCTCGGTGGGACCACGGTCACGATCTCACCCGCAGACGGGTCGCGGTGATCGGCACCGGCGCCAGCGCGATCCAGTTCGTCCCACGGATCGCCGAGCAGGTCGCGCACCTGGACCTGTTCCAGCGCACCGCGCCGTGGATCACACCGAAGCCGGATCGCGCCATCGGACCGCGGGAGCGCAGCCTGCACGCCAGGTTCCCCGCCGGGCAGCGAGCGATTCGGGACGCCGTCTTCTGGGGTCTCGAACTGCGCGGAGCCGGATTCGCGGGAAGCCCCCGGTTGATGAAGGGTCTGGAGATCCAAGCCGCGCGGCATCTGCGCAAGCAGGTCGCGGACCCACAGCTACGGGCGAAGCTCACGCCTGACTACCAGATCGGCTGCAAGCGCATCCTGCTCTCCAACGACTACTACCCGGCGTTGACCCGCGAGAATGTGGACGTCGTCACCACACCGATCACCCGGGTCACCGAGACCGGTGTCGTCACGGCCGACGGCGTCACGCACGACTGCGACACGATCGTGCTCGGCACCGGCTTCGAGGTCTCGGGCAATCTCACCCGGATGCGTGTCCTCGGCCGCGACGGCCTGGACCTGGCCGAGTCCTGGAAGCGGGACGGCATCGGCGCCCACCTCGGCATCACCGTCGCGGGCTACCCGAACCTCTTCCTGCTCGTCGGTCCGAACACCACCCTGGGGCACTCGTCGATGGTGTTCATGATCGAGGCCCAGGTCCGCTACGTGATGCAGGCGCTCCACCTGCTCCGCAGCCGCAACGCGTCGTACGTCGAGGTGCGTGCGGACGCGCAGGAGCAGTCCGTCGCCGCGGTGCAGGACAAGCTGAGCGGCACGGTCTGGCAGTCCGGCTGCAACAGCTGGTACCTGGACGCCCAGGGCCGCAACTCGACTATCTGGCCGAACTTCACCATCGGCTACTGGCGCCGCACGCGTCGGCTCGATCCTTCGGACTACGTCCTGGTGCACTGACCCCGGTCAGGGTTGTCCCGGGCAACCAAAGTCGTAGGCCCGGGTCCGCGGTACGACCGAGGGAGGAGCCGACGACCAACCCTCCGACCGATGTCCGGGAGGCTCTGGCGGACCAGCCTGGGTGCATGGAAATCCTTCAGATCCTCACCACGGCGGGCATTCTGGTGGGAGTTCTGCTGACCGTCCTGATCGCGGTCATCCCGACCCTGCTCAACCGCTGAACCCGAGGTTCCCCGGCGGATCAGCTGACGGACACGTGGCTGAGCAGGTCCTGCCGGGTCAGGACGCCGACCGGCTTGCCGTCGTCCAGCACCATCAGGGCGTCGCTGCTCTCCAGGATCTCGACGGCCCTCGCCACTGGCTCCCCCGCGCCGAGGGACGGCAGTGCCGGGTCCATGTGCTGCTCGACCATGTCGGCGAGCCGAGCCTTGCCTGAGTACAGGGCATCCATCAGGGTCCGCTCCGAGACGGCCCCGGCGACCTCCGCGGCCATCACCGGCGGCTCCGCCCGCACCACCGGCATCTGCGAGACGCCGTACTCGCGCAGGATCTCGATCGCCTCGGCGATGGTCTCGTGCGGGTGCGTGTGCACGAGGGGTGGCATGCTGCCGTCCTTGCCGGCCAGCACCTCACCCAGGGTCGTCCCCTGCCGGGCGTGCGCCAGGAAGCCGTACTGCGCCAGCCAGTCGTCGTTGAAGACCTTCGTGAGGTAGCCCCGGCCGCCGTCCGGCAGCAAGACCACGATCACCGCTTCGGGATCGTCGAGCTCGTGGGCGAGGCGAAGCGCAGCGGCGGCCGCCATCCCGGAGGAACCGCCGACCAGCATCGCCTCCTCCCTGGCCAGCCTGCGGGTGACCGCGAACGAGTCGGCGTCCGACACCTCGATGATCCGGTCGCAGACGGTTTTGTCGTACGTCTCCGGCCAGAAGTCCTCGCCGACCCCCTCGACCAGGTACGGCCGGCCACTGCCGCCGGAGTAGACCGAGCCCTCCGGGTCGGCGCCGATGATCTGCACCCGGCCGCCCGAGACCTCCTTCAGGTACCGGCCGGTGCCGCTGATCGTTCCGCCGGTGCCGACGCCCGCGACGAAGTGCGTGACCTTGCCCTCGGTCTGCTCCCAGATCTCCGGGCCGGTGGTCTCGTAGTGTGAGCGCGGGTTGTTCGGGTTGGCGTACTGGTTCGGCTTCCAGGCGCCCTCGATGTCACGGACGAGCCGGTCGGACACGTTGTAGTACGAGTCCGGGTGCTCAGGCGCGACCGCCGTCGGGCAGACGACCACCTCGGCGCCGTAGGCCTTCAGCACGTTGCGCTTGTCCTCGCTGACCTTGTCCGGGCAGACGAAGACGCACTTGTAGCCCTTGGCCTGGGCGACCATGGCCAGGCCGACGCCGGTGTTGCCGGAGGTCGGCTCCACGATGGTGCCGCCCGGCTTCAGCTCGCCGGAGGTCTCGGCCGCCTCCACCATCCGGAGTGCGATGCGGTCCTTCACGGAGCCGCCGGGGTTGAGGTACTCAACCTTCGCGAGCACCAGGGGCTTGGCGCCGTCGGTGGTCTTCGACAACCGCACCAGCGGGGTGTTGCCGACCAGGTCCAGGAGTGAGTTCACGTAGTGCACGGATCTCACTCTATGGGACAGCGGGTCGCTGTCATATTTGGCTTGCATTGTCGTAACGGTATGTAATCCTTGATCTCATGATGACTGCCCGGGCCGCCAAGAAACTGGCCCAGGCCGCGGCCGTCGGCGGAGGGGGACTCGGACTCATCGGAGCGACGCTGTACGGCGTGCTGACGGCGGAGGCTCAGTACGCCCGGCGCGTCATCGGCCCGATGAGGGCGCATCCGGTCCGAGGCGACGGCGTGTACGGCCGATATCCAGGTCATCCGCTCACCCTGGCGATGATCGGTGACTCCAGCGCCGCCGGCTACGGCACCACATCCCCCGACGAGACCCCCGGCGTCCTGCTGGCGTGCGGTCTCGCCGAGCTGGCGAAGCGCCCGGTCCGGCTCGTCGACGTGTCCCGGGTGGGGGCGAAGTCCATCGACTTGGCGCCGCAGATCGACACCGCCCTCCTCGCCGGACCTCACGTGGCGGCGATCCTGATCGGCGTCAACGACGTGAAAGCTCAGGTTCCGCCGTCGCAGTCCGTCCGGCTGCTCGACGCCGCCGTCCGGCGGCTGCGCGCGGCGCACTGCGAGGTCGTGGTCGGCACCTGCCCCGACCTGGGCGTCGTCCGGCCGATCATGCCGCCGCTGCGGCAGGTGGCGCGGTCCTGGAGCCGTCGGCTGGCCGCGGCCCAGACGATCGCCGTGGTCGAGGCCGGTGGCCGCACGGTGTCGATGGGGTCGCTGCTGAGCGAGGCGTTCCGGACCAACGACGCGATGTGGGGCCCCGACAACTTCCACCCGTCGGTGACGGGCTACGCCGCCGCGTCGGCCGCCCTGCTGCCCTCGCTGGCGGCGGCGGTCGGCGTCGGACCGGAGTCCTTCGTCCACCCGGAGCCGTTCAGGGGCGAGGCCGTCCTGCCGATCGCCGAGGCCGCCGTCCAGGCCGCCCACACCGCCGGGACCGAGGTCGCCGCGACGCAGGTCGCCGGCCACGAGCGCGGCCCCAGCGGCCGGTGGGTCCAGCTCCGGCACCGCCGCCGTCACCCGAAGGTCGAGGTGCAGAAGGTCGACGCGAGCGAGGTCGGCACGGATCCGGACACCGGCGTGGTCACCGTGTCGCTGCCGGCCGGGCCGTAGCGCGTCCGCTGGCGAGGACTTTCGGACGGGAGGGCTTGCCTGTCGCCTTGTCCTGCGGCACAGTCAGTAGCAACGCGGAATTCCCGACGACGGGAGGCGACAATGGGCCTGAACCACTCCGAGGAGACGCACCAGCGTCTGGTGGAGAAGGTGCCCCAGATCACCGGACGCGAAATGACCGAGTGGTTCAAGCTGATGAACGACGGACCGTCGTTCCTGCGCTTCGACGACAGGGTTCGGTGGCTGAGCGGCGAGTACGCGATCGCCCACGGGCATGCCACGGCCATCGTCCATGAGTGGGACCTGCTCAAAGCGCACCGGCGCATGGGCTGACGAGCCGAATAGGAGCCTGCAGACGGCCTGCCCTTTCAGGTGGAGGGGCAGGCCTTCGCTGTCCCACGGCAGGTGACCGCCGGGCAAGACGAAGAGCCGGCTCCCCCACCTGAAGGAGCCGGCCCCTGGTCGACCGGGCGCCCGAGGCGCCCTGGCGGTCAGTCGATCAGTCGCTGCCGCGAAGGATCGCGAGGATCCGCAGCAGGTTCCAGTACAGCCAGACCAGCGTCACGGTGAGGCCGAAGGCCGCCCGCCACGCCTCGCTCTGCGGCGCGCCCTGCGCCACGCCTCGCTCGATCAGGTCGAAGTCGAGGATCAGGTTGAACACGGCCAGGCCGGCGCCGATCGCGGCGAACAGCAGGCCCATCGCGCCGAAGCCGCCGATGCCGCTGTTGAAGCCGAACAGGCTGGCGATCAGGTTGATCACGATGACGCCCGCGAAGCCCATCGTGGCGATGATCACCATCTTGGTGAACCGCGCCGTCACCTTGATCTTGAAGTACTTGTACGTCGCCAGGGTCAAGCCGGCCGTCACCAGAGTCGCGAGAACCGCTTGGACCACGATGCCGCTGTCACCGACGTACCGTGCGATGAACTCACTGCCGATCCCGAGGAAGACGCCCTCGGCCGCGGCGTAGACCATCACCAGCGCGGGGTTGACGACCCGCATGAACGACAGCACCATGCCAAGCGCGAACGCGGCCAGCAGGCCGGCCAGGAAGGTCGGGGTGACCAGGCTGTCCGGCACCATCCACCACGCGAGCGCGGCGAAGACGACGACCACACCGAGTGTCAGGCTGGTCTTGACGATGACGTCGTCCATCGTCATCGGGCGGCTGGCGGCAGGGGCTCCCTGGTACTGCTGCGGCGGCAGACCTGGGCCGCCGTACTGGCCGGGCTGCCCATAAGGCCCCGGCTGACCGTACGGAGCGGCACCGGGATAAGCCTGGCCGTGGCCAGGCGCAAACGCACTCGACCGGTTCAGGACCGGGTTACTGCTCTGCATGTCATCCTCCTGATGACCCACTGTCGACCCGCTGTGAGTCGTAGGGCGATACTACGGGGCTACCCTTAACAACGCCTGAGGAAGCACCGTCTGTTCCGGAATCGCAACTGTGGCACACGGTAAAGGTTGGGGAACGCAACCAGTCCAACGCTCAGCGGGACACCTGGCGGGTCTCGGCAGGCCCCGCGTCGTTCGACGAGAGGGCGGCGCCGACCTGGTCGGCGAGCGCGACCGCGACCAGCCGCTGCTCCAAATCGGGCCTGGTGATCCGGGCCGCCGCGGTGAGCAGGAAGCGACCCCGGACTACACCGGCGTGCTGGACGGTCAGCTCGATCTCCGCGTTGGTCGGCAACCCGTCTCGCTCGATCTTGAGCACCTGGCTCCCACGTGTCACCGAGCCGTCATGGTTCAGCTGAGGCGCACCGACCCGGCCCACCGTCCCGGTCCTGAACCGGCAGCCGTCGATCCCCAGTACGTCGATCAACTGCGTGCCGACGTGGTCGATCAGCTCCGCCGCGGAGTCGCCGGTGGCACACCGCCGGGAAGTCGTCAGGACACCCGTGAGGTATCCGCTCTGCCGGCTGGCGCGAGCCTGCTGACGCCGTCCCCACAGCGCGATCTCCGTCACCGCGGCCCCGATCACGACCAGCAGCACGGTCGCCTCGATGTCGGCCCGGTCGTCGATCGTCAGCCGGTTGTACGGAACCGTCAGGAAGAAGTCGAACCACACCGCGCTGGAGACGGCAGCCACCACGCCCGCGGGCCGGATGCCGAACGAGGCCACGGCGACGATGACCAACACCAAGAGCAGCGCCGCATTCGCATTGTCGAAGCTGTCCCGGAACGGAACCAACCCGACACAGACCACGAACGGCGCAACCACCGCGGCCGTCAGCACAGGGTTACGGTAGGCCTTCACGCCTTCAACTATGCGCGGCCGAGCCGCAGAACAACGCCGCTTTCCCCTGCCTTTCGCCGCGGCGCGCCGCGCCCCGCGGCATGTGTCCCACGCGGTGGCACGACGTCAAGGACTGCTGAGACGGACGAAGGCGCGTACGCCCAGGAGGCGGAACGGACTACGGACCACGGTCGGGAGGAGCCGTAACCCTTCGTCGCCGCCAACGAGTCGGGACTGCCCGTAATGCTGCCACTCACGGCGCCGCTTGACCTCCGCGCCACCTGCCACCAAGACGTTGCTCACCCAATCCGAGCCTGTGCCGTACAGGACTCCGATGACGGCGCCGTCCTCGGTGCCGAACGCCAACACTGGTGTCACATAGTCCCGCCCGGTCCGGCGGCCGCGATGCCTGACGATCGCGAACGGCGGCAGCCGGCCCGCGACCAGCCGCATGACCGGGTTCGCAAACCTGCGGTTGAACCGTGCGAGACCCCTCGAAAGCGGCATACCTTCACCGCGCCGGGTCGCCGCGGTGGTGGTTGTGTTTGGCTGAGTAGAGCCGGAAGCGCGTCAGCATGACCACGAGCATCAGCGGACAGGCGAAGAGGCCTGTCTGCAGCTCCATCAGACTGCTCTGCTCGATGACGTCCAGCCGGTACGCCGCGATCAGCAGCAACCCGGCGACCATCGTCGCACCCGACATCTCCAGGGTGGGCCGCCAGTCCATGCCCCTGAACCGCATCCATACGGCCATCGGCAGGGAGAGGTTGATGGCGACGACCAGCGCCGTAAGCTCTGGCGCCCGCTCCGGCAGGTCTGTGTAGCCGAGCAGTGCGGCGGCGCCGAAGAACAGCACGCTCAAACTGACCGCGCCGACGCACATGACCACGCACATCTCCAAGTAGTGCATGACGAAGCGACCGACCGGTCGCAGGAAGCCGACGACAGGTCCGTGACGGACCGGGGCTCTTACCGGTGCTCTGTGTGGGATGGCTAGAGATCGCATGATGGCCTCCTCGGGTCTGTTGGCGGGCTCTTGGCCAGATGTGGAGCCGCAACCACGGGAACACCGCGTCAGGGCGACCGACATGCGCCGGCGTCTCGAGCCCTCTCATGCCAACGTGTGCTCACCAGCGATGGATCAGCAAGGGCCGAACGACCCCTCTCCTCAGGACCAAGCTCCAGTCTCGTGGGACAGGCTCACGCGCCCTGCCCGGATCGTCGCGGGCCTGGCGATCCTCCAGTGAGAAAGTCGTCGGAGTCAGGGTTGGATGGGGAGCTGGGCCACGTAGGCCTCCACCTTCTTCTGCCAGTCGTCCTCCAACGGACCCTTGAGCCCGGTCACCAGGACCTTGCCCTCGGCAACCTTGACAAGACCCTTGCTCTGCAGAATCTCGTTCATGATCGGAATGACGCGCTGCCACTTGGCCAGCTCCTCCTCGGTCGGCATCCTGCCGGTCTTCTTGTCCGGCTGCGGTGCCGCCTCAGTGGTCAGGATGGCGTACGTCGTGCCAGCAGGCAGCGCCACCTTCTTCAGGAAGCGGCGCATGCCGCCGATGGGCCTGCCCATCCGCCCGGGAGAGCTGAACACGTAGAGGTCGGCCGGCGGCAGGTCCTTCGGCTTCACGTCGCGGATGTGATGGACGGTGACCGGGACACCTTTGCCGGCCAGCTGCTTCTTGAACTCCTCCGCGACCATGGCCCCATTGCCATATTTCGACGCGTGAAAGTACTCGATCTTCATAAGGCGACTCCAAGCATAGGAATTCCGAATCAGACAGTGATGTCAATGGAAAGTTCCTGCCAGGGCACGCAACTCGTCCTGAGCGCACCAGCATGAACTCGTCCTCGGCGGTCAGCCGCTGGATCGACACACTTCTGCCTCCTTGGTTCAGCCTCGACACGACACGGGCCGCGGACCAGAGACGTTCGACCCGCCTCATCGGGGCAATAGCCCTGTGACTCCGGCCCGCAGCGGACCAGACTCACCTTGGACATGGCTCCGACACGCTCGGTGCGCGTGCCGCGGCCATCACGGCGAGGAAGCACGACGAGACCATTCAATTCGTCACGGATCGCCTGACGGTCCCACTGTGCGTGGGAGGGCACCGAGTAAGGCTCGTCGTACGTGACGTACGAGCTCGGATCCTCGACCCGCACAACCCATTCAGACTGGTCTTCCGGAAGCGCGGAGTAGGCGCGCATCTGAGCTTCCATAAGTTTCGAGTAGGCATCGAGCGCAGCGGGGTCCGCAGCCTTGTCCTCGATCGCGGCGTCAGACTCCGCCTGCCGCTCCTGGAGTCGCGTGCTGGCACGCTCCATGAGCCTGTTGACTACCCGGGCTGCATTCGTTACACGGCCCAGAAGGACTACTTCAGTTCGATCAGGGCTTGCGCACACCAATCGTCGCGGGCAGCTGGGTGCGGCGGGCCCCCAGCGGGTCGGCGAGGCGGGCTCCTCTACTGAGCGCCTCGTCCGTGACGCAGACCGCCAGCTCGAGTCGCTCCGACAATGACCCGGTCAGCAGTACCCACGAGTGGCCGGCTCGGGTCAGCCGTTCGAGGAACCACGCGGTCATCTGTGTCCTGATGTGCTCGCCGTCGCGCCAGCCGTCCTGGACGAACGGCACCCCGGTGTGATCCGTGACCAGGTAAAGCCTTGGCGACCAACCTCCAGGGACCGGTGCCGTCGATGCACCGTGCGAGTCAGCGCCTGCGTAGCGGTACTCCCACACAGACGTCGCGAAGGCGTCGGTGTCGCACACCACCAGCGGCGACCCCGCGGCAGCCGCCTCGTCCTCCAGCCGGTTCTGGGTCGCGGCGATCTGCTCGAAGTCGGCAGCGTCCCAGACCAGATCCTCCAGCCTCGGCAACGGGTCGCAGTTCGCGCGAGCGGCCAGTTGGGTCGACTGCAGCTTCTCGACCGTGTAGTCGCGCCCGTGCTCGGGGACCCATCGAGTCTCGCTCCAGATCCCGCCTCTGGCGCGGTAGTGGTCAGCAAGCGCTCGGGAGACCGTTGTCGTGCCGGTGGACTCGGCGCCGACCACGACCACTCGCGTGGCCAGGCCCGCCCTGACGACCGGGTGCAGGAGCCCCCACCCAGAAGCCAGGTCTCCACGGACCGCCGTTCCCGAGACCGGGACGGTCGTGCGGGCAGGGTCCACGAGCACGTGGGCGGCGCCGAGCCGTGACGCGAGCTCGTCGCCGTACACCTCGCTGCTGAAGACCGCATCCACGGGAACGTCCGTGTGAGCCGCCACGACGGACTGCATGACTGCCACGTGGGCAGTCCAGACGGTTTCCGACCCGAGGTCCACCGGGACGTCGCACCTGCCGCCGATCACGCTCACGTTCACCTCGCCTCGACGCTCGCGATGAACCTCGGTCAGCCACGCAACACGGTCCCCGAGCGGGATGGACTCCACTGCGGACGCGAGCACGAGCACCGTAAGACGTTCGGTCTGCTCGGCCGCGCGAGACACGAGGTGATGGTGGCCGAGGTGTGGCGGGTAGAACTTCCCGATCACCAGACCGTGCGGAGACCGAGCCTGACCGCCGTTCATCGCGTGCTGCCGTTCACGTCGAGCGCAGCCCGGTCGGACGCCGCAGCGAGGCGACGGGGGTGGCAGTTCGCCTGAGGGCAAGGTCCCGGCGCCACTCGATCAGGCCCTTCACGCACAGGGCGAAGAAGCCGACGTAGAGGATGGCCGTGAGGTCCAGGCCCTTGTGGTGGTAGAGCGGAACGTAGATCACGTCCGCGGCCATCCACAACAACCACGATTCCCACTTCTTCTTCGCCTGACCGTAGACGGCCAGCAAGGAGATCACCGTCGTCACGGCATCGAAGAAAGGGACGGTCGACGGCGTCCAGGTCTCGAGGAACCATGTGAGCACCACCGTGCCGAGCCCACCAGCCGTCGCCAGCCCGGCCCACTCCCGAACGGAGGTGCCGGAGACGACACGGGCGGAGCGATCGACGCCTCCGTGCAACCACTGCCACCAGCCCCACAGCCCCAGGGCCACGTAGACGAGCTGGAGACCCGAGTCCGCGTAGAGGCCCGCGGTGGCGAACAGCAGGATCCACAGCAGGTTGTTCGCGATGCCGATCGGCCAGTTCAGGATGTGCTGCTTCGCCACGAACCAGACGCAGACGGCCCCGGTGACAAAGCCCAGGACCTCGGCCCAGGTCGTGGGCGCGCCGAACGCATGCAGGGCAGGTGAGTTCAGCCAGTCGATGAATGTGTTCACGACGATCACTTCCCTTCCAGCGCCTCGAGCGCGTCATGAAGCCCTTGTTGGGCGAACTGCCCGGGAGCGCACGGCGTACGTCGGACAGCGCGGCGTCGAACGGCGCCTCGGGCACCTGGGTGACACCGAGTCGCTCGACACCCGGCCAGCCGTGCACGACCTGCCGCCGCCTCGACCAGTGCCTCCGGGTCGTCGAGGTGGGCGAGGGCTACGGCAGACGTGCGCATCAGGGAACCGTTGCCCGCGCTCCGCCCCGTTCGGTCGTGGACCAGCCGGGCAGCCTGGCGCATCTCCTCCGTGCTCGGGCGTCGGCCGACCGCGGAGAGCACGGCCCGCGTCTGGATGCCCACGTCGGACGGCCCGTCGGCGTACCAGTCCGCGAGGCGACGGGCGATCGAGGTGAGCGCCTCGTCCGAGCGCAGGTCAGCACCGGTGGCGGCTACCTCGGCGGTCGAGTAGGCCTGCGCGGTGTCGTCGGTCCACTCTCCCGGCGCGAACCC